>DASXGC010000059.1:0-2104 GCA_036489235.1 Vicinamibacterales bacterium
GGAGCTCGAGCAGCGGTTGCTGGCCGGCGAAGCGGGCGCGAGCATCCGCGAACTGGCGCTCGGCGTTATCGTTCGGGACAAACTGCGTGTGCACGTGGCGGTAGATGAAATAGGCGGTGCCGCCGACGGCTGAAACCGCCAGGACGCCGACGATGATCACCGCCGCGATCAGGACCGAGACCCAGGTTCTCTGTTTGGTCATCGAGCGTCCTTTGTGTAGACGAGCCGCTCCGGATGCCGGTTCGACCTATTTCAACAAGCGACGTGCCTCATCGGACGTCACCGGGTCGTTGTCGCTATCGGCCAGCGGAATAGCGGCACGAAACTCCTCGGCCGCCGCGGGCTTGTTGCCGGTTTTCAGCGCCAGCTTGCCGAGTTCGAGGTGGCTGCGTGCGTGAACCCACTTGCGTCCCTCTATCCCGAGAGCCCTCTTCAACTCGGCATCGGCGTCGGCGCGGCCCAGGGCAGCCAACGCCGCGCCATGCTTGTACCGCCACAAGGCCTCTTCGCCGAACATACGCGGCCGTTTATCGTCCGCAAAGCGCGCGAGACCGTCGCTCAGGAACTTTTCCGCGTCGCTGGCCCGGCCCGCTCGCAAACAGGTCGATCCAGATTCGAGCCAGACGAGCCGATTGCGCGGATAGCGTTCTCTCAACGTCGCCAGGACCTTGAGGGCATCGTCGTAGCGCTTTTCACGGTTGTACAGAAGGATCAGCGCAAAATGCGCCTCGGTCTGGTTGTCGCCAGCGTACGCGGCGGCGTCCTCGATCTGCTTGATGCCTTTGTCCTTACCGCCGCCGAATCCCGCAGCGTACGCGACCATCCGCAGCGGCAGTGACAACGTGGCAATGATGTACCGATAAGTCCCGACGATGAGGCCGGCGTCCATGCGCTGCGGCTGGAGAACGAGGACCTTTTCTTCTTCGTCGTAGGCCTCGCGCGCGGCACGGAAGGCGCCGAGCACGCTGCCTTCGACGGTGGCCGTGTACGACGCGCGCAGGCCAACCGCGGCACCGAGTTGGTAGTGCGCGTCGGCGTCCTTCGGGTTCTTGGCGATGCGCTGCCGGGCGAGCGTGGTCGCCGTGTCAATCGCCTCGTGAAAGCCCGTGACGGCATTGGGATCCGGGTTGGGCAGTGGATTGGTGTTCGGCTTGTTTGGACGACCGAGGTAGTCGTCCACCGTCATGTTGCCGCGGCGGAATGTGATGCTGAGCCACATCGACGACGCAAGGCCGCGGTACGCGCCTGCGTCTTGAGGATCGGCCGCGACCGCCTGCCGGAACGTCGCCAGCGCGAGGTCGTGTTCGAGGTTGTACGTGTGGTTGGCAGCCTTGGCGCGGAGCGCCTCCGATTCGGGATTCGCGCCGGCCGATGCGGCCGCCGCGCCAAGAAACGCGGCGAACCCGGCCGCGCGTAAGGCTTCCACGCGGGTCATCGCTCGATCTTACGTCCGGGCGGCATCTTGCGCCGCTTGTGCCTATTACATACAATCGCCTCGTTTATGGATAAAACCGGCATTCATCCGGGCGGCGAGCACGCCCACATCCACGTGGACAGCCACGGCGAGCATCACGAGGACCTGGGGTTCTGGCGCAAGTACGTGTTCTCGGTCGATCACAAGGTGATCGGGATCCAGTACGCGATCACCGCGCTTCTGTTCCTCATGTTCGGCTTCACGCTCATGATGATCATGCGCTGGCAGCTCGCGTACCCGGGCCGGCCGATTCCCTTGATCGGGATGTGGCTCGGGCAGGATCGCGCGCCGATGGGCATCATGCTGCCGGAGTTCTACAACCAGCTGGGCGCGATGCACGGCACCATCATGGTGTTCCTCGGCGTCGTGCCGCTGGCGGTCGGCGGGTTCGGCAACTTCGTGATGCCGCTTCAGATTGGCGCGCCCGACATGGCATTCCCCAAGCTCAATATGATGAGCTACTGGGTGTACTTCGTCGGCGGCGTGACCATGCTCGCCAGCTTCTTCCAGAAGGGTGGCGCCGCGCAGTCCGGGTGGACGTCGTATCCGCCGCTCGCCGTCATCGCGCCGGGCCAGACGCTGTGGCTGGTCGGCATGGTCTTCCTGATCACGTCGTCGTTGCTGGGCTCG
>DASXGC010000082.1:0-2379 GCA_036489235.1 Vicinamibacterales bacterium
CGTGCCGGCTGCATCGCGATCGCACCGAGCACTGCGCCTGCCCCGAAGCAGCCCAACAAAATGCCGTAGCCGGTTGGACTATCGCTGACACTCTTGGCGACCGACGGTATCAGCGCGAGCAGCGCGCTCGCGAAAAACATCGTCAGCCCCGCCCGAAGCATCATGCGGCGCAACGCCGGTGAATAGCGGACGTACCTGAGTGCCGCCACTGTTGCACCGCCGACGTGTTCCGCCGGCGTGGCACGACGGCGGATCGGCCGCTTCCACCGGACGACGAGGAGAATCACACCCACAAACGACAGCGCGTTCAGCGTGAACGCCGCGCCGACGCCGGCCGCGGCGATGATCAACCCGGCGAGCGCAGGGCCGACGGCGCGAGCGAAATTGAATTCGATGCCGTTCAGCGCCGAGGCGGCGGCGAGGTCGTCCTTCGTGACGAGCTCAGGGAGAATCGCCCGCCATGTCGGCGTTTCGATCGCATCTCCGGCCGAAAGCGCAAACGTCAGGGCAAGCAGCAGCCACGGCGACATGAGTCCCGCGATTGTCGCCACGGCAAGCAGCGTCGCGATCCCGACCATCCAGCATTCGGTATAGAGGATCAACTTGCGACGATCGACGATGTCGCCGATGGCGCCGGCCGGCAGCGCGAACACAAAGAATGGCAGCGCTGATGCTGTCTGCGTCAGCGCCACGTACATCGGGCCCGCGCCGAGCGACACCATGAGCCATGCGGCTCCGACCGTCTGCATGAACGTGCCGATGTCCGACATGACATCGGCCAGCAGCAAGTTCCGGAAGAGCGGCGTACGCAACGGGCGCCATGGACTCGGCGGCGTTGGGGTCACGCAACTATCCTGGCGCCTCAGGACGATCCGATCAGCAGGCCAGTCACGAACACCAGGACGCCGCCGAGACCCACCTGCACCGCAGCCGTCAGCGGCGGCGTGTCCATGTACCGGTGTCGGATCCAGCTGATCGCGAGTAGTTCCACCACCACGACGGCGACGGCGACCACCAGGGCGGCGTGAAAGTCCGGAATGAGAAACGGCAGCGTATGGCCGATGCCGCCGACCGCCGTCATGCCCCCCTCGATAACCCCGCGGGCCCAGGGATGCCCGCGTCCGGTCAGCGAGCCGTCATCCGACAGCGCTTCGGCGAAGCCCATGCTAATGCCGGCTCCGACCGACGCGGCGAGTCCGACCAGGAACGCGTCATGGCTCTGGCGCGTCGCAACGGCAGCCGCGAATACCGGTGCGAGGGTCGACACTGACCCGTCCATCAGGCCGGCGAGTCCCGGCTGCACCACCTGCAGGACAAACAGCCGGCGGCGGGCACGCTCCTCTTCGTGTCGCGCGCCGGGCGTCAGGTGCTCGCGTTCCAATGCATCGGCCCGCTCTTCGTGACTACGTTCTGCCTGCGCCAGATCGTCGAGCAGCTGGCGAGTCTCGGGATCGCTGGTGCGCGCCGCCGCGCGCTCGTAGAACAAGCGGCTCTCGACCTCCGCCGCCTCCGCCTGGCGCCGAATCACGTCCGGGCCCAACGACCGGACCAGCCACGGAGAGCGGCGCGTGACGAATCCACGGACGTCCTGCCGGCGGATGAGCGGCACATGATCGCCGAACCGGTGCCGGTATCTGTCCAGGAGTCGCGCGCGATGCGTGGACTCCTCCTGGCGCATCCCGTCCAGCACAGCCGCCGACGCCGGAAACTCGGCGCGCACACGTTCGGCATAGTCGGCGTACACGTGCTCGTCCTCTTCTTCCAAAGAAATGGCGAGCGCGAGGATCTCACGCTCCGAAAGACTGTTGAAGCTGCGCATCGCCTCCTCGGTTTACAGGCCCGCGTTTCGATACGTGATGCGGGCGATCGCCGACCAGTCCTCCTTGGCCAGTCCGGCAGCCATCGCGGCAACGAACTGGTCGCGCACGAGGCTGGCCATCGGCATTGGTACAGCGGCATTACGCGCGGCTTCAAGCACCAATGCGTTGTCTTTCATACCGAGCGGCAGCTTGAAGCCCGGCGGATCGAAGTTCTGTTCGACGACGATGGTGCCGTATGTGTGATAGATGGGCGCGGAGAACACGGAGCCGGTCAACACGTCCAGCAACACATGCGGGTCGATTCCGTGCTTTCTTGCCAGCGCGACAGATTCGGCCAGGCTTTCGATCACGGTAGTGATCATGAAATTGCCGGCGAGCTTGATCACGTTGGCCGCCGGTGCGTCCTTCCCGGCGTTGAAGGTCTTCTGGCCAAGGGCATCGAAAATCGGCTGGCAGCGCCGGACCTGATCATCGGGGCCGGCCACCACCACGAACAACTTGCCCGCCGCGGCCACGTCGGGCCGGCCAAGTACCGTTGCTGCTAAGTAATGCCGGTGGT
>DASXGC010000091.1:0-12361 GCA_036489235.1 Vicinamibacterales bacterium
AGGCGCGCTTCGGCTCGGTCGCGAAGTGATCGTCTGCCGGCCTGTATAATCAGAGATTCGTCCTATGCATGTCACCGCGATCATCGCCGCCGGCGGGCGCGGGCAGCGCTTCGGCAGCGCGCGACCCAAGCAGCTTCTCGAGATCGGCGGACGGCCGATTCTCGAGCGCAGCATTGACGCGTTCGTATCTCATCCCGAGGTGCACGCGGTGATCGTCGCGCTGCCGCAGGCGCTGACCGATGATCCGCCGTCCTATCTGCGACGGCGCGGCAAGGCGATCCGAATCGTCGCCGGTGGCGATCGCCGGCAGGATTCAGTGGCGAATGCGTTTCACGCGAGCGATGCGGGGACCGAGATTATCGTGATTCACGATGCCGCTCGTCCTTTCGTGGACGCCGATCTCATCACCCGGACCATAGCTGCCGCGGTTCAGTCGGGTGCGGCGTTGGCGGCGATCGCCTCGCGCGACTCTGTCAAGCGCGCCGGTCCACCGGCTGTCGTCGACGAATCGAGCGTGCAGCCCCCCTCGCGGGTCGCCGCGTCGAGTGTGCGGATGGTTGCTGAAACGCTGTCGCGCGACGCGATTTATCTGGCCCAGACGCCGCAGGCGTTCCGGCGTGACGTTCTGCAACGTGCGCTGGAGGGTGCCGCGCGCAGTGGCGTCGACGCCACCGACGAGGCGGCGTTGGTCGAAATGCTCGGTGTCCCCGTTCAGCTGGTTGACGGTGATGCGTCGAACATCAAGATCACAACGCCGGACGACCTCGTGCTCGGCGAAGCGATTGCCGCGCGCCGCGACGGCTCCAGTCGAGGGATGCCGGCCCGGACCGGGCGGGCCGGTACCGGCTACGATCTCCACCGGCTCGTCGCCGGTCGTCCGTTGATTCTCGGTGGCGTCTCGATTCCATCCGCGTTTGGCGCGCTCGGGCACTCCGACGCGGACGTCGTGTGCCATGCCGTCGCGGACGCCATTCTCGGGGCCGCTGCGCTCGGCGATATCGGGCGGCACTTTCCCGATACCGATCCACGCTGGAAGGACGCCGACAGCATCGAGCTGCTCCGACAGGTCGTCCGCCTGGTCGCCGCTGAGGGACTGATGGTCGGCAATGTGGACGTGACGGTGGTGCTCGAGCGCCCGAAAATCAGCGGGCACGTCGAGGCGATGCGCGCGTCCGTGGCTGCGGCGATCGGCATCGATGCCGCGCGCGTCAGTATCAAGGGCAAGACCAACGAAGGTGTGGACGCGGTCGGGCGCGGCGAAGCGGTTGCCGCCCACGCTATCGTGCTCCTGCGCAGCCACTAGTCCATTGGCCATAGCCATCAGCCATCAGCCATCAGCCATCAGCCAATGACGATGAGGGTTAGATTCGCTCCCAGCCCCACCGGTCAGCTCCATGTCGGGAACGCGCGTACAGCGCTGTTCAACTGGCTGCTGGCGCGCGGCTCGAAAGGCACTTTCATCCTTCGTATCGAGGACACAGACGTCGAGCGATCGACGCGCGAGTCCGAGGCCGCAATTTTGCGGGACTTGCGCTGGCTCGGGCTCGATTGGGATGAGGGGCCGGACGTCGGCGGGTCTCACGGGCCATACCGGCAATCAGAGCGCCTCCACCTCTATCAGTCGTACGCCCAGGAACTGCTGGCCGCGGACTCGGCGTACTACTGTTTCTGCTCGACCGCGCAGCTCGACGCCGATCGTCAGGAGGCGCTCGCGCACGGGCGGCCGGCGCAGTACGCCGGCACCTGCCGCCGGCTGTCACGCGAGCAGACATCCGCTCGAATCACGGCCGGGGAGCATCCCGCGATCCGTTTTCGCATCCCCGAAGGTCGCGACGTCGTCTTCACCGACGCGGTCCGCGGCGACGTTCGTTTTCAGACCGAGGTCATCGGCGATCCCATCATCGTCAGGGCCGACGGGACGCCGGCGTACAACTTCGCGGTCGTCGTTGACGATGCATTGATGGAAGTGACGCAGGTGATTCGCGGCGAGGATCACATCTCGAATACGCCGAGGCAGGTGTTGCTGTACGAGGCACTGGGGTTCACGGCCCCCACGTTCGCGCATCTGGCGCTCGTCATGGGTCCCGATCACAGCCCACTCTCCAAGCGCCACGGCGCAACCTCGGTAGCAGAGTTCCGATCGAAGGGTTATCTGCCGGAAGCGCTGATCAACTACCTGGCGCTGATTGGCTGGTCGCCCGGCGGCGGCGACGAGCTTCTGCCGATCGACGAACTGGCGCGCCGATTTTCGCTCGAGGACGTCGGACACAGTGCCGGAGTGTTCGACGAGGAGAAGCTCGCCTGGGTGAACCGGCACTACCTGAAAATCGCCGATCCATCGCGGCTCGCCGAGCTGTCGCTGCCCTATTTCGTCAAGGCCGGCGTGCCGATGACGCCGGACGCTGCCGGGATTGCCTTCCTTGCGTCGGCGATGGCGATGGCGAGCGCCTCAGTCGACCGCCTGGAGCAGGTCGCGTCACGTCTGGCGTTTCTCTTCGACTACGCGCCCGTCCGCACCCTCGAGGACGAGACGATGCGGACCGAGATGAGCATGCCGGATTCCCGCGCGGTGGTGACGGCTCTCGTCGAGGAACTGGCCGCGGCGCCGCGTCTCGACCGCGAAAAATTCCGCGAGGTCGCGAACCGTGTGAAGGCGAGAACGAGTCGAAAGGGTAAATCCCTTTTTCATCCGATTCGCGTCGCCCTGACCGGCCGCGCGGAAGGTCCCGAGCTCGATCTCGCGGTTCCGGCGATCGATCTCGGAGCCGAATTGCCGGCGTCGGCGGGCATGCCGCCGATCGTCGGGAACCGCGAGCGTGCCGCGGCATTTTTGCGGGCGCTGGAGTTGGGGTCGTGACTGCGAAACCGCGCAGTGCATCGGGATTGTGATGGTGATCTACGGCATCAATCCGGTGCTCGAAGCATTGCGCGCGAAGCGGGCGACGTTGATCAGTATTGCGTCGCGCAGCGACGAAAGGCTGTCGGTGGTGGTGCAGCTCGCCCAGCAACAACACGTCACCGTGCACCGTGTGAGCCCGGCAGACCTCGAACGCGCCGCTCGCGGCGGTGTGCATCAGGGTGTCGTCGCTGAGGTGAAGGACGCGGCGCACTTGAGCGTCGAGGATCTCGTCAGCGGTGCGGCAGGGGTGCCCCTGCTTGTGGTGCTCGACGGCATCGAGGACCCGCACAATCTGGGCGCGATCCTGAGGACAGTGGACGCCGCGGGCGGGGACGGGGTCATTCGCCAGTCGAGGCACGCGGCGCCGCTTGGCGGGACTGCGGCCAAGGCATCGGCGGGCGCTGTGGCGCATGTCCGGGTCGCCGATGTCGTCAACATCGCCCGCGCCATCGAGAATCTGAAGGAGGCCGGTGTCTGGACCGTCGGTCTCGCGGGCGATGCCCCTAAGTCATACAGCGATATTGACTTGACGTTGCCGACCGCGTTTGTTGTGGGCGCCGAAGGCGAGGGGCTGCGACGCCTGGTTCGTGATCGCTGCGACTGGCTGGTGTCGATTCCGATGCAGGGCCATGTTCAGAGTCTGAACGTGTCGGTTGCGACCGGTATCGCGCTGTTCGAGGCGGTTCGCCAACGGCGTGCGAACTGAGTACAATCAGAGGTTGTGGTCGTGCTGCCGGCCGGTGAGGGCAGGTACCCGAAATTGGGAGATAGGCTGACGCCCCAGCCACTTGCAGGGTGGCACGGGACGTGCTAAAGTTCACCTTTTGTCTTGGCTGGCGTAGCTCAGTCCGGTAGAGCAGCTGATTTGTAATCAGCTGGTCGGGGGTTCAAATCCCTTCGCCAGCTCCATCGACCGAGTCGATCCGGTCCTAGGTAGACCGAAAACATCGCGTTTCCAACACACAGACAGCTGGCGAGGTAGCGAAGCGGTCAAACGCAGCAGACTGTAAATCTGTCGCCCCAGTGGCTTCGAAGGTTCGAGTCCTTCCCTCGCCACCAACCCTTCGCCCACGCGGACGGGTCGCGAAACAGACGGCGACACGCGAAGGTGGGCGTCGGCTGGCGGACCAGCAACACACAGAACGACGCACGAGAATGACGTGCGAGATCGAATGTGGTCGACGCAAGAATCGGACGAAGAAATACGGCGGGGCGCTCCCGCCGATCGGCGAACGAAGGAGAGCGCGTGAGGCGCGTAGGCGGGAGTAACTCAGTGGTAGAGTCACAGCCTTCCAAGCTGTTGGTCGCGGGTTCGATCCCCGTCTCCCGCTCCAGCCTTCGTATGCGGATAGCCGGTGCGTGCTTCTGCCCGGCAGACCGGAAGACGGGCGGCACACGAACGAACTGAGCAACGAAGACCGAGATTGCCGATGTAGCTCAGTTGGCAGAGCGCGTCCTTGGTAAGGACGAGGTCTCCAGTTCGATCCTGGACATCGGCTCCATCACACGTAGCGCGAGGATCGCAGATATGGCTAAAGAAAAATTCGACCGCAGCAAACCGCACGTCAATGTCGGCACCATCGGCCACATCGACCACGGCAAGACCACGCTCACCGCGGCGCTCACGAAAGTGTCGTCCGATAAAGGCTGGGCGAAGTTCATCCCGTACGACGAGGTCGCCAAGGCTTCCGAGTCGCAGGGTCGCCGCGACGAGTCGAAGGTGATGACGATCGCCACCAGCCACGTCGAGTATTCGACAGCGAACCGGCACTACGCACATGTCGACTGCCCGGGCCACGCCGACTACGTCAAGAACATGATCACCGGCGCCGCGCAGATGGACGGCGGCATTCTCGTGGTCAGCGCGATCGACGGCCCGATGCCGCAGACCCGTGAGCACGTGCTGCTCGCGCGTCAGGTCAACGTGCCGCACCTGGTCGTCGCCCTCAACAAGGTCGACGCGATCGACGATGCCGAACTGCTCGACCTGGTGGAGCTGGAAGTGCGCGAGCTGCTCACGTCCTACGGGTTCCCCGGCAACGACATTCCGGTGGTCCGGGTGTCGGCGCTCAAGGCGCTGCAGGGCGATCCGGCTGGCGTCGAAAGCGTCACCAAGCTGATGGAAGCGCTCGACAGCTACATCCCGCTGCCGGCGCGCGACGTCGACAAGCCGTTCATGATGCCGATCGAAGACGTCTTCTCGATCTCCGGCCGTGGCACCGTCGTCACCGGCCGTGTCGAACGCGGCCGCGTCAAGGTCGGCGAGGAAATCGAGATCGTCGGGTTCAAGCCGACCGAGAAGAAGGTCGTCACCGGCGTCGAAATGTTCCGCAAGCTGCTCGACTCGGGTGAGGCCGGCGACAACATCGGCGTCCTGCTCCGCGGCGTGGAAAAGGAAGACGTCGAGCGCGGTCAGGTGCTGGCCAAGCCGGGCACCATCAAGCCGCACACCAAGTTCAAGGGCACGGTCTACGTGCTGTCGAAGGAAGAGGGCGGTCGTCACACCCCGTTCTTCAACGGCTACCGTCCGCAGTTCTACATCCGCACCACCGACGTCACCGGCACGCTGAAGCTGCCGGAGGGTGTCGAGATGGTGATGCCCGGCGACAACACCGAGATCACCGGCGAGCTGATGGCGCCGGTCGCGCTCGAGGCCGGAGCCCGCTTCGCGATCCGCGAAGGTGGCCGCACGGTCGGCTCGGGCACGGTGAGCGAGATTATCGAATAAAGGGGACGAGAGCCTCGGGTCCCGGAGAAGATCATGAGAGACATCATCGCGCTCGCGTGCCTCGAATGTAAGCGGCGCAATTACAGCACGACGAAGAACAAGAAGAAGACGACCGAACGCCTCGAGATGAGCAAGTACTGCCGGTTCTGCCGGAAGCACACGGGACACAAGGAATCCAAGTAGGTCAGTAGCTCAATTGGTAGAGCACCGGTCTCCAAAACCGGGGGTTGGGGGTTCGATTCCCTCCTGGCCTGCCAGACTTCGAGCGGGAACGTCGACGGTAGAGTGAGCAATTCGAAGTACGCAGTGCGAAGCGAGAAGGATGGCCGTGGCTGAGAACGCGACGACGACGGGGTTCGAGAACGTAAAGGTAGCGGCGGGCGGCCGCATCGAGCGCGCGCGTCTGTTCCTGAGCGAGGTGCGCAACGAACTGAAGCGCGTCACCTGGCCGTCGCAGAAAGAGGTCTACGCCACCACGGTGGTGGTGATCCTGACTTCGGCGTTTTTCGGCCTGTACCTGTTCGCCATCGACTTCGGGTTGCTGAAGCTGGTGCAGTGGATCTTCCGCTTGTTCGGGGTCTCGGGACCGACATCATGACCGACGTCGCAACGAAGAATTGGTACATCGTCCACACCTACTCGGGCTTCGAGAAGAAGGTCGCCGAGTCGCTGCAGGAGCGGGTGAAGGCCTACGGTCTGCAGGGTGAGATCGGCGAAGTCCTGATTCCGACCGAGGACGTGGTCGAGATGCGTGCCGGCAAGAAGGTGGTGACCGCGAAGCGGTTTTTCCCCGGCTACATCCTGGTCGAGATGAACATGTCCGACAACGCCTGGCATGTGGTGAAGAACACGCCCAAGGTGACCGGATTCGTCGGCGCCGGCGCCAAGCCGACGCCACTCAGCAAGGACGAAGTCGAACAGATTCTGACGCAGGTGAAGACGGCGGCGGAGAAACCGAAGCCGAAGTACATGTTCGAAAAGGGCGAGCAGGTCCGGATCAACGAGGGACCGTTCACCAGCTTTAACGGCGTGGTCGACGAGGTCAATCTCGACAAGAACACGTTGAAGGTGATGGTCACGATTTTCGGCCGCGCCACGCCCGTCGAACTCGATTTTTTACAGGTAGAGAAGATCTAGGTCTCTGATTTATGGCGAAAAAAATTCAGGCGATGGTGAAGTTGCAGATTGCCGCCGGCAAGGCGACGCCGGCGCCGCCCGTGGGCACCGCGCTCGGTCCGCAGGGCGTGAACATCATGGACTTCTGCAAGAACTTCAACGCGAAAACGGCGAAGGACGAAGGACTGATCATCCCGGTCGTCGTCACCGTCTACGCGGACCGGTCGTACAGCTTCATCACCAAGACGCCGCCGGCGCCGGTGCTGCTGAAGCGGGCCGCCAACATCGCCAAGGGATCGGCGGAGCCGAACAAGAACAAGGTCGGCACCGTCACCGCGAAACAGGTCGAGGATATCGCCAAGCTGAAGATGCCCGACCTGAACTGCGATTCGCTCGCCTCGGCGGTGAAGACGATCGCAGGCACGGCCCGCTCGATGGGCCTCGACGTCGTCGGGTAACAAAATGCTGATTGCTGAATGCAAATTGCAAATTGAATCGCCAAATTCAATCAGCAATTAGCACTTAGCCATCTGCAATTACGTGGGAGAGCGCGTGAGCGCTCGTCTGGACCACAGGAGAGTTCATGAAAAAGCACGGCAAGAAATTCGCCGCTGCCCAGGCGCAGATTCCGGTCGATAAGGTCTACTCGATCGAGGAAGCGATTCCGCTGGTGCAGAAGGTGAAGTACACGAAATTTGACGAGACGGTGGACATGTCGCTCCGTCTCGGCGTCGATCCCAAGCACGCGGACCAGATGGTGCGCGGTACGGTGGTCCTGCCGCATGGCCTCGGCAAGAGCAAGCGCGTGCTGGCGATCGCTGGCGGCGAGAAGCAGAAGGAAGCGACCGAAGCAGGCGCCGACGTGGTCGGAGGCGAGGAACTGGTCGACAAGATCCAGGGCGGCTACATGGACTTTGACGCCGTGGTTGCGACCCCGGACATGATGCGCGCGGTCGGCAAGCTGGGTAAGGTGCTCGGCCCGCGCGGCCTGATGCCGAACCCCAAGACCGGAACCGTGACCGTCGACATCGCCAAGGCGGTTCGCGAAATCAAGGCCGGTAAAGTGGAGTTTCGCGTCGACAAGACCGGCATCATCCACGCGCCGGTCGGCAAAGTATCGTTCGCCACCGATTCGCTGGTGGCCAACGCGATCGCGCTGGTCGAGAGCATCGTCAAGGCCAAGCCGGCGGCGGCCAAGGGCAAGTACCTCAAGAGCGTCACGCTGTCGTCGACGATGGGACCGGGCGTCCGCATCGACACGACGCATATTGACGTGGCGGTGAAACACTAATGGCAGTCACCAAGGCGGATAAGGCCACCGAGTTGCAGCAGCTCGAAGCGGCATTCAAGGGATCGGACAGCGCGGTCCTGGTCGACTACAAGGGCATGAACGTCCCGCAGGTCACCGAATTGCGGCGTCAGTTGCGCACCGCAAAGGCCAGCTACAAGGTCGTCAAGAACACGATCGCCAAGCGCGCGCTCAAGGGCACTGCGTTCGAAGCGCTCGAAAAGTACTTCGCCGGCACCACTGCGGTGGCGTACACCAGCACCGATCCGGTCGCGCTCGCCAAGACGCTGACCACGTTCGGCAAGACCACGCCGACCTTGCAGATCAAGGCGGCGCTGGTGCAGGGTCGCGCGGTCAAGCCGGCGGAAGTCGCCGAGCTGGCGGCGCTGCCGAGCAAGCCGGAGCTCTACGCCAAGCTCCTCGGCACGATGAACGCGCCGATGGTGCAGCTCGTCACGGTGCTCAACGCCGTGCCGCGCGATTTGATGAACGTGCTGGTGGCAGCCGAAAAGAAACGCGCCGAATCGTAAACGGGTCGTAACGCACATATTTTTTTGAATGGTTAGGGAACGGCTCGAGGCTGTTCCATGAGGAGAGAGAGAACATGGCCGAAGTATCACAGCAGCAGGTCGTCGACTACATCAAGGGCATCAGCGTTCTGGAGCTGTCACAGCTCGTGAAGACGCTCGAATCAGAGCTTGGCGTCTCCGCAGCAGCGGCGATGCCGATGCAGATGGCGGGCGGCGGCGGTGGCGGCGCGGCGGCGCCGGCCGAAGAGAAGACCGAGTTCACGGTCACGCTGACCGAAGTCGGCGGCAACAAGATCAACGTCATCAAGGTGGTCCGCGAGATCACCGCACTCGGGCTCAAGGAAGCCAAGGACCTGGTCGAGAGCGCGCCCAAGCCAATCAAGGAAGGCGCGAACAAGGACGAGGCCGCGGCGATCAAGAAGAAGTTCGAGGAAGTCGGCGCCAAGGTCGAGATCAAGTAGTTCGGCGCTCGCGCGCCTCACGACTCGACTGGTGACTGGAGGCCGGGGACCGGCGGTTTGGCGGAATGCCGAACCGCGGGAGACGGTCTCCAGCCCCGTTTCAGCGCTCCGCTTTTCCTCGAGGTCTAATAACGATGTATAGCCTTCCCAAGAACGTCTACCGCGAGCGCATCGATTTCTCGAAGATCAAGACGACCGTTCCGATCCCGAACCTGATCGAGATCCAGAAAAAGTCCTACGAGCGTTTCCTGCAGATGAACCGTCTGCCGAGTGAACGTGAGGACGCGGGTCTGCAGTCGGTGTTCAAGTCGGTCTTCCCGATCAGCGACTTCCGCGAGAACTCGTCGCTCGAGTTCATCGAGTATTCGATCGGCAACTGGGAGTGCAAGTGCGGCAAGCTGCAGGGCCTGCATCACCTGCGCAAGCCGTGCAGCAACTGCGGCGCGACCCTGATTGCCGATCCCTACGGCGACCGCGAAGTGCTGTGTCCGCGCTGCGGCAAGGGCAACCAGGCCCGCGGCGACGTCTGCGACATCTGCGGCAATACCGTCGGGCTCAAGCTGAAGTATGACGTCGACGAATGCCAGGAACGCGGCATGACGTTCGCCGTGCCGCTGAAGGTGACGATCCGGCTGGTGGTCTGGAACAAAGACCCTGAGACCGGCGTCAAGACCATCCGCGACATCAAGGAGCAGGAGGTCTACTTCGGCGACATCCCGCTGATGACGGAGAACGGCACCTTCATCATCAACGGCACCGAGCGCGTCATCGTCTCACAGCTGCACCGTTCGCCGGGCGCGTTCTTCCACTCGGAAGACAAGACCCTCTACGTCGCGCAGATCATCCCCTACCGCGGATCGTGGGTCGAGTTCGAGTACGACTCGAAGAACCTGCTCTACGTCCGCATCGACCGCAAGCGGAAGTTCCTGGCCTCGGTGTTCCTGCGCGCGCTCGGCCTGCGCGGCGCCGACGAGATCATCCGGACCTTCTACACCGTGGACAAGCTGCATCTCAAAGGCAGCTCGATCCAGTGGGCGGTCAGCGACAGCCTGGTCGGCCTCCGCGCCGCCAGGGACATCGTGGTCCCGGGCGAGAACTTCACGGTTCAGCAGGGCAAGAAGATCACCAAGAACGCGGTCGAGGCCCTGAAGAAGGCCAACGTCGAAGCGGTCGAGATTTCGGACGCCGAGCTCGAAGGCGCCTTCGCCGCCGCCGACGTCGTCGACCCGTCGACCGGCGAAGTGATCCTCGAAGCCAACGAGGCGCTCGAACCGCGCGTCATCTCGATGGCGCAGGAGAAGAACGTCGACCGCATCGACATCTTCTTCCCGGAGCGCGACGAAGTCGGATCGATCATCGGACAGACGCTGAAGAAGGATCCGATCCACACCCACGAAGAGGCGTTGATCGAGATCTACCGCCGTCTGCGGCCGGGCGATCCGCCGACCCTCGACAGCTCGCGCTCGCTGTTCGAGAACATGTTCTTCAACCCGCAGAAGTACGACTTCTCGCGCGTCGGCCGTCTCAAGCTGAACACCAAGCTGGGACTCAATACGCCGCTCGACGAGAAGATCCTGCACCCGCAGGACTTCTACGAGGTCATCAAGTACCTGCTCAAGCTGCGCAAGAATCCGGCGAACGTCGACGATATCGACCACCTCGGCAATCGTCGCGTGCGTTCGGTCGGCGAGCTCCTCGAGAACCAGTTCCGCATCGGTCTGGTGCGCATGGAACGGGCGATCAAGGAAAAGATGTCGGTCTACCAGGAAATGGCGACCGCCATGCCGCACGACCTGATCAACGCGAAGCCGGTGATGGCCGCGATTCGCGAGTTCTTCGGATCGTCGCAGCTCTCGCAGTTCATGGACCAGACCAATCCGCTCTCCGAGATCACGCACAAGCGGCGTCTCTCGGCGCTCGGACCAGGCGGTCTGTCACGCGAGCGCGCCGGCTTCGAGGTCCGCGACGTCCACCCGACGCACTACGGACGCATCTGCCCGATTGAAACGCCTGAAGGTCCGAACATCGGCCTGATTTCGTCGCTGTCGTGCTACGCGCGGATCAACGAGTTCGGCTTCATCGAATCGCCCTACCGCAAGGTCAAGGACGGCCGTGTCACCGACTACGTCGTGGTCACCAATGCCGGTGGTTCGAAGTACAAGGCCGGCGACATCGTCGAAGCCGACGAACTGGTCTCCGAAGACGGCCGGCCGAAGAAGAAGGGCGTCGAAATCGAGCCCTACTCGTTCTATCTCTCGGCGTGGGAGGAGGACCAGTACATCATCGCGCAGGCCAACGCCGCGGTGGACAACGATGGCAACCTGACCCAGGACCGCGTCAACGCGCGGCAGGCGGGCGACTTCATTCTCGCGCCCAAGGCCAACATCCAGTTCATCGACGTGTCGCCGAAGCAGCTGGTGTCGGTCGCCGCTTCGCTGATTCCGTTCCTCGAGAACGACGATGCGAACCGCGCGCTGATGGGATCGAACATGCAGCGCCAGGCAGTGCCGCTGCTTCGTGCCCGGTCGCCGTATGTCGGCACCGGCATGGAGTACATCACCGCTCGCGATTCGGGCGCGGTCATTGTCGCCCGCCGCTCGGGCACCATCGACTACGTCGACTCGCAGCGCATCGTCGTCCGGGTGGAGAGCGAGAACGAAGAGATCAGCCGCGAGATGGGTGCTGATATCTACCCGATGACGAAGTTCAAGCGCTCGAACCAGAACACCTGCATCACCCAGAAGCCGATCGTCCGGGTCGGTCAGAAGGTGCACAAGGGGCAGGTGATGGGCGACGGCCCGTGCACCGAGCTCGGCGAGCTCGCGCTGGGACGCAACGTCCTGGTCGCGTTCATGCCGTGGCGCGGCTACAACTTCGAGGACGCGATCCTCGTGTCCGAGCGGATGGTGAAGGACGACTACTACACCTCGATTCACATCGAGGAGTTCGAAATCGAGTCGCGCGACACCAAGCTCGGACCCGAAGAAATCACCCGCGACATCCCGAACGTCTCGGAAGGGTTCCTCAAGGACCTCGACGAGAGCGGGATCATCCGGATCGGCGCCAACGTCAAGCCGGGCGACATCCTGGTCGGCAAGGTGACGCCGAAGGGTGAGACCCAGCTGACGCCGGAAGAGAAGCTGCTCCGCGCCATCTTCGGCGAGAAGGCCGGCGACGTGCGCGATGCCAGCCTGATCTGCCCGCCCGGCATCGAGGGCATCATCGTCGGCGTCAAGATCTTCTCCCGCAAGGGCATCGAAAAGGATGACCGGGCGAAAGCGATCGAGCAGGACGAGCTCGACATGATGGAGAAGAACCTCCAGGACGAGATCCGCATCA
>DASXGC010000115.1:0-3430 GCA_036489235.1 Vicinamibacterales bacterium
GACGGCGTGCGCATCCTGGAAGAGCAGACAAAGTCGCGCTGCTTCGGCGTGTTCCCCTACGCAGAGGATTTGCGCCTGGATCCGGAGGACAGCCTGGCGCTTGTCACCAAACCGCGCACGGCGGCGCCGCACGGTTCGAGGATCGCGATCGTACGCTTCCCGCTGTTGTCGAACGCCACCGATTTCTCTCTGCTGACCTGGGCCGAGTGGATTGCCGCACCGTCGCCGGAGCGTTTCGACTTCATCATCCTGCCGGGAAGCAAGAACACCCTCTCCGATCTCGCGTGGCTACGCCAGGCCGGACTGGCCGACTGGCTGGTCGACCAGCATCGAACCGGGACGACGATCGTCGGCATCTGCGGCGGCTACCAGATGCTCGGTCGCACGATTAAGGATCCGGCCGGCGTCGAATCAGCCTCCGGTGCCGCCGACGGCCTCGGATTGATTCCTGCAGTCACGGAGCTGACCCGGGACAAGCAAACCCGCGCGGTCGCCGCGACTACAAGCGGCGGTGTGCGGTTCGGCGCGTACGAGATTCATCTCGGCGTCACCACGCTCGACCCGGCTGCGGCTCTGGCGCCGTTCGCATCGCTCTCGAGCGGTGCACCCGAGGGAGCCCGCGCGACAGGCGTGGTTGGAACGTATCTGCACGGCGCGCTCGAGAACGCGGAGGTATGTGCCGAGATTTTCGGCGTCGAGCCGCCTGCACGCGCGTCGAAAGCCATCGAATATCGGCGCATGGCCGAATGGTTCGCCACCTACGCGCGGCATCGCGGCGAACTGGGATTGAGCCTTCGCGACCTGTAGCGTCCGCTGTAGTGTCCGCCTTCAGGCGGACCTGAGTAGTGTCCGCCTTCAGGTGTCGCAAGAATCTGTAGTGTCCGCCTTCAGGCGGACCTCGAAGGAATGGCGCCGATCGTACGTGGTCGTGAACGCGGCCTCAGTCACCCAACTGGCGATAAAACACCGTCGTGTCGCAGCGTTCGCCCCGCGGCATCAACGCATAGCCGGGAATGACGCCGACCCGCTGCCAGCCCAGATTCTCGTACAGACGTTCCGCGTCACCGCCGGTCACGGCGTCCAGGACCAGCAGCGTCTTGCCGCACTCGAGCGCGGTCGCTTCCGCCGCCCGCATCAGCGCCGCACCCAGCCCCTGACGGCGCACTCGACGCTGCACCAGCATTTTCGCGAGGTCGGCGCGATGCGGCTGATTTTCGGGCAAGTCAAACACGAGCTGTACCGTCCCGCATAAGCCCTCGGCGTCTTCCGCAATCAGGAGCGCGCGGTCGCCGGCCGCGACAGCCGTGGCAACACTTCTCCAGAATGCGACTGCCCGATCGCGGGTCAGCGGGTGCATGAAGCTGACCGACGCGCCGCCTTCGACACAGTCGATCAGGACGTCGGCGAGCGCCTCAATCTGCGCATCGGTGACGGTTTCGAGTCGCCGCAACGACCAGTTCGCCGTCATCCCCGCCTCGCTCCCGGCTCCGACACGATGACGACGGCGTAACGGGTTGGCTTGCGGGTCGGGTTGTGGAAGACCGTGGGGCGGTCGAGCTCCATCGCAAGGCAGTCGCCTTCACGCAGGCGATGGCGATCGGTCCCGACGGTGACGTCGATCGCGCCCTGCAGCACCCAGACCTGCTGGTGAATCCGCCCATCGCGTGTCCCCGTCTCGAAGGCGACGCGGCCGCCCGCGGGAAAGTGGACGTCGACGATCTGCATCGGCTGCGGCAATCCCGCCGGAGAGATGTTGCGTCGCCGATAGCCCGACGCCGGGTCCTGCCACTGCAGCTGCTCGTCGTGCCGGGATACGGGTCCGTTTGGCCGGCCGGCAGCGGCTGGTCCGTCGAACAGCGAGGCGAGCATCACGCCGAGCGCAGTTGCCAGCTTGTCGAGGACCACCGCGGTCGGGCTGCTTTCGCCGCGCTCGATCAACGAGATCATCGACCGGCTGACGCCGCTCTTCGCGGCGAGGGCATCGAGCGAGAGGCGCCGGGCGGTACGGAGGTCACGGACCCGTCCGGCGATGCACTGGTCGAGGCTCGGGACGGCCAATTCCGCCATGGTGGAGATAGTGTCCACTATGATGGATACACCGTCAAGCCAGTAAAGAGGTACGCTCGGTGCGGTGGAGAGAACCATGAAAAGACGAGCTCTGGTTGCCGCCCTGCTGTTTGCCGGCGCCGTGGCCGGCCGCCCGATCGCGGCAGCTCCGCCTCTCGACGGACTGTGGGACGCGACGGTCGTCGTCGGCGAGGCGACGATTCCGTTCCGCTTCGAACTGGCGACCAGCGGTTCCCAAGTGCAGGGCTTTTTTTTCGAAGGCGATCGCAAGGTCGGATCATCGTCTGGCCGGTACGCGGATGGCGCCCTGAAACTCGACTACGACTTCCTGAACACCACGCTCGAGGCCACGCTGCAGGGTGACGAACTGATCGGCACCTATCGAAATCTGCGGGCCGGCTCGCGCGTCCAGGCCATCCGGATGCGACGATTCACGGCGCCGCCGCCAGACGAGGGCACCACACCGGAACTTGCCGGCAGCTGGGAGATGCGCCGCCTGGCGGCTGAAATTTCGGCGCCGCGGGACACACGCACCTGGCACGTGTATCTCCGGCAGTCCGGCGCGTCGCTGTCGGGCACCATTCTTCGCGTCGACGGCGACACCGGCACGCTGGTGGGTGAGTGGAAGAATGACAAACTGGTACTGAGTCACTTCGCCGGTGAACGTCCGAATCTGCTCGAGGCGACCCGCAACACCGACGGCACCATGGCGGCGACGCTGAATGGAAACGCCCACTACCTTCTGGTTCGAAGCAGCGAGGCGCGCGACAAAGGCATTCCGGAACCGCCGGATCCGTCGCGTTATACCAACGTCAAGAATCCGACCGAGCCGTTTCATTTCGCGTTTCCCGATCTGACCGGTAAGGTGGTCTCGGACACTGACCCGCGTTTCCGCAACAAGGTCACCATGCTGGCGATCGGTGGCAGCTGGTGTCCGAATTGTCACGACGAGGCGCCGTTTCTGGCGGAGCTGTACAAGACCTATGGCACGCGCGGACTCGAAATCGTCGGCCTGATGTTCGAAAACGATCCGGATCCGGCGATCGCCAGACCGCGAGTGCAGACTTTCATCAAGCGGTACTCAGTCCAGTATCCGATGCTGATCGCCGGGACGACGGAGCCGTCGCCGACGTCGAAGACGATTGCCGAGGCACTGCCACAGCTCGTCAACTTTGGCGCCTACCCGACCACGATCGTGCTTGGCCGTGACGGCCTCGTCCGCAGCGTCCACGCCGGGTTTGCGAGCGCGGCCACCGGCGAGGAACACGTGCGGCTGAAGCAGGAAGTCCGCGATCTGATCGAGCGGTTGCTCGCCGAACCGGCCCAGTGATCCGTTTCTCGGCTCGTCTGGTTCGACCGTACG
>DASXGC010000136.1:0-12063 GCA_036489235.1 Vicinamibacterales bacterium
GCGAGAGGACGCACGGGTGATTTCATGATCCTCGTCATCGCAGAACAGCGCGGCGGTACACTGAACCGGACAACCTGGGAGACCATCGTTGCCGCACAAGAGCTCGCCGCGTCCACATCGCTGCCGGTTGCGGTCCTCGTCGCTGGTGCCAGTGTTGGAAGCATCGCCGCCGAGCTGAGCGCGGCTCAGATTGGTGAGGTCCTCACTGTTGAAAACGCGGCGCTCGAGCCGTACACGCCCGACGGCTTTACCGCGGCGCTTCAGGACGCGATTGCGCAACTGGCACCGGCCTACGTGCTGCTGCCGCACACCTACCAGACGCGCGACTTCGCGCCGAAACTGGCGGCGCGAATGGACCGGGCCCTCCTGACCGACGTCACCGCGATCAAGCCTGGTGCTGAGGTCTCCTTCGTCCGGCCCATGTTCCAGGGCAAGCTGACCGCGGATGTGGTTCCGCTTGGCCCCGCCCCGCATTTCGTCACGTTCCAGATCGGCGCCTACCGGGTGGACCAGGTTGCCAAGGGGGCCGCGCCGGCTGCCATCCGACCGCTGACGGTTTCGGTCGATGCGGCGGCAATTCGCGAGAAGCCGGAACCGCCGTTTCAGCAAGCGCGACAGGCGGTCGATCTGTCGCAGGCGGAGAGGATTGTCTCGGTCGGCCGCGGCATCAAGGAAGAGGCCAACATCGCAATCGCGCGCCAGTTGGCCGAAGCGATCGGCGCCGAGCTCGCGGCGTCGCGTCCCATTTGTGACGCGGGCTGGCTCCCGATGGAGCGTCAGGTCGGCAGTTCCGGGCAGACCGTGGCGCCGAAGCTGTATCTGGCACTCGGCATTTCCGGAGCGATCCAGCACCTCGTCGGCATGAAAGGCGCCAACACTATCGTCGCCATCAATAAGGATCCCGACGCGCCGATCTTCGAGATCGCGGACTACGGCATCGTCGGCGATTTGTTCGAGATCGTGCCGGCGCTGATCGAGGCTGTGAAGAAATAGACGAACGTGCAGATCGTCGCCTTCTGGGCGCTCTTTCTCGCCGGCGTCGGTGCCTTCGTGGCGCAGGTGTCGCGTCGCGTTCAGCTGATCGCGGCAGCACCCAACACGTTCAGTTCGGTTGACCTCGCCTACCGCACCCGCCGCTTTCTCTTCGACGTCGTCTTTCAGCGCCAGACCATTCGCGAACGGCCGCTGACCGGCCTGATGCACGCGTTTGTGTTCTGGGGATTCGTGGCCTTCGGCGGCTACACGCTGACCGAGTTCCTCAGCGGCCTCGGGATCGTCGATCTCACACATTTCCGCTGGTTCTACTTGTATCGCGTCGCGCTGATCCCGTTGGCATCAGCCGTCCTGGTCGGCATCGTGTACCTGCTGATCAGGCGCGCGTTCGTCCGTCCGGTCGCGCTCGGATCGAAGGTATCGCTCGAATCGATCGTGATCGCGCTCTTCATCGCGACGTTGATGATCACGTTCCTGCTGGCGTTTCGCCTCGACGAAACGGCAATCGCAGCACGGGTCAACTGGTGGGTGCACATGGGCGTGATTCTCGCGTTCATGGCGCTGATCCCGGCGTCCAAGCATCTTCATCTCGTCCTCTCGCCAATCACCGTCCTCTTGAAGTCGCGCGAGCTTGGTAACCTGCCGAACCTCGACTTCGAGAAGGAGCAGGTCGGGCTCGAGACGGTCAAGGATCTCGGCAGCAAGTCCGTGCTCGACGCGCTGACCTGCGTCGAATGTGGACGCTGCCAGGTGAACTGCCCCGCGTGGAAGGCCGGAAAAGCCCTCAACCCGAAAACGATCGTGTTGCAGACGCAGGAAGCAGTGCTGGCGGGACGCCAGGAACTGAAGCTCGGCGAGTTGTACTCCGAAGAGGTGTTGTGGCAGTGCACGACCTGCGGCGCCTGCGAGAACCAGTGTCCGGTCGGTATCGAGCAGTTGCCGATTCTGATTGGCGCGCGCCGGGGTCTGGTTTCAAACGGTGACGCTCCGGATTACCTCGGCGCGATGTACAACAACCTCGAACGCCGCAGCAATATCTGGGGGCTCGGCTCCGACCAGCGCGCCAAGTTCGTCGCCGCGGCGGAGCTCGAGACCTTCGATCCCAGCCGGCACGACGTTCTTGTCTGGCTCGGCTGCGCCGGATCGTTCGACGCGGATTTTCAAAAATCGCTGAAGTCGCTCTTCTCGATCCTGCGCTTGAAGGCGGTCAGGTTCGGCGTGCTGTCAAAGGAGCGCTGCACGGGCGATCCCGCGAAGCGCACCGGCAACGAGTACATGTATCAGGAGCTGGCGACCGGCAACATCGCGGAGTTCACCTCCGCGGGCGTGAAGAAGATCCTGACGTCGTGTCCGCACTGCGTGAAGACGATCGGTGAGGACTACCGCAAGTTCGGCTACGACGTGGAGATCGTGCACTCGTCGGTGTTCGTCGAGGAACTGTTGCGAAGCGAGGCGGCCGTGGTTCATTCCGGCGCAGCCATCGATAAGGTCACCTTCCACGATCCCTGCTACCTCGGACGCTACCAGAAGGTCGTCGACGAACCGCGCGCCTTGCTCGAGCGTTTCGGCGCCGAGATCAGCGAACCGGAACGCAACCGCGAAAATCCCTATTGCTGCGGCGCCGGCGGCGGACTGCTGTTCGCCACCAAGGAAGAGGAGCCCGGCACCCGCATCAGCGATGTCCGCTTCAAGCAGCTTCAGGCCACCGGCGCCAACACCGTCGTCACCGCCTGTCCGTTCTGCTCGATCATGTTGAAGGGTGCGCAGGCCAGCGCCCAGGCGGATACACAGTTTGTCGATCTGATGTCCTTTGTGAACGGCAAGCTGCAGCCCCGCTCCGCGTTGTCCTCTTCTCCAACGCCCGAAGGGCGATGAGCACGCCCGACAACTGGCGCGCGTCGCGATCAAAGCGCGTGCAGGCTAGGCTGATCTCGAGCGTCGGATACCCGCTGATCGCCGCACTCGGTTCGACACTGCGCTGGCGCCTTGAAGGTTTCGAGCATTTCGAGACGGTTGCTCGCGCGGGGCAGCAGCCAATCATGGCGTTCTGGCACGGCCGCATCCTTCCGGCCGCCTACTATTTCCGTCGTCGTCAGATCGTCGTGATTACCAGTGAGAATTTTGACGGCGAATGGATCGCCGGCATCATCGAACGGCTCGGGTACGGCACGGCTCGCGGCTCGACGTCGCGCGGCGCCGTCAAGGCGCTGGTCCAGCTGAAACGCGCGATGGCAGAAGGCAAGCCGGCTGGGTTCACGCTCGACGGTCCGCGCGGCCCGGCACGGGTGGCGCAGCCGGGCGCGATCTGGCTGGCAAAGGCCACCGGCAATCCGGTGGTCCCGTTTCACCTCGAAGCCAGGCGGCATTGGACGATGGGCAGCTGGGATCGGACGCAGATTCCGAAACCGTTCTCTGACGTATCGATTGCCATCGGCGAGCCCTTGTTCGTGCAGAAGGACGCCAACGACGCCGCGATCGAGGCGCACCGGCGTACGCTCGAGGGGCGGCTGGCGTCGCTCGAGGCGCGTGCACTGGCGATGCTCTGAGCGGCTCAGTCACTTTGCGCAGCGCCTGACTCTGTCACCACTCGATCTTCCGTCGGTCGCTGAAGAATCCTCCGGTCGGCCCCTTGGGCCCGAGCGTCGCCAGCCAGAGGATCGTGTCCGCGCCTTCTTCGACCGATTTCGGCGCGCCTGGGCCACCCATGTCCGTCCGCACCCATCCGGGACAAGCGCTGTTGACGAGGACATCGGTGCCACGCGTTTCTCCCGCGAGTTGCCGCGTGAATGCGTTCAGGGCGGCCTTCGAAATCGAGTAAGCCGGCGCATAGGTTTCCATCGACGTCAGTTGACCCGCCTCGGACGAGACGTTGACGACCCGGCCGTAGCCCCGCTCGATCATGCCGGGCACGAAGGCCTGACTGACCGCGATCGCGCCGATCACGTTGGTCTCCAACGTGGCGCGAACGTCGCGCATCGTCATTTCCAGAGCGCCGTCGTCTTCGTTCAGGAGAATGCCGGCGTTGTTGACGAGGACGTCAACAGTCAACCTTCGCCCGGACAGATCGTCGGCCAGTTCGCGGATCGATCCGGCATCAGTGACGTCGAGTCGGGCCGGAATGACCGACCCGGTGCCCGCAGCTCGAATCGTGCCGGCGGCTCGTTCCGCGTGCTCCTGGCGCCGCGCCGTGAGCACCACATGAAACCCACGCGCCGCGAGCTGTCGGCAGACCTCCAGCCCGATACCGCGGTTGGCGCCGGTGACGAGAGCTACGCGTGATTCGCTCATGCCCTGATGCTATGCAATCCTCGTGCGGCAATCTACAATCTGAACGCCGACACCTCATGTCCGTCATCCTGGTTCATTCCGATCGATTCATTGAACATCAGACCCCTCCCGGCCATCCGGAGCGGCCCGAACGCGCCGAGGCGATGGCCGCGGTGGTCGAGCGGTGGAAAGATCGCGGCACTGAAGTGGTCGCGCCTCGCGAGGCGACCTTCGAACAGCTCGCGCGCGTGCACGACGATGGCTATTTGCGACGGATGGCTGAGGTCGCCGGCCGATCGCTGTCGCTCGACGCGGACACCTACACCTCTCCGGAATCGTACGAGGTTGCGCGCCTGGCGGCCGGCGCGGCGATCGATGCGGTCGAGCGGGTCATGGGCGACTCGCATACCGCCGCGGTGGCAGTGGTGCGGCCGCCGGGGCATCACGCCGAGCGCGATCGCGCGATGGGATTCTGCCTGTTCAACAACGTCGCTGTCGCTGCCGCCCACGCTCGAGCGCAGGGCGCCGCCAGGGTGGCGATCGTCGATTACGACGTGCATCACGGCAACGGCTCGCAGCACATCTTCGAGTCGGATCCCCACGTCCTTTATGTATCCACGCATCAGTTCCCGTATTACCCTGGCACCGGCGCGGCCGACGAAGTCGGACATGGCACAGGACGCGGGTTCACCGTCAACCTTCCGATGGAGATCGGCGCCGTCGACGCTGACTATCAGCTGGTCTTCGCGAAAGTGGTCTCGCCGATCCTCCTGCAATTCGAGCCGGATCTCGTCATCGTCTCGGCCGGCTTCGATGCGCACGAGCGTGATCCACTCGGCGGCATGCGGCTGACGACTCCGGCGTTCGCCGCGATGACGCGGGAGCTTCGGGCGGTTGCCGACGAGTGCTGCCGCGGTCGAATCGTATCGGTCACTGAAGGCGGTTACGACCTGCAGGCCCTGGCGGCGTCGCTCGACGCGGTGATCGATCAGCATGCGGCGTCCGCAGAGTCGGCGGCGTGGCCGTCCAGCAGTGTCGCCCCATCCCGCGGCGAGACCACGGTGACCCAACTCCGCCCGATTCTCGCGCCTTTCTGGACCATCTGAGGGTGCCGCGCACGCCTTCACCTCCGCTGGCTGTGTCGACGATGGACTGGCGATCGCCGCCCACGCTGAGCCGTTACTTTTAAACCTGCAGCTCGACGGCTCAGCGAGATCCAGGTGGTAAACTGTTTCATTCCCGCTTCATGACAAGAGCTTTCCGTTGAGGTCGCTTACGGCGCAGCATTATCCGTCGGTGATCGCCGCGCGGATTGCCGCGGAGCGCCTGACGCTGGCCGCTCGCTGGCTGGCGCGACTCCGTGATCTGTTGACGGTGAAGGCCAACGACGTATTTCCGTCCGATCAGCTGCTCGATCACATTCCGATGCTGGTCGACCAGATCGCGGCGTATCTGGCGGCGCCCGAGGATCAGGAGATCGCCGCCAACGCGTCGGTGATGGACAAGGCACGAGAGCTCGGCCAGCTGCGTCACCAGCAGCGGGCGAGCGCCCACCAGCTGCTCCACGAGTACGAAATTCTCGGCGAAATCCTGGAGTCGTTCCTGGTCGAGGAGACCGGTCGGCTCGCGCTCGCGCCGACTATCGGCGAGTGTTTCGAGGTGCAGCGGCGGCTGACGCGATCGGTCCGGGTGCTGATGCGCACGACGGTGGATACGTTCATCGGCGAGTACACCACGACGATCCAGGATCAAAGCGAGCGTATCAAGGCCTTCAACCGCGCTGCCAGCCACGAATTACGGTCCCCGATTTCGACGCTGTTGTTTGCCGGCGCGCTGCTCGACAAGGACGTCGTCCGTCAGGACCCGGCCCGGCTCACCAAGGTGTCGGCAACCGTACGATCCAGTGCCGAGCGGCTGTCCTGGCTGGTCGAAAACCTGCAGCGGCTGGCGCGCATGGGTGACGCCTCCGACTTGCCCAACCAGCAGCTCATCGATCTGCGCACGCTTGCGGAAGAAGTGGCGCGACAGCTGTCCGACATGGCTGCGTCGCGGCGGGTGTCGATTCGCGTCTCGCCCGGGCTGCCGCGCCTGATCGCCGATCCGGCGAGGATCGAACTGGTGCTGTTGAATCTCGTCGCCAATGCCGTCAAGTACAGCGACACCGAAAAGGCAGATGCATTCGTGGAGATTGCGCTGGCTGGCGGCCAGGCGCCCGCGACTGACGCGGGAGCCGTCCGGACCTGCACCATCGCGATCGAGGACAACGGCATCGGCATTCCGGAGGCCGATCAGCCGGCCATCTTCGATCGGTTCTTCCGCGCCCACGCCCACCTCGATGGCGAACTTGGCGTCACCGGTACCGGTCTGGGTCTGGCGATTGTGATCGATTGCGTGCAGGCGCTCGGCGGCAACATCCGATGCGAATCGCGGCCCGGCGTCGGTACGACCTTCCTCGTCACCCTGCCGCTGGCCGAAGCGTCGGCCCAATCCGATCTCGCGTAGGACGGCCCGACTTTCAAGCCTGTCCCTCCTGCCTCGGCGCGGCGGAGGGTACAATGATCCCAGCCTCTCATGACCGACTACAAACCCCAAGAGCTGGACAAGAAGTGGCAGCGGCAGTGGACCTCTTCGCGCGCGTTCGAAGTCGAGCGGGACGAGTCGCGGCCGAAGTATTACTGCCTGGAGATGTTCGCCTACCCGTCAGGCCACGCGCATGTCGGCCACGTCCGCAACTACATCATCGGCGACATCATGGCGCGGACCAAGCGGATGCGCGGCTTCAACGTGCTGCATCCGTTCGGTTGGGACGCGTTCGGTCTGCCGGCTGAGAACGCCGCGATCAAGACCGGCACCCACCCCGAGAAATCGACGCTCGACAACATCGCCCACATGAAGGGGCAGTTGCAGCGGCTCGGCATCAGCTACGCGTGGGAGCGCGAGATCGCGACCTGCCTGCCGGACTACTACAAGTTCAATCAGTGGATTTTCCTGAAGATGTTCGAGCGCGGACTGGCCTACCGCAAGCGTTCGACCGTCAACTGGTGTCCTGTCGACAACACGGTGCTGGCCAACGAGCAGGTGATTGACGGCTGCTGCTGGCGGTGTGGCTCGGTGGTGGTCGCCCGCGATCTGGAGCAGTGGTTTTTTCGCATCACGCAGTATGCCGACGAACTCCTGAGTGGCCTCGAGACCCTGAAGGACTGGCCGGAAAAAGTCGTCGTCATGCAGCGCAACTGGATCGGACGATCCGAAGGCGCTCGCGTCAGGTTCGCACTGTCGGATGCGGCCGGTGACGTCGAGGTGTTCACGACGCGCATCGACACCATTTACGGCGCCACTTTCATCGTCCTTGCGCCCGAGCATCCGCTGGTCGAACGCTTCGCCGCGGCCTCGCCTGATCCGGCGGCCTTTCGCGCTCGCGCGCTGGCCTTCCGCTCTCAGGATCGCGACGCCCGGATGAGCGGCAAGGAGGGCTTCGACACCGGCCGGATGGCCGTCAATCCGTTTACCGGCGGTCCCATCCCAATCTGGGTCGCGAACTTCGTCCTCGGCGAGTACGGCACCGGCGCGGTGATGGGCGTCCCCGGCCACGACGCTCGCGACTTCGAGTTTGCCAAAACTTATAACCTGCCGATTGCCATCGTCGTGCAGAGTGACACTGCGCCGATTTCCGCAGAGACCATGACCGCGGCTCACGCCGGCGAGGGCCGGCTCGTGAACTCGGGCGAGTTCAACGGCCTGCCGTGGGAAGAGGCCAATCGCCGGATGACGACGGCCGCCGCCGAACGCGGTATCGGTCAGGGCACCGTGCAATACCGGTTGAAGGACTGGGGAATCTCGCGCCAGCGTTACTGGGGCACGCCGATTCCGGTCATTCACTGCGAGAAGGACGGCGTCGTCGGGGTGCCGTACGAGCAATTGCCGGTCAGGCTGCCGGAAATTACGACCTTCACCGGACGCGGCGACTCGCCGCTGGCCCAGGTGCCGGAGTGGGTCAACGTCACCTGTCCCAAGTGTGGGGGCCCGGCCAGACGCGAAACCGACACGATGGATACGTTCGTCGATTCGTCGTGGTACTTCCTCCGCTTCTGCGATCCGAAGAACGCGAACCTGCCGTTCGATCCGGCCGATGCGGCCTACTGGATGCCGGTCGATTTCTACAGCGGCGGCGTCGAGCACGCGATTCTGCACCTGTTGTACTCGCGATTTTTCACGCGGGTGTTGCGAGACGTCGGTCTGGTCACGTTCGACGAACCGTTCAAGCGGCTCCTGACGCAGGGGATGGTGCTCAAGAACGGCGCCGTCATGTCGAAGTCGAAGGGCAACGTCGTCGATCCCGACGATATGCTCGCCAAGTACGGCGCAGACGCGCTGCGCCTCTACGTCATGTTCGTCGCGCCACCGGAGAAGGAAGTGGAGTGGAACGATGCCGGACTCGAGGGCAGCTTCCGCTTCCTGGTCCGCGTGTGGAGGCTGGTCGATCACTGGGCGGAAACCATTGGCGGCGAAGGCATGCCGACGTGCGGTCCGGATTGTAACGATGCCGAGCGCGGCGTGCGACGCAAGACCCACGATACGATCCGCCGCATCACCTCCGACATTGAAGATCGGATGCACCTGAATACGGCGGTTTCGTCGCTGATGGAACTGGTCAACGAGTTGTATTCGTTCAGTGACAGCACGGCCCACGGCGCCCCATCGAGGAACGAGCCGCCGGCCGGAAAAGTCGAGCGCCCCGAGACGATCGCCGTCCTGCGCGAAGCGATCGACGCGCTGGTCCTGATGATTTCACCGTTCGCGCCGCATACCGCCGAGGAACTGTGGCAGATGCTCGGTCACGTCGGCAGCCTCGACACCGTGAGCTGGCCCGCGTTCGATGCCGCGGTAGCGAAGGCCGCGGAGGTCACGGTACCGGTGCAGGTCAATGGCAAGCTGCGGGGCCGTATTACCGCGCCAATCGACGCCACCGAGGATCAGCTGCGCGAACTGGCTCTCGCGGATGCCGGCATCCGCGCGTACACTGACGGCAAGACGATTCGCAGAGTGGTGGTCGGCAAGGGTCCACTGGTTTCCATAGTGGTGTCATGATGGTGGTAGTGCGCGCTGAAGCGATGATCGACGCGGCAGGATCGCGACGCGGGTTTCTCCGCGGCGTCTTCGGGCTGTTCTGCGGCGGCGCGCTCTCAGCCTGCGGCTACACGCTGGCGGGTCGCGGCTCGTTCCTGCCGGCGTACATCCGAACTATCGGCATCCCGGCGTTCACCAATCGCACGACCGTCTTCAATCTCGAGACGATGCTCACCCAGAAAGTTCGGGCGGAATTCATCGGCCGCGGTAAATACCAGATCCTGCCGGAAAGCACCGGCGTCGACGCGCTGCTCAATGGTGAGGTCACCGCCGTCAGCATCCAGCCAGCCAGCCTCAACCCGCAGCAGCTCGCGTCGCGCTATGCGATCACGATGCAGGCCCGGGTCGAGCTGCGCGATCTGCGCGAGAACAAAGTGCTGTGGGAGAATCCCGGCATTCTGTTCCGCCAGGAGTATGAAGCCACCACCAGCCGGACCAACACCGATCCGGCGGCGTTCTTCCAGCAGGACACCAGCGGCCTCGAACGCATCAGTTCCGAGTTCGCGCGGACCATCGTCAGCGCCATCCTCGAAGCCTTCTAGTTGCCTGCGCTCAGTCCGGCCGGCGTTCGTAAACAAATCGCCAGCGCCACTGTTGATCCGATTTATCTCGTGCTTGGCGAAGACGAGGTCGAGAAGTCGGCGCTCGCCGCGGAATTTGCCGAGCTCGTGGAAGAGGGACTGCGGGCGTTCAACGTCGAGCGGATTCACGCCGGCGACTGGACCAGCGGCGACCGGCTCGTCGAAGGCGTCGAATCGATCAAGGCGGCGGTTCGAACGCTGCCGATGATGGTGCCGCGCCGGGTCGTGACCGTCGCCCAGGCCGAGATGCTGCTGGCGCCCAAGCGGGAGAGCGAGGCCGCCGCCCGTGCGCTCGAGCAGTTCGAGGCGCTGATCAAGCAGCCTGAACCGCAGACCGTGCTGGTGCTGGTCGCGACGACGGTGGACCGCCGGAGCCGCATGTTCAAGCAGCTGCAGAAGCAGGCCACCATCGTCGAGTGCGGTGTGCTCGAGGATCTCGCGGATGCCGAGCGATGGGTGAGAACCCGCGCGGCCGCGGTCGGCGCCGTGATCGATCCGGGCGCGGCGCGTCTGGTCGCCCAGCGCGCCGGGGTTGACGTCAAGCGCCTGCGCGGAGACGTCGACCGGCTGCTGTTGTACGCGATGGGGCAGAAGCAGATCACCGCCGATGACGTGCGTGAGGTGACGGGGCCAGCGGCATTACAGGACGATTGGGCGATGACCAACGCCATCGAAGCCGGTCGCGCCGCGGACGCGCTGCGCCAGCTGGCGCTGATGTTCGATGCGGGCGCGCCGGCCGAGAAGATTCTCGGTCAGCTCGGCTGGGTGGTCCGTGCGAAATTTCCGGCGCTGGCGCCTGGCGAGGTTCGCCCGGCGGTCGACGCCTTGTTCCGGACCGACCTGGCCCTCAAGCGGTCCGCGGGCGATCCGCGTGTGCTGCTCGAGCGCCTGGTCGTCGAATTGTGTGCAGGGAAGCGAATCAGGACCGGGCGGCCAGGCGCGTGGTGAGCCGGGACTTGTAGCGGCCAGCCGCGTTCCTGTGAATAATCCCCTTGGTCGCCATCTTGTCGATCAGCGAGATGGTCTGCTTCAGACCGCTCTTCGCGGCTGCGAGATCGTTGCCGTCGATGGCGGCGCGGATGCTCTTGAGGGCGGTGCGAAGGCGCGAACGAAACTGTCGATTGCGCTCGCGGTTGTTGAGACTCTGACGATGCGCTTTGAGCGCGGATGCGTGCGATGCCACGTGATCAATAACCTCCGGAACCCCTAATCTTACCACAATGGCCATCGCCGTCGAGCATTTCACCAGGACCTACACGACCGGCTCGAGTCCGTTCACCGCGGTGGACGACTTGTCGTTTACCGTCGCCGCCGGCGAAATCGTGGGGCTGATCGGTCCCAACGGGGCCGGCAAGACCACGACGTTGCGGTCGCTGGCGGGCATCCTGCGTCCGACCGGCGGTCATGTGCAGATCGATGGCCACGACCTCGCGACTGACCCGCTCGAAGCCAAGCGGCGGCTGGCCTTCATGCCAGACGAGCCCCACTTGTTCGAGTATCTGACCGTGGCGGAGCATCTGCGGCTGACCGCGCGCCTCTACTCGGTGCCCGACGTGGAGGCCCGCGCCGCGGCCCTGGTCGAGGAGCTCGAGTTGAAAGGCAAGGAGCAGTCGCTGCCGGGCGAGTTGTCGCGCGGCATGCGGCAGAAGGTCGTGATTGCCTGCGGACTGGTCCGGGACGCGACGACGCTGTTGTTCGACGAGCCACTGACCGGACTCGATCCGATCGGCATCCGGCGGATGCGTCAGACTATCGTCGCGCGCGCGCGCGCCGGGGCGGCGATCCTGCTCTCGTCTCACTTGCTGCATCTGGTCGAAGAGGTCTGCTCGCGCGTGATCATCATGGACCGCGGCAAAAAAATCGCGGACGGGACTTTCGCGGAGCTGGCGACGCGGGCGGACCTCGCCGCGTCGGGGTCGAGCCTCGAGCAGATCTTCCTGCACGTCACCGGTCACGACACCAGCGGCGAACCCTGATCGATGCTCGGCGCCAGCCTTTACATCATCGTCTGCAGCGCCAGAAACCGCGTGCGCATGCGCCTGCGCCGCCTGCGGGAGCCGCGCTATCTGGTGGGTGGACTGGTTGGCGCGGCGTA
>DASXGC010000161.1:0-4348 GCA_036489235.1 Vicinamibacterales bacterium
CGGCATTCCCGAAACCGACTCCGGCGTAGGATGCCGCCAGCAGCATGTTGCCCCGCGCCTCATCGTCTGACGGGTCTTCGACGGCGCGGACCAGAAAGCGCGACACCATGCGGAGCGCCTCGAGCGCCCAGATGTCGCTGATCGGATTCGAGCCCTGATACGCGGGCCGCATCGACGGTCGATCGGGCATGGGACGCCCGGTGAACGGCATGGCCGTGAACGACTCGATGGCGTGACTGAGGATGTCCAGCCCGCTCGAAGCCGCCACCTGGGGCGGCATCGTTCGCGTATTTTCAGGGTCTAAGTATCCGAGCGTCGGCTTGAGGCGTCGATTGGCAATGCCGGTCTTCGCGCGCAGCTTCTTGTAATCAAAGATCGTCACACCGGTGGTTTCGCTGCCAGTGCCGGCGGTCGTCGGAACCGCCATCAGTGTCTTGAGCGGACCTGGAACAGGAAGGCCTTTGCCGATCGGTGGATTGACATAGTCGAGAAAATCCGCCGGAGGATACGTCGTGTAGAGATTGACGGCCTTTGCCGTGTCGATCGTCGATCCGCCGCCGACCGCGACAATGGCATCGAACGGCCGTTGATTTGCAAACGCGATGGCATCGAGAAATGACTCATCGCTCGGCTCGACACGGACGCGGTCGTACAGGGCGAAAGGCACGCGATGTTGGTCCAGTGATTCCAAAACGGTACGGACCGGCGCCAGCTTCGCCACCAACGGATCCGTAATAACGAGTGCGAGTTTCGTCCTCAGCTCTGCCAGATCAGCGCCGACCTCGCGCGTGACGCCCACACCGAAGCGGATGCTGGAGACGGCCATCTCGAAAGCAGTGTCGTTGGACATGGGACGCAATTATAGCCACGCCGATCGGACGGAGGTCAGACCATGATCGCAGTCAGTCTACTCGTCGCGCTCTCGCTGCTGCCGGCTCCCGCTGCGGAACAAACGGGCCACATCTCCGGTATCGTCACCGTCGAAGGCACCAACGCTCCCATTGTCGACGCCCGGGTCACTATTATTCTGGTGGTGCCGTCAGGTCTGATCCGCCAACCCCAGCGGACAGCTACCGGTCAGGACGGCCGTTTTCAGTTCGACGATGTCGAACCCGGCGGGTATCGAATCAGTGTTGAGAAGATGGGCTTCGCTCCGGCGAGAAACGTGCCCGGTCAGGACCTCGATCAACTTGTGCGGGTGGGGGCCGGCCAATCTGTCGACGGCGTCGATCGGCGCCTTGAAAAAGGCGCAGTGATCAGCGGCCGCATTTTCGACGCTAACGGCGAGCCGATCCCGGACCTACGGATGATGGCGATGCGCCGGTTCGCATCCGGCCGAGGGGGACGACCTCGGTTGACCCCAGCGCCCGGCCAGAGCCTAGGGAGTAACGACCTTGGCGAGTTCCGCATCTCGGGACTGCCTCCCGGCGAGTACGTCGTCGCGGCGATGCCGGATCCGATGCACTCCGGCAGTTCTCAACCCACAATCGGTAGTCCCCGCACGACACTGGCACAGACGTTCTATCCCGGCACGGCGGACGAGCTCGCGGCGACGCCGGTCAAGGTGACTGCAGGCGTCGAGGTGTTCAATATCAGTTTTACCGTGCAATCGACAGCCGCATTCCGAATTTCAGGCAGCGTCGTCGACGAACGTGGCAACGCGATCGCCAACGCAAATGTGATGCTGGACGGCGATGGCACGACCTTCTTTTTTCCTGGTCGAAGCGCTCGGACCGGAGGCGACGGGCACTTCGTGATCGCTGACGTGCCGGCTGGAAGCTACCGCGTGCAGGCAACGCCGATGACGGGTAGCGTTTCGACGCGTTCGCCCGCCGGCACGGCTCCGCCGCCAGCAATCGTGGTCAGGGATGCTGACATCACCGGCCTTCTGCTGGTGATACACCGGCCGACAGTCCAGTAATCAGCCAGACTCGACGCTGCAGGGAGATTACAATCAATGTGATCGCACGGAGGTCAGACCATGGTCGCAATCAGTCTGCTCATCGCGATGTCGCTCGTTCAGGCTCCCGCCGCGGCGCAGTCAGGTCACATTTCCGGCCGCGTGACCGTCGAGGGCGCCAACACGCCCGTAGCCGACGCGCAGGTGACGATCGTCCTCGCGGCTCGCACGTCCGGCACGCTCGGGCCGCCCCAGCAGACCTCTACCGACCAGAACGGCCGCTTCCAGTTCGACGATGTCGCGCCTGGCGCGTACCGAATCAGCGTCCAGAAAACGGGCTTCGCTCCGGAAATGTGGCTTCCTGGTCAGCCCGCGAGCACACTGCTGCAGGTTGCAGCCGGTCAATCGGTCGTCGTCGATCGCCACCTTCAGAAAGGCGCGGTCATCAGCGGCCGCATTCTTGACGCCAACGGCGAGCCGGTCCCGGATGTACAGATGATGGCGATGCGGCAGGTGGCGCTCGGCCGCGGCGCGCCATCGCGGTTGATTCCCGCGCCGGGCCGCGGTCAACAGACCAACGACCTTGGAGAGTTCCGCGTCTCCGGATTGCCTGCCGGCGAGTACTTCGTCGCAGCGATGCCGAATCAGATGCGCTTCGGTGGCGCTCGCGTCGCAAGCGGCGGTCCGCGGACAGCGCTGGTGCGGACGTTCTATCCCGGCACGACGGACGAAACCGCGGCCATGCCGGTTGCGGTCACGGCCGGCGCAGAAGTCGACAATATCAGCTTCACGTTGCAGTCAGCCGCCGCATTCCGCGTCTCTGGCAGCGTCGTTGACGAAGACGGCAACGCGGTCGCCAACGCGATGGTGATGCTCAACGGTGACGGCAGGAGCGGCAATTTTGGTCCGGGGCGAAGCGCGCGAACGGAGGGTGACGGACGCTTCGTGCTCGTCGATGTGCCGGCTGGAAGTTATCACGTACAGGCGATGCCGATCATGACATCCGGCGGATCGGCCGGCATTGGAAGCGTCACCAGTTTTTCCACGCGCTCCACGCCGGGCGCGCCTCCGGTTCCGCCGCCGTCGCTCGTGGTCACCGACGCCGACATCACGGGCCTTCGGGTGGTGACACACCGGCCGACTCCCCAGTAATCAACCGCACCCGGCGTTGCAGGGTGAAGTATGCCCACGCCCATTCCGTCATGACGACGATGCGGTTGCGGAAACCGATCAGCCAGAAGATGTGCAGGAAGATCCAGAACACCCACGCAAGGAAACCGGAGATCTTGAGCCCGAACACGTCGCCCACCGCGGAGTTCCGGCCGATGGTCGCCATGATGCCGTAGTCGCGATACCGGAACGACCCGAGCGGCTTTCCTTCGAGGGCCCGCAGCACGTTGCGGCCGGCCTGAGTTCCTTCCTGCATCGCGACCTGAGCAAGGCCAGGCAGCATCGTGCCGTCCTGCGTGAACGCGCAGAGATCGCCGATCACGTAGACGTTGGGATACGCGCCGAGCGCGAGTGTCGGCTCAGGAGTCACCCGTCCGGCTCGATCGAGCGGGACGCCGAGCGATTTCGCCAGCGGCGACGCCTCCACGCCAGCCGCCCACAACACTGTTTCCGCGGAGATGTGTCCGGACGGCTTCACGGTGACGCCGTCCGCGTCGATCCCGACGACGATGGCGTCGGTCCGCACCTCGACGCCAAGCCGCTCGAGCGAGCGCCGCGCCCGGTCGCGCAACGGATCGGGAAACGGCGGCAGCACGTAGGGACTGCCCTCGAGCAGAATGATCCGTGCCGATTCGGGCCGGATGCGGCGAAAATCGTGGACCAGAGACTGGCGCGCGATCTCCGCGAGTGCACCAGCCAGTTCGACGCCGGTCGGCCCGCCGCCGACGATCACGAATGTCAGCAGGCGCCGCTGCTTCGCCGGATCGGTTTCGCGTTCAGCCGCTTCGAACGCCAGCAGCACCCGTCGTCTCATCTCCAGCGCATCGTCCAGCGTCTTGAGTCCGGGCGCTCGGGGTTCCCATTCGGGATGACCAAAGTACGAATGGGCGGCTCCGGTTGCGACGATCAAATCGTCGTAGGCGATCGAACCGCGATCGAGGACGACGCGTTTATTGACCGGATCGATCTGGCGTGCCTCGGCCAGCAGCACCTCGACATTTTTCTGCCTTCGCAGAATCCAGCGGATAGGCGATGCGACATCACCCGGCGACAGCGAGGCGGTCGCGACCTGATAGAGCAGCGGCTGGAACAGATGGTAGTTGTGACGGTCGATCAGCGTGACGCCGACGTTCGCGCCGGCGAACGCGCGCGCCGCGTTCAGTCCGCCGATTCCGCCGCCGAGAATCACGACCTGGCGCATCTGAAATGTTATTGTATCGGCATGGCTCCATCGCGGAAACGAAACGGTGCGGATGATCGAGCGCTCGGCGGTCCGAC
>DASXGC010000218.1:0-18897 GCA_036489235.1 Vicinamibacterales bacterium
CTGGTTTGTTCTGGCTCGACGACGGTTCGAACCTCGTCGAGTGGATCGGGCGGCTGGGGCGACGCCAGGAGCGCGAAACGGGCACCATCAGGTGACATCAAGGCGGAGTGCATGCCGCGTGGCAGCGGCACGATGTGTGACGGCGTCGCGGCAACCACACCCGACGAGATCGCAACAGTCGCAAGCTGGACGATCGTATTGACCCGGAATGGACCGTAAAGGCCGCCGTCGCGTGTGAAACCGGACGGCGTGAAATGATCCGGCACCTCGATCGTGTGCGAGGAACTGCCATCGGCCTGCATCAACCGCCACTCGTGGCGCGCCGGGCCTTTCGCGGCGCCGAAATCGATCCGGACGAGAATGGTCCGGCCATCCGGCGCGACCGCCACAGGGGCGGCGGATCGAAGCGCAGCGTAGTCGTCAAAGGTGAATGGATGACCCGCCGCGTCCTGGGCAAGCACGCTCATCGCCCGCAGACACAGCACGATAGCGATCGTGGCGGAACGTCTCATGGCCAACTCTCCTGTCATGCCATCGAGGCGTGCCGATTCTATCGAAAGCGGTCGGTCGGAATCGAGCCCAGCTTCGCCAACAGTGCCGCCTGACGCGTCGGATCATCGTCGTTCGATTCGATCCGGCGGGCGCGAATCCAGAGGATCAGACCGACGAGGAGGACGGCGGCTCCGATGGCGAATTTCATGACGATCAGCATACGTGGGACCGGCGACAGAACCTAATATCGAGTTGGCGCTAGAATCCGCCCGAAGGAGTGATCGCCGACCGTTGAAACGCTGGAGTATCAGAATCCTGTCCGCCGCGGTACTGATCGTCGCGACGCTGATCGTCGGCGGCGCCGTGGACGCTCGACGTCGACTGCCCGATCTCGAGCCGTGGCACCGCTACGTGCCGCATGACGTCACCGCCGCCGACCTCGCGTCGGCCACGTTCGCGGAGTATCTGCGCCGGGAAGACGACGTCTTCCGCGCGGTGCACGATCGAATCGAGAGCGCACCCGCGACATCGACGACCCCGGCGTTCAATCGATACGACCCGCAGAGCCGGTCCTCGCCGTCACGTCTCGGATCGAACGAAGGCAACCGAACGTTCGAACTCCGGCCCGCCGGCGAGCCAGTCGGCGGAGCCCTGCTGATTCATGGCCTGACCGATTCGCCGTACAGCATGCGCGCCGTCGGCGCCGCCCTGAAAACGAGCGGCTACTACAGCCTCGCGCTTCGCATGCCAGGACACGGTACCGTGCCCGCAGCCCTCACCACCATCGTCTGGGAAGACTGGCTGGCCGCAGTTCGCCTCGGGGTTCGCCGCGTCCGCGATCAGATCGGACCCGACAAACCGCTGATGCTGGTCGGCTATTCGAACGGCGGTGCGCTGGTCCTGAAATACGCGCTGGACCGGATCGAGTCCGGCGAAGGCCTTCGAGCGACCCGCCTCGTCCTGATCTCGCCGATGATCGCCGTTGCGCCGTTCGCATGGCTGTCGCGCGTGGTCAGCCTGCTCGGTCCGATTCCGTATTTCGAGAAGGCGCATTGGCTCGATGTCATGCCCGAGTACAACCCGTTCAAGTACAACTCGTTTCCCGCGAACGCGGCCTTGCAGTCGTGGCGGCTGACGACCGATTTACAGAACCAGATCCTGCGCGTTGGTAAAACAGACCGGCTGAAGGACCTGCCGCCGATACTGGCATTTCAGTCGCTGGTTGACGCCACCGTCAGCACCGCCGCGGTGGTGCACGCGTTGTTCGATCAGCTTGACGCGAACGGATCGGAGCTCGTGATGTTCGACATCAATCGACTGTCGGGGCTGGCGCCCTTCATCGAGCCAGCGGCGGCGACGCTGTTGTCGCGGCTCACCGACGCGTCGCCCCGCCGTTATGGACGCACGCTGATCACGAACGCCGATCGCAATTCCCTCGATGTGGTCGAACGATCGATTCGCGCGGGGGCGGCAGAGATCGCGACGCGGCCGCTTGGTCTCTCGTGGCCGGCCGAAATGTTCTCGCTCGCGCACATCGCGTTGCCGTTCGCGATGGACGATGAGGTGTACGGACAGACGCCGCGGCCCTCGTCCGGCGACATCGTGCGTCTCGGCACGCTCAGCCCGAGAGGCGAGCGCGCCGTGCTGACCGTTCCACTGGACACGCTGATGCGGGTGTCGTGCAACCCATTCTTTCCCTACCTCGCCGCGCGGGTGACCGGGTTGGCAGCCGGGTCCCAGACCGCGAACCCGCAGCCGTAAGCCGACACTAACTCCAGTGACGTTGGGCGACGTCGCGATACGCCGCGCTGCGGCTGGCGTTGGCGGCCTTCGCGCGATACATTGCGGCATCGGCCTTGCGAAGCAGATCATCGGGACGATCACCGTCGTGGTCGTTGATCGCGGTGCCGACGCTCGCGGACAGTTCGACGGTGTCGCCACCGATGACGAAAGGCCGATCCAGTTCACGCTTGATGCGATCGGCCATGACCGCGACGATGTTCACGTCGATGATTCGCTCGAGCGTGATCGCGAACTCGTCGCCGCCGAGCCTGGCTACCGCGTCTCCGGGCCGAACGCAGCGGCGCAGGCGACGGCCGGTTTCGATCAGAAGCCGATCGCCAACCAGATGGCCCATGTTGTCGTTCAGCGCTTTGAAGTGATCAAGGTCGATGAAAAGAATGGCAATCGATCCACCCACCTCGCGGCCGCGGGCAAGCGCCTCTTTCAACCGGTCCATGAACGCCGAACGATTCAGCAATTTGGTCAGGCCGTCGTGCGTTGCTCGAAACGCGAGCTGATTCGTCCGTCGCTTCTGGCGGGTGATGTCGCGAACGAACGCCGTGAACCACGGACCGTCCGCGGACGAAATCCGGATGACAGACAGCTCGGCTGGGAAATTCGCACCGTCGGCCCGCACGCAGACCAACTCGAGGCGACGGCCAATCAGGTGGTCATCGTTCGACGTGCGGTAGCGCTGCAGTTGGTCGAGGCAGCGGTCGCGTTCCGCCGCGGAAACGAGCAGATCCATCGCCTGGCGGCCGAGGATTTCTTCAGAGCGGTAGCCGAAGGTGCGCTCCGCCGCAGGATTGAACTCGATGATCCGCCCGTCCTGATCGACGGTGATGATGCAGTCAATCGCCGCGTTCAGGAGTCCCGCCTTGCGCGCCTCGCTCTCCTGGATTTGCTGCTCCATCCGTTTGCGCGCCAGAAACTGTCCCACCTCGGCGCCGATCGCCGTGAACATCCACAGCAAGTCGTCGTCAGGCCTGCGCGCGCGCCGCGAGCCGAACTCGAGGACGCCGACGACGTCCTTCCCCACCGAGATCGGGAATGCGAAGGCGCTGCGCAGGCCGGCGATGGCGGCGGCGTGTGGCCGCGGCAGGTGCGGCTCGTTCAATACGTCTGAGATCCATTGGGGAGCGGCGTAGGCCCAGACGTGACCCGGCAGGTCTTCGCCGGGGCCACACACCCGGGCCTCATTCGAATCGCCGAACGCAGAAAGGCGAGCGCCGTTCTTGCGCCGGATCTCGGCACAGCGCAGCCGACGCGCGGCTGGATCGACTGACCACCACAGGCCGACATCCCAGTCGAGATCGGCATTGATGACGTCGATGATTCTTCCAATCGCCGCCTGGCCGGTGGTTGCATCCGCGAGAATGCGCGTCACCGAATGTTCGGCGTCGCGGCGTCCGAGCGCGGCGGTGTGCTCGGAAATGGCCGCGCCAAGCAGCAGGCCGGTGGTGGCCACCACCGCGATGAACAGCTGCTGAAGCAGCAGGTAGTCGGTGACGGCGCCGGAAGCGTTCGGACCGAGGCCGTGCACCGCGCTCCAGACGGCGATCGACGCGGTCATCACGTTGGCAGCGGCCGCGCCTGCCGCGCCGAATCTGATCGCGGCCCAAATCACAAACGGGAAGACGATGTATTCGAGCGAGTAATAGCGGGTCGCCGCGACCGTTCCGAAGAGTCCGCCAAAGACTCCGGCGCAGGTTATCGTCAACCCGCCGAGCAGCACCACTGCTTCGCCCATCCGGCCTTGCAGCGCGTCGCGCCAGCGGTGCCACGTCAGGAACGCCGGGACGATCAGAAGATCGCCGCTGGCATTGGCCAGCCACCAGCTCCACCAGACGCGAGGGAAGGCGCTCCACGGCTGCAGCTTCGCCACGCATAAACTCGTCACGCCGATGGTCGCGCCCACGATCGTGCTTGCCACCGCGCCGAGTACCACCAGGCCGAGCGCCTGCCTCAGCGTGTCGAGCGACTGGTCGAGGCGCACGACCCGGCGCAACAACTTCGCGGCAATCACAGCCTCGAGCGTGTTACCGATGCCGACGGCCGCCGCGACCGGCAGCGGATCGTGAGCACTGATGCTTGCCGCCAGCGCGCCGAGCAAAATGCCGGGCCACACGTCCACCCCGAGCAGCAGCAATGCCGACAACGCCACGCCGCTCGGCGGCCACACGAACGTGACATGGTCGGCGGTCAGTGCGATGGCAAAGCCGAACCTCGCCGCGGCGACGTAGGCCACGGTAACCGTGGCGACGGCGATCAGACGTGATGGAGTCTTCATCTCGCGCACACGCGCTCAGGAAGAAACGGCTACGGGAGGTCGGCGAGAGCCCGGATTTCGACCACGGCGGTGTTCATCCGATAGTACAACCCCGGCGAGAATCGTCCGTCAACTACCTGTGGGAACAGGGGTGCACGCGCCATCGCCAGCACCTGCACGCTGGGGCAGTAGGTGCCCATCCAGTGCATCAGACGCTCCTGCTGGCGCTTCTCGAGGCGATCGACATCGCGAATCACCAGCGTTCCAGAGGTCAGGTCCGGCACGTCAAATACCTGCTCTGGGGTCCACCACACGATCGGAGGTCGGACACTCATCGCGATTCCAGCAACCGCGGCCGTTGTCAGATGTGCGGCGCCGACGATGAGGGCGTTGACGCGCCGCTTGCGCAGTATGGTCCATTCAGGCAAAAGCGACAGACCCGCGTTTCTTAGAGTGGGAGTCTCATCGAAACGCTTTGACACGTTCCTCATGGTGGCCTTCTGGGGAAGCCTGCACGATGGCCGAACTGTACTGACAGCCGAGACGGAGGCCAATCGGGAAGACGCCGAAGCGGACTAGGGAAAATCCCTATGGAGCGGGAACACCCTGATCTGACCTGGCCTAGCGAGCCGGGAAGGTCGTAAAGGAGTCAGCTGTTGGGCAGCCAACCTTGCAGCGCCGCATATTTCATGATGTCGATGCGCCCGTTCAGTCCGAGTTTTCGCATCGCATTGGCTTTGTGCGCTTCAACCGTCTTCACGCTCAGCGACAGGCGGGCGGCGATTTCCTTGTTGCTGTAGCCGGAGGCGATCAGCTGCAGAACCTCAGACTCCCGAGCGCTGACGGCGGCTGCGGAGCCGCTGTCGCGATTCCCAGGTTTCCCGACGAACGCCGCCGTGACTCGCGCGGTGAGCGCCGAGTCGAGGTATTGCCTGCCGCCAGCGGCCGCTCGGATCGCCTGCAGCAGTTCGCTCGGCGCGCTTTGTTTCAGCACGTAACCTGACACACCTGCCCGCAACAGTTCCTGCAGATACGCATCGTCTGCATGACGCGTCAACGTGACGATCGCGACGCCCGGCTGCAGTTGCTTCAGCTTGCGCGTCGCCACCAGCCCGTTCATCCCGGGCATCGAGATGTCCATGACGATCACATCGGGCTTCAGCGCAATCGCTCGTTCGATGGCGGCAGTGCCATCGCTCGCTTCGGCGACGACCGTCATATCCGCCTCCGCGTCGATGAGCAGCTTCAGACCGTGACGCACGGTCACATGATCGTCCGCCAGCAGGACGCGAAGGGCCGGTTCAGCCATGGTCAACCCGATTTTCGATCGGTACCCCGGACATCCGTACCAGAATCGTCGTGCCTTTGCCTGCGGTCGACTCGACCTGAACCTTCGCACCAACCAGCGAGGCGCGCTCCTGCATGCCGGACAGACCCAGTCCCTGGCCGGTGGTTGCCGCGTCACCCGGATCGAACCCGACGCCATCGTCTTCGACGATCAGCACGACCTGATCGGCGCGCCGCTCGACGATCACGCCAACGTGCCTGGCTCGCGAATGTTTGGCGACGTTGGTGAGCGCTTCCTGCGCGATGCGGTACAGCGTGGTTTCGGCACTGGACGCGAGGCGATCGTCGGTCAGGCCGGAAACGTGCAGTTCTGCCGTGATGCCGGCGCGCTTCGACCAGGTCTGAATGTGGGTCGCCAGCGCCGCCTGCAGTCCGAGATCGTCGAGCGCGGTCGGGCGGAGTTCCCAGACCAGGTGATCGACGTCCCGATCGAGCTGCTGCGCGACCTGATCGAGCGATTCCACGGCTCCTCGAAGGTCGGCGCGATCGCCACACACGCCTTTCAGCGAGGCGATGCGATGATTCAGCGCGGTCAATTGCTCGCCGAACTGATCGTGCATCTCGCGCGCGATCCGGCGCCGCTCGTCTTCCTGGGCAAACACCAACCGAGCGATCAACTCGGTCCGGGCCCGGTCGGCGCGTTCCCGCTCCCCGATTTCGGCGCGCAGCGACTCGTTGACGCGCGCCAGTTCCGCGGTCCGTTCGCGGACGCGGACCTCCAGTTCTTCGTGCGAGCGGCGCAACTGCTCCTCGGCCTGCTTGCGCTCGGTCAGATCGAAGTGGGTTCCGACAATGCGAATCACGGGGCCGTCCGGCGTCCGACGAACCGGGAAACCGCGGGACAGCACGGGGACGTAATGGCCGTCCTTGTGCCGCAGTCGAAACTCCGCTTCGTAGGTCGGCTCGCCTCGCGCCACGCTGTCGTTGGCCTGATCGGCACGCGGGCGATCAGCGGGATGCACCAGGCGCTCCCAGGCGCTGATGTGCGGTTCGATTTCATCCTCGGCGTAGCCGAGCATCTGTATCCACGTCGGCGAATACACGACAGCGTTGGTCTCGATGTTCCAGTCCCAGACGCCTTCCCTTGCACCGGCGAACGCCAGCGTCAGCCGCTCCTGGCTTTCGCGTAGTGCCTCCTCGGTGTGTTTACGGCTGGTGATATCGAGGTGGGTTCCGACGATGCGGACGACCGGGCCGCCCGGTTGCCTGCGCACAGGAAGACCGCGCGAAAGCACGTGGATGTAATGACCATCCTTGTGTCGCAGTCGGAACTCGCCCTCGTAGGTTCCGCCGCCCTGCGCCAGGTTCTCGCTCAACTGATCCGCCCGCGCCTTGTCGTCTGGGTGCAGCAGACGTTCCCATGCGCGGACGTGCGGTTCGATTTCGTCTTCGGCGTAGCCGAGCATGCTCGTCCATCGCGGCGAGAACATGACGGCGCCGGTCTCGAGGTTCCAATCCCACACGCCCTCCTGAGCGCCGGCGAACGCGAGGGTCAGCCGCTCTTCGTTCTGACGGAGGATTGCCTCGGCTCGTTTCCGTTCGGAAATGTCGCGAACGATGACTTGAAGGCTGTCGCCCGGTTCATCGAGACGTGTGGTGTTGACTTCAACGTCGGTGACGCCCCCGTCCAGGCGGACAATCTTCTGTTCCGCGGGCGGATTGGACTGGCCGGATATCATCCGGCCGATGCGCTCACGAATCAGCGCGTGACTGTCCGGATGAAAGAGATCGCGCGGTAATTTGCCCAGCACTTGTTCCGGCGCCGTCGCGCCGAACAGACGCGTCGCGGCGGGATTCAGAAATACGAGGCGGCCGTTCTCAAAGACCAATATGCCGTCTGGCGATCGCTCTACCAGCCGAAAATGACGGTCGCGGGGCTCGCTCTCCACGTCATTCCGAGTCTAGCACTCCGTGCAGAGCCGTCATAAGCTACGCCGATGAACCATGTGAAGCTGCTCGTGGTGGCGCTCGTGTTGTTGATCGCCGGCGGCGTTCCGGGAGTGCGTGCGGCGGATCAGTCGAAACCGAAAGTTCGCGCGATCACCGCCTTCGTGACGATTGATGCAAGATCTTATGCCGCGCAATTGACCGAGGCAGTCACCTTTCTGAATCAGGTGCGCGACGCAGTCACGGCCGCGGGTTATGACGTCGCAGGCATCCGGATTTCGACGCAGCCATTTTCCGAATACACGAAAGGACTGAGCCACGCCGATGCCGTGGCGGTGCTCCGCGGCATCGACGAACTCTCGGCCCGGCTACGCTTCAGCCCGAACATCGGGCCGGCCATGATCAAGGACGATGACGATATCGCACCGGTCGATTTGCTGGCCGAGATCCTGTCGACACCAGGCAATCGTCTGAACGCGAATCTGATCGTTGCGGGAGAAGATGGGATCCATTGGAAGGCGGTGCATCAGGCGGCGCGCCTCATCAAGCGCGTGGGCGAGCGCAGCCCGCATGGACAAGGCAATTTCAACTTCGCCGCCATCGCGATGCTCAAACCCTACGGGCCGTTCTACCCCGGTGCGTGGCATCCAGGCGGAACGCGGACTTTTGCGATCGGCCTCGAATCGGCGAACGTGGTGATGGATGTCTTCGCGAGGGAACACGATCCAGTTGCCGCGGGTAAAGCGCTCGCCGATGCGCTGTCGGTGCACGCACGTGCGGTCGAAGGCGCCGCGCTGAAGGCTGTGGCTGGCAGTGGATGGACGTACGCGGGAATCGATCCGACACCCGCACCCGGAGGCGACGTGTCGATCGGTGCCGCGATCGAGGCCTTTACCGGCGGGCCGTTCGGCTCACCTGGCACTGAAACCGCCGCAGGAATCATCACACGCGCGGTGAAGAGCGTTCCGGTCAAGCAGACCGGCTATTCGGGTTTGATGATTCCGGTTCTCGAAGAAACCGTGCTGACGCAGCGATGGACCGAAGGCACCTATGGTCTGGATTCGATCCTGGCGTACTCGGCGGTGTGTGCCGGCGGCGTGGACACGGTGCCGCTACCGGGCAACACCAGCGAGGCGGCGATCGCGAGCATCATCGGCGACGTCGCCACACTCGCATTCAAGTGGGACAAACCGCTGGCTGCTCGTTTGCTGCCGTCGCCGGGAAAAGCGGCCGGTGAGATGACCGAGTTCAGCGGCGCACTGGCGAACGCGATCATTCAGCCATTGCCCGGCTCGCGGCGGAAATAATGCAGTGCGTCCAGATAGCGGCAGTTTGTGAGACTGCGACTGTCGCGTGAGTCGCGTTGGCATGAAGGGATGCGGATCGACAACTGCGTAATGGCGTTGCTCAAAAGCGCGCAGTTGGTCAGCTTCGTGGTGGAAGTGCCGAGAAAATCCCGGACAAAACGCGCGAACTCAGTGGCGCGGAATTTGCCACTGGCAGTCCATCGTGTACCGCATCCGCTTTTCGCCCGTTGCGTCCCTGATACTGCTGACCATTGTCTCTGCGACGGCGCTGCTTTCGGCGGCGAGCACGCCTGGTGGAGCGCTGCCCACTCCGCTGCCGCTGTTTCCGGCGGACAACTGGTGGAATCTGAACATCTCCACCTTGCCAGTCGATCCCTCGTCTGCCGCGTACATCTCGTTCGTCGGCGCGACGCGACAGCTTCATCCTGATTTCGGTGGCGACGTTTCGCCCGGCAGCGTCCAGAACTACGGATTTCCCTTCATCGTCGTCGACGGCTCGATGACAAAGAAAGCCGTCCAGTTCCAGTACGGCGACGAGAGCGACGGCGTCAATCACACGACCGGCGCGAGCGTGCCTTTTTATCCGATTCCCGACGAAGCAATCACCCAGGCTCACTGGATCGAAAGCGGCGATCCCGGCAACGTGGACCTTCGCAGCAGCGCCGATCGACACATGCTGATCGTTGATCGCGACAATCGCTATCTCTACGAGCTCTACAACGTGTTCTTTGACGGGACGCAGTGGCAGGCCGGATCGGGCGCGTTCTTCGATCTGAAGACTGACGGCCGCCGTCCTGACGGCTGGACTTCGGCCGACGCCGCCGGGCTTGCGATTCTTCCAGGCCTGGTGCGCTACGACGAAGCATTTGGCTCGGTCGATATCCAGCACGCGTTCAGGGTCACGGTGCGTGCGAGCAACGGCTACGTCTACCCCGCATCGCACCGGGCCGGTGGGACGGTGGGCGCACTGCCGATGGGCGCCCGGCTGCGGCTCAAGGCGTCCAAGGATCTGTCGGGTTTCACACCGGAGTTACAGCGAATCTTCCGAGCGATGAAGACCTACGGGTTGATCGTGGCCGACAACGGATCGGACATGTATATCAGTGGCACCTACGATCAGCGCTGGAACAACGATGTACTGAACCCGGCGTTCCGCGCACTGTCCGCGTCCGACTTCGAAGTGGTGACGCTCGGCTACCACCCCGGCGGGCCGTCGGCGCCAACCGGGCTGAGGATCAAAGTTACTGGGTGAGTGGCTTTATCGGCGACAGAACGACTTCGATGAGCTTGCGGTATTTGACCGGCTGGCCATTGCGCTTGGCCGGCACGTACTGCCAGGTCTTCGCCGCGGCAAGAAGCGCGCGATCGTAGGGTGGGAACATCGGACGCGACACCACTGCCGCATCCACGCCGCCATTTTCGTTGATGACGACTTCCAGCAGGCCCGAGTAGGGCATGATTGCCGCGACACCCGGCGGCGGACTCCATTTAGGAAACGGCTGCACCAGAACGGCGGGCGGCACGACATCGGCGTCCGCGCCACCGTAAATCTTCGGTGACGCGACTGGAACTGGCGCCGTAGCGGCTGGGGCGGCGACCTCGGCCTTCGGTTCCGCGGGAGTCGGCAGGTTCACCGCGGCTCGCGCGGATGCCTGCTCGTTCAACTTGATAAACCCGTCAGCGAGCATCTTGAGGTCCGCGAGCGCACCGTCGTTTGCCAGGTCTGCAGACGACACAATCGCCGAGACGTCGTGGAATTGCGCCGACGCGGTCGTCAACTCGCCGCGTTCCAAGTTCGCCTTGGCAGACGCGTATAACGACTTGGCCGCGGCGGGGAGCAGGCGACGGCGCGCGTCGCGGTACATCGCGACGACCTTGGGCGACTCGCTCTCGTCGAACTCCATCAGTGGGTGACGGCCGATCAGGCGGTCGATGGCGAGCTGTGCGTCCGGCGCTCGATTGAGCCCGAGCAGGCACAGGGCGCGATATTGATCGACTTCGTCGGCGTTCGACTCGGGCGGCGGGCTGGTAAGTGCGACCAGCGCGGCCTCGTACGACGCGGATCGATAGAGCGCCTTGGCGGCATCCAGTGGATCTTCGGCCGCAGCCCGGGCCGCGTTGCCCAGGCATGCGACAAGAATCAGTGTCGCGCACATGCCCTGCATGGTTATCGCCTCAAGTCTGCGCTGACGCGAGTCGTTTTCTGCGCACCGATGAGCACGGTCTGATGTTTTTCGCCCAGCTGCGGATGCCGCCACGTCAGCTCGTGACTGCCGACGCGGACCGAGAGGTCCCCAAGCGGTGTCGTTCCGAGACTTCGGCCATCGACGAACACTTCGGCCCACGGCTGGGCGTTGACCGACAAGGTGCCGTTCGGCAGAGGCACGGCAACGCGGACCGATTTTCCGGCCGCAATGATGACCGTCTGCGGAATGCGCAGGTCGATGCTGTCGTTGACGAGCTCGAACTGATGGCGGCCGGCCGGCAGCATCAGCGGCTCGGCGGTCGAAAGACCGATCAAATGACCGCCTTCCATGACCCGAAGTTCGAGCGGCGACTCGAACGCGACCTTGCCCGCTCCGCCGCGAGCTTCGGTCGGCAGCGCGACGAACACCGACGCGGTGGCGCCCGAAGTGACATCGACGGTGCGGGTGACGATGGTATCGCCCTGCTTCACCGCGACGACGTGGCGCGCGACATTCAATTTAGGAACGGTCAGCGGTGTGACGCCGGCAGCATTGCCGTCAATCGTCACGCGCGCGCCGGAGGGATCGGATGTGACTTCGATCTGGCCGGACGCAGCTCCCGGTGGCGGCAGGTCCACGTGCTCGGACAAGCGCACGCCTTCTTCCACGCGCAAGGGCAGATGACGCTCCGCCTCGCCGGACCGGAATACCACGTCGTGATCGCCGGTTGGCAATTCGAGATTGAGCGGCGTGATGCCAAGACTGGTCCCGTCCACCGACACCTGCGCACCTTCAGGACGCGAGCTGAGGGTGACGTGGCCGGTTGCCGCAACCGGACGCGCGGGCGTGCGCCACGGCGAACGTGCGTATAAGAAACCCAGGCCGGCCGCCAGGCAGAGCGACCCGACCGCAATTGCGGCCGGCATCTGCCATCGGCGACGGGGCTTGGGAAGAGCCGGGGGAGCCGACTCCAGTTCGAAGATGTCGAGTGTGTCCCCTTCTTCGACATTCGGACTAATCAACCGGACGTTGGCTTCGCGCGCACGTTCGGCGAGGCGCTGTGGTTCGGCCTTGGCGGCAGCGGCGTCCGTTCGACCCGATGGCGAGACAGCGACTTTCGACATAAAAAGCGGTCGAAAACTGTAATGCAATCTGATGCCCGTACCGACCGCGCGACTTTTAGCCGAATCACGCTAATAAGTCACCTCTCTGGCAGATATTTATCAGCTTGATTCGTTCTCTCCGGCTGTTTTTACTGAGGAAAGACCGCGATATGGTTGCGTTGGTGCGCCTGTGGATGTAGGTTCGCCTGCGCGGGACTTCACAATCCCGCGCCTCGTCCCGCGCCGTATCGAAGGACCTCATGAAGACGATTTTGATCCTGGTGTTGACGGGTACGCTGCTCGGAATCGTGGTCGCATCGCTGGTGGTGCCGCCCGCGCTGTCGTGGTACTCAGCGCCTGGAGGTCTTCCGGAGGGCGCGAAGATTCAGGCGGTGGTCGAGATCCCCGAGATCATCCGGTATGCGACCGGAAAATTGATGCTCGGGCAGGCGATCGGCGGAGCGATTGGCGCGGCGCTCGGTCTGGGCGCCGGCATCTATTTCGGCAAAAAGGCCCGCGTCCCCGCCGCCTAGCAACAGCGGCTCGGGACGAGCTCATCCACTCAGCTGCTCGCGAGCGTTTCGGTCATGAGCCTGAGGTCGCGAACAATCAACGGGCTCACCCAGGGCAACGTCGCCGGCCACGATTCGAGATTCAGCTCGACGTGCAGGATCCCCTCGTCGAGCCGGACGAACCCGACTGCTCCCGGATTGCGCACGTGGACTGTATTGCCCCGCCAGGTGTAGGTCGCCATGAAATGGGCCCACTTGCCGTTCAGCTCGGCGGTCATCTCGCGCTTGAACAGCTCGAACGGTTTCTGTGTGCGTGCCTTGAAGACGTGACGACGGCCGCCGTTCGAAACGGTGTGGTCAACCATGATCGGGTAGCGGAATTGTAACCGCGAGGCAAAGTGCCCTAGCAGCGCCAGCGCACCAGGGTTCGACCGAGCATGATGGTCCACGCGAGCGCGACGAGGGCAATTCCGAAAACCGTGCCGCTCAAAGTTACGGCACACGCACGTCGGTCACAATAGCCGGAAGCTACTAGCGGAAATGCATTAAGGCGCCTCGGGAGCCGAGCCGACGTCGAGGCGCCGAAGGTGAAGTTCCGTTACGGGGTAGGAATCACCAGCTTCTGTCCGATCTTGATCGCGTTCGGATCCTTGAGCTGGTCGGTATTGGCGTTGAAGATGTCCATATAGCGGTTGGCGTCGCCGAGATAACGCTTCGACAGCTTGGAGAGCGTGTCACCGGAAACGACCGTGTGCACGCCGAATACGTCGGATCGCTCGGCGCGGATGTCGGCGACAACCTCCTGCTCCCAGCCTCCGTGCGTTTTGATGTTGTCCCAGAGCTGATTTGCATCGAGCTGGTACTCGGTTTTGCCAGAGATTTTCAGTTTTCCGCCGTCTTCCTTGACGTCAGGATTTTTCAGGCCAACCGTATTGGCCAGCTGAAAGAGATCGCTGTACTTGTCCATCAATGCCATTGGGTCTCTCCGTGTACGGAATGCGCGAACCCGGCACTCTAGCACCGGTGACGGTGTGTCTGAACACTGTTTCGATTGCCAGCGTGCAATCAATCCCGAAGCTGCGACAGCAGCGCTTAGAATGGTCGAGGAGGGATTGATGACACGACGGCTGATGATGACTACGGTGGTGGCGCTCGCGATCGCAGCCGGAGTGAGGGGGGACGACACAAAATTCCTCAGCACTTACAGAGCGCCCGGCTTGCCGCCGCAGAATTTCAGCGGTCAGACGGTCGTCGCGCTCGTCATCTCCGATGACATGCCTCTGCGCATGAGCACGGAAGAGGCGATGTCGCAGCAGCTCACGAAGCACGGCGTGAAAGGACTCGCCGCCTACCGCGTCATTCCGGCTCCGGAACTGAAGGATCCTCAAAAGGCCAAGGGCTGGATTCAGAAGGCCGGCGCCACCGGGGTCGTGGTCATGCGCCTCGTCGACATCAAGCAAGAGAGCGGCGCGCCGCCGGTGGTCTGGAACACTTACCCGTACAACTCGTTCTGGGACTACTACCCGTACGGCTGGAACTCACAAATCATCATCATCAACGCTCCCGACGATACCAAGGTGACCGTCGAAACCGTCATCTACGATCTGTCCAAGGATCGCCTGCTGTGGTCGGGAACAAGCGAATCGACCAACCCCAAGGGCGCACGCAGCCTGGTCGAAGGGATCGTTGACGCCACCGCGGACGAAATGAAGAAACAGGGCCTGGTCGTGAAGTAATTGCAAGTGATGGCACGGGGTTTCGACCGCGCGACGTTGTCGTCGCCGCCTTTCTTCAGGCTCATGCTGGTGGGGTTGTCCCCAGGCGTCACCTTGAGATTGGTGACCAGTTCCACCGCGGACTTGTTCACGCCGGCGTGATCCTTCGCCATCTGGGCGCCGAACTTCTTCACGTTGGCCGACTGGCCCATCTTCTCCGCGATCATGCCGGCATCGATGTCCACTATTCGCGGTCACCACGATCGACGCGACCTGCGCGTCGTTGAGGCCCTGAGCGTACGCGCCCGTCGTCATCAACATCGCGCCACAGCACCAGCGCTCGCATTTTCATCACAATTCTGCTCGGCGTCACATTCTGCCGCCCGACAGGGGCAGGCACTCGAATCTACGGCGGACTGGGGAGATTGGATGTGCGCGCGAGGTCGGAGGTATGGCGGTGTCGCGGCGGTTGCGCGCCACCGTGACGCAGTGTTAGGTTTTCCCGTGCGCACTCGAACCATTGTGCTTGCCGTATGTCTGGCGTTGTCGATGCTCGTTCCAGGGAGCGCACGCGCCCAGGTGACAGCCCAGTTGCCGGCGACGATTACCCCGCTGTGGGAAAAAGGCATTCAGTCAATCAGTCGCGAGAGCTATTGGAATGCGGTGGAGTGCGGCAAGCAGGGCGGCGACCGTCCGGCGTGTGTGTTCTACGACGGTGACGTTTGCAAGAACACCGATTTCACCATGGCGCTGTTCACGCCGTACAAGCAGGTCGCGTACGAGGTCTGGCAGGCGGTCAAGCAGCATCAGCCGGCGCCGACGCCGAGTTTCAGCGCCGCCGGGCGCACCCGGATCACGGTCGGCATCACGCCGATCGCCACCGCGAAAAATCCGATTACGTCGGTCGTGATCAAGCGCGGCGCCACTGTGGTCAAACCCGCCACGCAGTCGCTCGACAACGGCGGCGGACGCTTCATCTTCGATTTTTCGGCGTTCGCACCCACCACGGACATCACCATCGAGATGATCGGCAGCGCCCGTACGCGATCCTGCGCAGTCGCACAGTCGGTGCTGAAATTGTTTCGCTGACGGATGACATACCACCCGTGAACCCGCGTCATATTTCTCACGCGTCGGCGGCAACCACCCGCGCGGCAACAGTCCGCCGCGACCATCGCGAACGTCTCCTGACCACGAACCAGGTGATCGCCAGTCCCGAGACGAAGCTGCGTTACCGGATCGATCGCCTGCTCGGCGAAGGCGGTTTCGGTCAGGTCTATCTCGCGACCCGCATCGGACGATCGGCCGCGGTGCCGGCGACGGTATGCGTCAAGGCCAGTGCGCGGATCGACGGGTGGTTGCGCGAGGCGTATTTCGGCCAGTTGCTCGACGGCCATCCGCGCGCCATCCGCATGTTCGATGCGTTTCCACTGTTGCGCCCCGACGGCTCGGTGCTGTATTGCCTGGCGCTCGAGTACGCGCGCTTCGGCGATCTGAGCCTGTATTTTCGTGGCGAGGCCCGTGGCTGGACCGAATCAGTCGTGCGGCGCGAGATCGCCGGCCTGCTCGAAGTGCTCGGCAAACTCCATCGCGGGCACATGCTCCACCGCGATCTCACGCCGGTCAACGTCTTCGTCTGCGAGAATCGCCGGCTCAAGCTCGGTGACTTCGGGATCGTGCGACAGCAAAGCGATCGGCGCGGAATCACCGCCCGCACGATGAACGCGCTGACCGCGCCAAGCGACATCCTCGCCGGAGTGGCGCCGAAGTGGCAGGCGCGCGACGATGTGTATCAGGTGGGACAACTGCTGGGGATGCTGATCAAGGGCGATACCGGATCGCGGCTGCGAGCGCACGATGTGCGCGATCTCGCGTGCAGCGATCCGCTCAAGGAAATCGTCCATCGCTGCATCGGCGAACGGCGGAAACGGTACGAAAGCGCCGACGAGTTGATTGCGGCGCTGCGGCGGCCGGCGCCGCAGCTGAAAGCCGGCGTCCTGCGTTCGCTCAAAGGTGTGCACCTCGCGTTCACCGGCATCCTGACGAAGCGGCGCAGCGTGGCCATCCTCGCAGCCAAGCGCGCCGGCGGCATCGTCCACGGCATGCCATCTGCGCTCACTCGTGTAGTGGTTCGAGGCAAGCCCAACGCGCAGCAGGCAGTCGGGCGGGATGCGGGGCTCAAGCTGATGGAAATCAAGCGACTGCGCGAGAAGGGCCATCGGATCACATTGCTGAACGAAGCGCAATTCTGGCGATTGACGCAGCGGCGTTGACCGGTCGCGTCCAAGCTGCCTTAACGATCCGCTTCAGCCGTTGTAGCGCACCAGCACGACCGTGACATCGTCGCTCTGCGTGGCGCCCTCGCAGAAGGTGTGGACGTCCGCGAGCAACGCCTCGAGCACCTGTTGCGGACTCTCTCCGCGGTGCGCCTCGGCGCAGGCGATCAGGCGATCGTCGGTGAACTCGTCGCCGGACGGGTTCATCGCTTCGGTCACCCCGTCGCTGAACGCCACGATGATGTCGCCAGGCGCCAACCTGATCGTCTCCTCTTCGAAAACCGCCCGCTCGAACATTCCGAGAACAACGCCGCCGGTCTCGAGGCGTCGCAGGCCGGACGAGGTCAGCAGCAAAGGCGCATTGTGTCCGGCGTTGCAGTAGGTCAGCGCGCCGTCGGGCGCCAGCATCCCGTAGAACGCGGTCAGAAAACGTGCTTCGATCGCGCGGCGGAACAGTCCGTGGTTGAGCCGTGTCACGAGAGATGCGGCGCCCGGCTGGTACGTGGCCTCGGCGCTGAACATGCCGAGTACGGCTGCCGCAAGAAGAGCCGCCGGCGATCCCTTTCCGGCGACATCGCCGACGATGAAGCCGAACTGACCGGAGGGTAGATCGACGTAGTCGTAGAAGTCCCCGCCCACGGCCCGGCACGCAAGCGTAGCGGCGCCGGTGGAGAAAAAGGCGCCTTCGCGGTGGGCCGTCGGCAGCAGCGATTGCTGAATCGCGGCCGCGACCTTGAGCTCCTGTTCGAACTTGGCCTTGTCGAGCGCCTCGCGGTAGAGCCGCGCATTTTCGATCGCCAGCGCCGCCTCCGCCGAAAGCGTGTCGAGCGCCGCATGCGCCGAGGCGGATCGAAGCGCGCCGCGCTCGCGGCTGTCGAGATAAAGCACGCCGATGATTTCCTCGGCGCCCTTCTGCTCGGCCCGCTCGACGTAACGAATCAGCCGGAGCGGCGTGCACAGCACCTGGCGGATGCCGAGCGCGACCGTGCCGGTGTGCAACTGTGCCAGGTCACCGTCAAACAGGTCCTCGACGATGGTCTGCTTGCCGGTAGCGAAGACCTGCTCGGGAATCTTGCGGCTGGTCTCGAAGGTCCGGCCCGACAGCGTCACCTTGCCACGCGCGCGCGCCAGCTTGAACTCCAGCGTGTGTGACCGATCGGCGAGCATGATGAACCCGCGTTCGGCGCTGGTGACCTCGATCGCCGAATCGAGCACCATCGCCAGCACCTCGTCGATGACTCGACCGGATCCGAGCGCGCGAAGGCCGTCGAGCAGCGCCGCCATCTGTCGCAGTTCGCCTGCGGCTGACACAGCGCTCTTCTCCACCGACGGCGCCTCATCGTTCAGGAAGAAGGCGATCTCGGTGTCGCCGGCCTGGCCGAGGCGGATTTGATCGCCGTGTGCCAGGACCTTTTCGGTAATCTTGGCGCCGTTGACGAAGGTGCCGAAGCGCGACTCCTTGTCGCGGATCGTGCAGGTCCCGTTCTGGGCGGTGATTTCGGCGTGGACGCGGGATATATCGGCGCCGGTCAGGCGAAGATCGGTCTCGCTGCGGCGTCCGATGGTGAATACCGGCTTGTCGATGTTCACGATCCGCCGGCCGAGTGCGTCGGTGATAACCAGTCTCGGTGTCTGTGCCTGTTGGTCCATGGGAAACAAAATTATAAGCGAACCATCGCGCGCACGGTCTCGTCTGAATCTAGAATCGGGAGGATGTCCATGCCATCGATCGGTCCAATCGCCTTCGTCGTGCTGTTCACGCTGGCCGCATCGGCGCCTCGCGCCGAAGCCCAGTCCAACCCGGCCACCGGCGCCTCGAACGCACCGTTCTGGACCGGCATGTCGGACGCAGCCGCCTTCGAGCGTGCGATGGATGCCCGGCTCGCGCATGCCAGCCAGCTCCTCGACGCCATGGTCGCCGCGACCGGCCCGCGAACGGTCGCCAACACGCTTCGCGCCTTCGATGACGTCCAGCTCGAACTGGATGCCGTCGGTTCGCAAGCCGGACTGATTCAATCGGT
>DASXGC010000262.1:0-7073 GCA_036489235.1 Vicinamibacterales bacterium
TTCATCTCGTCGGTATCAACAACCAGAATTTTGTGATGCAGGACGAGCAGACCGGCAGCTGGTGGCAGCAGGTGTCGGGGGAAGCGATTCTCGGGCCGCTGAAAGGCAAAACGCTGACGCCGATTCCAACCGATCAGTTGACCTTCGCGACCTGGCGCGGCGAATCGCCCCGGGGCCGCGTGCTGGTGCCCGATCCGCGGATTCTCGCGGCCGGCAAGTACGCCGAGGCCGATTGGGAGGTCAAGATGCAGCGCACGCCGGCGCCGCTATCGGCATCAGGTGATGCGCGTCTGACGCCGCGCGCCGTGGTGGTTGGCGTCGAACACCGCGGCGAATCGCGCGCTTATCCGGTTGACCGGCTGACCTCGGGAGGCGTCGTGATCGATGATCTCGGCGGTGAGCCGATCGCGATCGTGCGCGCACCGGATCGACGATCGACGCGCGTGTTCAGCCGCACTCTGGACGGTCGAGCGCTCGACCTCGTCGCAAAGAGCGACGTTACGCCGTTTCGACTGGTTGACACCGCCACCGGAAGCGAGTGGGATTTCGCCGGCGTCGCCGTGGCTGGTCCGCTGAAAGGACGGCAGCTGACGCGCCTGCCGTTCCTCGAGGAGTACTGGTTCGACTGGCACACCTATCACCCGGCGACCGACGTGGCCCGCCACACTTCCTGACGTGGCAAAAAAGCAGGCCGAAGGCTGGCAAGGCTGGGACACCTACGCGCCGTTCTACGACTGGGAGAACGCGCAGACGCTGGGCCGCCGAGACGTCTCCTTCTGGCAGCGAGTCGCCGCCAAGGCGAAGGGCCCGGTGCTCGAACTCGGCTGCGGCACTGGCCGCGTGTCGATCCCGCTGGCAAAAACCGGCGTCAACCTGATCGGCATCGATCGCTCGCAGCCGATGCTCGATCGCGCGACAGCGCGGATCCTTAAATCGAAGATCCAAAAATCGCAGATCCGCAGACAAATCCGCAAATCCGCAACTCCTCAGATTCTGAAATCTTCAGGATCGCCGCTCCTGTTGCGCGGCGACATCCGCTACCTCCCGTTCGAGGATGGCGCGTTTCCGATGGTGCTCGCACCGTACGGGATTCTCCAATCGCTCACCCGCCCGCGCGATCTGGCGGCGGCGCTCGAATCGGTGGCTCGGGTGCTGTGTCCCGGCGGCGTCTTCGGGGTTGATCTGGTCCCCGACGTGCCGAAGTGGCGCGAGTACAAGAATCGGGTTCAGATGAGAGGACGCGTCCGCGGGGCGAAGCTGACGCTGATCGAATCGGTGAGCCAGGACGCCAAACGCCGGCTGACCCGCTTCGAGCAGACCTATGTCGAGGAGCGCGGGGCGGTTATCCGCAAGCACCGGTTCGACCTCACGTTCCGCACCCTGACGGTGCCGCAGATGACGCGACAGCTCGAGCGCGCCGGCTTCGTCGTCGATGCCGTCCTCGGCGACTATCGCGGCCGCCCGTGGGACGACCGCGCGGATGTCTGGATCATCATGGCCCGCCGGGCCTTGTGGTAAAATTTGCGGTCCTGTTTGTAGGCTTTTTTCTGGAGTTCTGACATGTCCGGCCATTCAAAATGGGCGTCGATCAAGCACAAGAAGGGCGCGCTCGACGCAAAACGCGGGAAGATTTTCACGCGCCTGATCAAGGAGTTGACGATCGCGGCTCGCAACGGCGGCGGCGACCCCGACATGAATCCGCGCCTGCGTTCGGTGATTGCCGACGCCAAGGCCGCGAACATGCCCGCCGACAACATCAAGCGCGCGGTCCGCAAGGGCACCGGTGAAGAACCCGGCGTGTCGTACGAAGATGCGCAGTACGAGGCCTACGGGCCTGGCGGCGCGGCCGTAATCATCGACGTGCTCACCGACAACAAGAACCGCACGGTCGGCGAGCTGCGCCATATGCTCGAAAAGCATGGCGGCAATCTCGCCTCGACCAACGCCGTGGCCTGGATGTTCGCGAAGAAGGGCTACGTGGTCATCGAGAAGGCCAAGGCCGACGAAGAGAAGTTGCTGAGCGCAGTGCTCGAAGCCGGCGCCGACGACATGCAGGACGACAACGACAACTGGGAAGTGCTGAGCGCACCGAGCGCCTTCGAAGCCGTCCGCGAAGCGGTCAAGGCCCTCGGTATTGAACCGACAAGCGCGGAAGTGTCGATGATTCCGCAGAACTTCGTCACGCTCGAGGGTAAAGTCGCGCAGCAGATGCTCAAGCTGATGGAGGCGCTCGACGACCAGGACGACGTGCAGCACGTGTGGTCGAATTTCGACATCTCGGAAAAGGAGATCGAGGCCTCGCTCGCGTGAGAGTCTTTGGCATCGACCCTGGTTCCGAGCGCACCGGCTACGGCTGCGTGGAGTCCGACGGGTCGCGCCATCGAATGGTGATCTGCGGCGCCATCAGCAGTCCGGCGCTCTCGTCCTTTCCCGACAAGCTCCTGCGCATTCATCACCAGCTGGCTGGCATTCTCGGCGAATGCCGGCCGGACTCGGTGGCCATCGAAAACCTGTTCCATTCCGTGAACGCCCGCAGCGCCTTGAAGCTCGGTCATGCTCGTGGCGTCGCCATGCTCGCCGCGGTCGAGGCCGGGCTGCCGGTCTTCGAGTACACACCCGCTGCGATCAAGCGCGCGGTGGTCGGCTATGGACGCGCCGAAAAGGCGCAGGTCCAACAGATGATCAAGCTGATCCTCGGCCTCGATGAGGCGCCGTCGCCGCATGATGCGGCCGATGCTCTGGCGGTGGCGATCTGCCACGTGCACGCGACGCCACCGGCCCGCAGCAAAGGCCTCGCGCAGCCCGCCCGCAGTACGGCGACAAGCTGGCGTCAATATCGGCCTCGGTGAAAATGGTCCCTGGTTCCTGGGACTTGGTTCCTGGTCCGTCCTTGGTCCCTGGTCCGTCCTGGGTCCTTGGTCTCTGGTCCGCGTCCATCGACACCAACAATCAGCCAGGCATCCTCGACGAACCAAGCACCAAGGACGGACCCCGGACCATGAACGGACCAGGGACCAAGTCCGGACCCAGTCCCAAGCCCCAAGCCCCAAGGACCAATTGATCGCCCACCTGCGCGGCACCATCCTCGAGAAGTACCCGAACCGCATCGTCATCGATGTGAACGGTGTCGGTTACGACGTCTACGTCCCGCTCTCGACGTTCTACGGGCTGGGTGAGGTCGGGGCCGAGATTGCCGTTCGCACCCACACCCATGTTCGCGAGGATGCGCTGGTGCTGTACGGATTCGCGACGCTGCTCGAACAGGAGCTGTTCGAGCGCTTAATCGGGATCAGCGGCATCGGTCCGAAGCTGGCCCTTGCGGTGTTGTCCGGCATCGAGCCAATCGAACTGATTCGCGCTATCGAGCGTGGCGACGTCGCGCGGTTGACGGCGATTCCCGGCGTCGGCAAGAAGACCGCCGAACGCGTCGTGCTCGAACTGAAGGACCGTCTGCCTCGCGCTCACGTCGCGGCGGTGGCGACCGGCGCGGCGCCGCCGTTGCCGTCGACGGTTCGAGACGATGTCCTCTCGGCGCTGGTGAACCTGGGTTATCATCGGCCTCTCGCCGAAAAAGCCGTGGACGCGGCGACGAAAACGCTCGGATCGTCTTCCGATGCAGGCTTCGAAGACATGCTCCGCCAAGCCTTACGAGAAGTGGCCAAGTGACCGACGATCGCCTCGTGGCGACGACGCGCGTCGAAGAAGATGCGCAGTACGAGGCGGGCCTCCGTCCGCGGCGGCTCGACGAATACATCGGACAGGATCGGATCCGCGAGAACCTGCAGGTCTCGATCGCGGCCGCGAAGCAGCGCAGCGAACCGCTCGATCACGTGCTGCTGCACGGACCGCCAGGCCTCGGCAAGACGACACTGGCCTATGTGATCGGCAACGAGATGGGCGTGCCGGTGCGCGCGACGTCCGGGCCGGCGATCGAGAAACCCGGCGATCTGGTCGGCATCGTCACCAACCTCAAACGCGATGAGGTGCTGTTCATCGACGAGATTCACCGCATGTCGCCGGCGGTCGAGGAAATCCTGTATCCGGCGCTCGAAGACTACGAAGTGGACATCGTGATCGGCCAGGGGCCGAGCGCGCGGACGGTGAAGATTCCGATCGAACGCTTTACCTTGATCGGCGCAACCACCCGGACCGGTCTGTTGACCTCGCCGCTGCGCTCGCGCTTCGGCATCAGCCATCGGCTCGAGTTCTACACGCCGGCGGATCTGGAAGAAATCGTCCGCCGCTCGGCCAGGATCCTGAACGTGCCGATCGATGATGCCGCAGCGGTCGAAATCGCCCGCCGCGCCCGCGGCACGCCGCGTATCGTGAACCGTCTGCTGAGACGGGTGCGCGACTACGCGCAAGTGCGCGCCGCCGGCACCATCACCCTGGAGGTGGCGCACGCCGCCTTGAAGTTGCTCGAAGTGGACGAAAACGGCTTCGACGAGGTCGATCGTAAGCTGCTGCGGACGATTATCGACAAATTCGCCGGCGGACCGGTCGGCTTGAATACAATCGCGGCAGCAATCAGCGAAGAGCAGGACGCCATCGAAGATATCTACGAGCCGTATCTGATTCAGATTGGCTTTCTCGACCGGACGCCGCGCGGCCGCAAGGCGACCGCGCTGGCGTACGGTTACTTCGGGTTGATCGCGCCCGCTGAACAACGAAGGGACTCACGACTGTGGTGACCGAGCGCAAGGCCACGCGAATCGGAGGACGGCCGGTGGTGATCAAGTCGCTGGCGACGTACGTGCCGCCGCGACTGTTGACCAACGCCGACCTCGAGAAGATGGTCGAGACGACCGACGAGTGGATCCTGCAGCGTACCGGCATACGCGAGCGGCACATCGTCGACCCGGGCGTCGCCACCTCCGACCTGGGAAAGGAAGCCGCACTCAAGGCCATCGCCAATGCCGGCATCAAGCCGGCTGACATCGGGGTGATCGTCGTTGGAACAGTGACGCCGGACATGATGTTTCCAAGCACGGCGTGCCTCATCCAGCACAAGATCGGCGCGCATGGCGCGTGGGGATTCGATATCAGCGCCGCCTGCTCAGCGTTCACGTACTCTCTGACCGCCGCGTGCCAGCTGGTCGCGAGCGGCGCGCACGACTACGCGCTGGTGGTCGGCGCCGACGTGATGTCGAGCATCATCGACTACAAGGATCGATCGACCTGCGTGCTGTTCGGTGATGGCGCCGGGGCGGTGGTGGTCGGGGCCGCCGAGCCGGGCGGGCCGTCGATCCTCGATTTCGAGCACGAAGTGGACGGCGGCGGCGGCGCCGCGCTCTGCATGCCGGCTGGCGGCAGCCGGCAGCCCGCCTCGCACGAGTCGGTCGATCAGCGGCTGCACTACGTGAAGCAGGACGGCGCCACCGTGTTCAAGTTCGCGGTTCGCAAGACCGAGGAAGTGGCGCAGCGTATCCTCGACCGCAACGGACTGACGGCGGGCGACCTCGACCTGTTCGTGTCACACCAGGCCAACCGGAGGATTATTCAGTCGGCGACGGAGAAGCTTGGCGTCAACCCGGACAAGGTCATCATCAACATCGAGCGGTTCGGCAACACCACGGCGGCGACCATTCCGCTCGCGCTCAACGACGCGGTGAACTCAGGTCGGTTGAAGAAGGGCGACCTCGTGCTGCTCGCGTCGGTCGGCGCCGGATTTACCGTCGGCACCGTCCTGCTTCGCTGGGGGTTCTGATTCAAGGCGGCGGCCGGGTTTTTCTGCTTTCGCCCGCGAACTGCAGTGGCCGGCGGGCGGCGCAGGTGCTGTCCGCGAATGCGTCGTTTGCACTGGCGGCGGCGCTGCGTTCGCCGCAAGGCGCGCCGCTCGGCGAGGTATTCAGCTTCATCAGCGGTCTCTATTTCCGCGGCAAGCTCACGTACGCGCGGCGGTTTGCCCAGCCGCCGGATCCTACCGCCCCGGCGGTCGGCGCCGGCGTGCACATCATCACGCCGAACGCCGGTCTGCGCAGTCCCGACACGGCAATCACGAGCGCGGCTGTGCGCGCATTTGCGCAGCAGGACGTCGCCGTCGACAACGCCGCCTATAGGCGTCCGCTGGAGACTAGCGCCACGGCGCTGCGTGACGCGGTCGGCGCCGACTGCGATGTCGTCCTGCTCGGAAGCATTGCATCGCCGAAATACGTCGACGTGCTCGGCGCCATCTTCGGCGAGCGGCTGCAGTTTCCGATTGCGTTCGTCGGCCGTGGCGACATGAGTCGCGGTGGCCTGCTGCTGCGTCATGCCGAGGATGAGACCGAGCTGGAATATGTGCCGGTCACCGGAACGACCCGGCATGGTGCGCGCCCACCGAGACTGCCGCCGTTGAAGCGTTCGCATTCCTAGCGAGACGCGTCAGCCGAGCGAACATGACGTCCGCACTCATTCCGCCCGATCAGGACAACGTTATTCTCGAAGTGGATGGCAAGGACGTCCGCCTCACCAATCTGCGCAAGGTGTTCTGGACCGGGCTGGGCCTGACCAAGGGCGACCTGCTTCGCTACTACCTGTCGATTGCCGACGTCCTGCTTCCACACGTGCGGAACCGCGCGATGGTGATGCGGCGATATCCGCACGGCGCCGCCGGCAAATCCTTCTTCATGAAGCGGGCGCCGTCGCCGCGCCCGGCGTGGATTGAGATCTGCCGCATCGATCACGGACACGACAACGTCATCGATTTTCCGATGGTCCAGGATCGTGCGGCGCTGCTGTGGGTGATCAACCTCGGCTGCATCGACCTCAATCAGTGGTACGCGACCTGCGATGATGTCGACCGTCCGGACTATGTGCACTTCGATCTCGATCCGGGAGCCGGCGCCGCATTCGAGCAGGTGCTCGAGACCGGACGGGTTGTGCACGAGGCCCTCGACGCGCTGAAGATGAAGGCGGTGGTCAAGACGACCGGCTCGAAGGGACTGCACGTCTACGTGCCGATCGTCCGCGGCCCGCTGCAACAGGACGTCCGGACATTCGCACACGTACTGGCACAGGAACTGGCGCGCCGGCATCCGGCGCTGATTACCGCCGAGTACCGCGTCGCCAAAAGGCCGCGCGGCCGTGTCCTG
>DASXGC010000343.1:0-2370 GCA_036489235.1 Vicinamibacterales bacterium
ACCTCCGCCTGATTCTGTATGCTCCCGGCCGGCGGCTGGCGATCATCAACGGACGCATTCTCGCGCTCGGGGATCTCGTCGGCGCCGCGCGAATCATCGACATAACGACCGAAGCCGTGTTGCTGCGGGATCCGCAGGGCCGGACGCGAAAACTTGTCCTTGGCGCATTGACCCGCTGAGCGCCATACAATCGAAAGCTGTGCGTAAGAAACTGGGCGAGTGCCTGATTCAGGCCGGCGTCATTACCGATGACGAGTTGCGTCGCGCGCTGGGCGAGCACAAGAGCACCGGCGAGCGCCTCGGTGCAGTACTCGTGCGCCTCGGGCTGGCGAACGAGGAGCAGGTTGCGAAGGCGATCGCGTTTCAGCTCGGCTTCGCGTTCGTCGATGTTGCCGACGTGCGGCCCGATGCCGCGGCCCTCGCTCTGATTCCACGGGACATCGCGGTCGAGCGGTCGTGCCTGCCGATCGCGTGCGAGCACGACACGTTGACCGTTGCGATGTCTGATCCGCTTCTGTTCGGCCTCGTGCACGATCTCGAGCGCCGGACCGGCCGGCGGATCACGCAGGTGGTGGGGACGCGCGACGCCATCCGAATCGCGATCGACTGTAGCTACTCCACCGCCGCCGAAACCCGAACCGAAGCGCACGCCAGCGACACCTCGAAACCGGATGCTTCGAGTGTGACGCCGCCGATTCCTGTTCTCGTCGATCAGATCGTCAAGAACGCGCTCGCGAGCCATGCGACCGACGTGCACGTCGAACCAACCGGGCAGGGCGTCGTCATTCGCCATCGCCTCGACGGAGTCCTGACCGCCGTTCAGCAGTTGTCCGCGCACCTCCATGAAGGCCTGATCGCGCGTTTCAAAACGATCGCAGGCATCGACGTCACCGAAAAGAGGCTGCCGCAGGACGGGCGTCTCCGGGTGGTCGGCGACGACGGAGCCGGGGTCGACTTCCGCGTATCGACGCTGCGGACGGTCGCTGGCGAAAAGCTGGTAATGCGGCTGCTTGATCAACGGAAACAAGCCCCGGTGTTGGACGAGATCGGCCTGTCGGAATCTGCGCTCGCGACCGTGCGCGACCTGCTTCGCCAGCCGCACGGGATGATTCTGGTCGCCGGGCCGACCGGGAGCGGGACCACGCTGACGCTCACGGCAGCGTTGAGGGCGGTACCGTCTGACCACACCAATATCATCACGATCGAGGATCCGGTCGAGTATCAGATCCCCGGCGTCAACCAGACGCAGATCAGCGACGCTGGCGGGCTGACGTTTGCCGCTGCATTGCGATCGATTCTGAACCAGGACGCTGACGTCATCCTCCTCAGTCACCTTCGCGACGTTGAAACCGCGACGGTTGCCGTGCACGCCGCGCAAACCAGTCAGCTGATCCTGTCCACGCTCCGTGCCGACGCTGCCTCGTCTTCGGTGACGCAGCTGGCGGACATGGGGGTCGAGCGGCACGCGATTGCGTCAGCGCTCCTTGGCGTGATCGCGCAGCGTCTGGTGCGCCGCCTCTGCGTCAATTGCCGGCGCCGATATACACCGCCGCCAGAAACGCTTCGGTCGCTCGACATCAGCGATGACGACGCGACAACCACTGTGTTCTATCAGGCGGTCGGTTGCGATCAGTGCAATCACACCGGCTATCGGGGGCGCGTCGGCGTTTACGAAGTGATGCGCGTCACCGACAAGGTGCGGCGTCTGATTTCCTCGAACGCACCGGAACATCAGCTGCGCGAAGCGGCGCTGGCCGGCGGGATGATCAGCTTGGGCGAGGATGCGCTGGCAAAGGTCCGCAGTGGTGTGACCACGCCGGACGAACTGCTTCGTGTCGTCAGCGAGGTCGGTGAAACCCGGGCGCTGTGTGCGGGCTGTGGCGCGCCGGTCGACGCCGACTACCTGGTGTGTCCGCATTGCGGCACGCGCCAGGGTGACGGCTGTCCGCAGTGCGGACGGGTGCTTCAGCCTGGCTGGACGTTCTGCCCGTACTGTGCCCGCGGCGCGACCGAGCCGCGCCGGATCAGAGGTCTCAAGCCTCGCGAGAACGAGCGGCGCCGCGAGCGGCCGCCCGGGAACGTGGCCGAGTTCAAGAAGTAGCTGGCTGGTCCGGCGGCAAACCGGCGATAATCGTGAACGGGTCTGGCGCACCAAGAGGGAACCATCGCCGCCGCCCCAACGTCTGAGTTTCTGGCTATGTCACTTATCGAAACCGTCGATCTCTGGAAAACCTATGTCATGGGCGCGGAGGAGATTCACGCGCTCCGCGGCGTATCACTACAAATCGAGCGCGGCGAGTACGTCGCGATTATGGGACCGTCGGGTTCGGGCAAGTCGACGCTGATGAATCTCATCGGCTGCCTCGACAC
>DASXGC010000367.1:0-8035 GCA_036489235.1 Vicinamibacterales bacterium
CCACTAATCGCTTTGGCGATGGCCGCAATATGATCCGGCGTCGTGCCGCAGCAGCCGCCGACGATGTTCACGAAGCCGCTGCTGGCGAATTCCTGCAGGTAGCTGCCGGTGTCGTTCGGCTGCTCGTCGTATTGACCGAAGGCGTTCGGTAGACCGGCGTTGGGATAGCAGCTGACATAGCAGTCCGCGATGCGGGCGAGGTCGGCGAGGTACGGCCGCATGTCGCGAGCGCCGAGCGCGCAATTGATGCCGACGCTGAACGGATGCGCGTGCGCAATCGACACCCAGAACGCGTCAATGGTCTGACCCGAGAGCGTGCGCCCGCTGCGATCGGTGATCGTCGCCGAAATCATCAGCGGCAGGCGGACGCCTTTTTCCTCGAACACTTCCTCGATGGCGACGATGCCGGCCTTGGCATTGAGGGTGTCGACGATGGTTTCGAGCAGCAGGAGGTCGGCGCCGCCGTCGATCAGGCCGCGCACCTGTTCCTTGTAGGCCTCGCGCAGCTGGTCGAAAGTCATCGAGCGGAACGCCGGGTTGTTGACGTCGGGCGAGATCGACAGAATCCGGTTGGTCGGGCCTATTGAACCGGCCACGAAGCGAGGCCGATCGGGCGTCTTGGCAGTCCATTCCGCGCACGCCGCCCTGGCCAGCTTCGCGCCCTCGACGTTCAGTTCGTAGACCAGCGACTCGAGACCGTAGTCGGCCTGGGCGATGGCGGTGCTGCTGAAGGTGTTGGTCTCGACGATGTCGGCGCCGGCCTCGAGATACTGCCGGTGAATGCCGCCGATGATGTCAGGACGCGTCAGGACCAACAGGTCGTTGTTGCCGCGCAGTTCGCGCGGATGATCCTTCAGCCGCTCGCCGCGAAAGTCCGCTTCGGTCGGCGTGTGCCGCTGCACCATCGTTCCCATCGCACCGTCGAGCACGAGGATGCGGGCGGCGAGCAGGTCGTCAAGAAGCTTTTTCGTGTCTTCGTGTTTTCGTGGCTGCATGTGGTTTTCTTCCCGACGCGATCAGCACGGTGAACGGATCGCCTGCCTTGCGCGCGCCGACACCGACCTTGACGTCGCTCAATCCCGCTGCCGTCAGCATCCGCCTCAACTCGTCATCGTCGAATCCGAGACGGCGATCGCCCAGTTTCGCGCGCACCCATTCTTCCTGGTGCGTCCGCAGGTCGAGGACCAGCACGCGTCCGCCTGGAGCCGTGATCCGCGCCGCTTCGGACACCGCACGAACCGGATCGCTGGCGTGGTGCAACGCCTGCGACAGCATCGCGACATCGACGGCGGCGTCGCGGATCGGCAGTTTCTCGAGCTCGCCCTTTTTCCAGATGATGTTCCGCACCCGGCGGCGGCTGGCGAGAGCGCGGGCGCGCTTGAGCACGACCGAGGAACGATCGACGGCGATGACGCGATCGGCCCATCGGCCCGCTTCGATCGACAGGTAACCTTCGCCGCATCCCAGATCCGCCACGCGCAGCGCCGGCAGCAGCAGTCCCAGCGCCCGCGACCAGGCGGCCCAGCTGCGACCGGGCACCAGCTGGCGCGCATCGCGGGTGTCGGGCCCGGCGTGCGCCTCGAAGTTCTCCTTGCGCAGCCGCAGCACTTCCTGTAGTCGGGCCTCGTCGGCCTTGACCGCCGGATCGTGCGCGGCCTCGTCAAACTGCGTGCGAAGTGCCTGGGCCAGCGGCGTCGCTCCAGCCTCATCTGCCAGCCGCGACGCCAGCCGGTAGTAGGTAAAGCCACCGTCGCGCTCTTCCGCGACCAGGCCGGCATCCTTGAGCAGGCCGAGATGGCGCGACACACCGGACTGGGCGAGGCCGAGCACGCCGGTCAGTTCGGTGACGTTGAGTCGTTCCCGAGCCAGGACCCGAAGCAGCCGCAGACGCGCCTCGTCGCCGAGCAGCCGGTACAGTGCCGAGGCGACCTTCATATCTATAAATCTACATTCATTGATTTATAGAATCAAGCGTCAGCGCCGGGCGGGGTCAATCCTCGAGGGTTCTCGGCCAGTCGTCCTTGAGCAACCGGGACATCGAGCGGTCGGCAAGCCGGCGTCCGCCGGTCTGGCAGCGAGCGCAGTAGTTGCACTCGTTAGTGGCGTAGACGATGCGCTGGACCGGCGCGGCGCAGACCGGACACGGCAGCTTGAACCGTCCGTGGACGGCCATGTCATCGCGAAACGCCGTCACCTTCTCGGGAAAACCTTCATCCACATCCTTTCGCAATCGATCCACCCATGCCAGCAGCGTGGTTCGGGTCGCCTCGAAAAGGCGTGCGATTTCGTCGGTGGACAGACTCTGCGTCAGCTTGAGCGGCGACAGTCTCGCGGCGTGCAGAATCTCGTCCGAATAGGCATTCCCGATGCCGCTGAACAGATGCGGGTCGGTGAGGGCGCGCTTCAGGGTGTGATGCTCGCGGGTCAGCGCCGCTGCGAACGCGTCCAGCGATACGTCGAGCGGTTCAACACCGCCCGGATCGAGAGCGCGAAGTGCCGCCTCGCCTTTCACCAGCTGCATCGACGCGCGTTTCTGCGAGCTCGCCTCGGTGAAGAACAGCAGGCCGTGGGGAAACTCGAAGCGCGCCAGCAGCTGCTTCGGCCCCATGCCAGGCTTTTTCCCCGGCTCGCGCCAGCGCAGTCGTCCGGCAATCATCAGGTGCAACACTAGAAAGAGTGGGTCCCCGGCGCCATCACCCGGCGCGTCGAAGACCAGCACGATGCGTTTGCCGACGCGACGTACGGCGCGGACGACTTGTCCGTGAATCGATTCGATCGGCGGATCGACTGAACGCAGGACGAAAGGGCTCAGGAGGACGAGTCGATCGAGGCGTTGCCCGGCGACCTGACGTTCGAGTGCTTCGACGTAGATGACGACGTCCGGAAGTTCGGGCATGAATCAGAATGGGTGCCTTATTTCCTCAGCCAGCTCACGATCTGTTCACGTGTCCAATGGTGATCGTCGTTCAGGTGCAGGATGATCGCGTTCAGCGGCAGCCGTTTGTTGCAGCCCTCGGGACAGCGCCGGCGGACGTTCTCCAGGCAGTCGAACAGCCGGTCGAGCCGCGGACGGATCGAGCCGGCTTCGTCCGGGAGGGCGTAGGCGCCCTCGTAGGCGGCACCAAGGGCGCAGGATCCGCCGCCGCCGGAAAAATATTCGCCGAACGCCTGCGTCGGCCGGCGTTTAGCGCCCGCGGCGATGGCATCCGCGAGCTCGATCTGATCTGTGCGCGGGACCTGATGCATCGGCCGCCTCCTTGCGCACGCGGCGGCGGCCGTGGCGCGACCTGCCTGCATTCTACGCTCGGCTCCCGAACCGCGCATCTGTCCGGAAACGACCGCTGTGCGAAGGCCTCGACCAGCCCGTTGTACGCTACCCTGAGGGAGGCTGCGAACGCGGTCGCGGCGTCCTAACCATATGCGCCTTTTGGCTCTGCTGTTTCCAGCGATCCTGCTCGCCTCACCGGCGATGGCGCAGGCGCCGGCCGCGTCGATCGGCGACGGGGTGCAGGGCGCGCTGTCGCGCGCACAGGATCTGGAATCCGACAAGTCGCTCGATCGCATGCGCGCGGTGCTGGGCAACGAAAAACCGCTGGTGCTGGCACTTCCCGAGCCCCAGGCGGACTTCAAGATCGAGATCAAGGCGATCCACCCGTTTCACGAGATCTTCGACACGCCGCCCTGGCAGCTGCCGCCACTCGGCTGGCGGGCGCCGCTCGTCGGCTTCAATCTGATCACGATGTTTCAGTCGATGGCCAAGGCCGTCGCCGACGCCCAGTACGCCCGCGACGAGCGCGCGGCGCGCGCCGAGGTTCAGCAGGCGATCGCCGACTACTGCGCCGCACAACCCGACGCCCGCGGCGCCGACAAGATCTGCGGGCGCACGACCAGGTAACGCGGTTCAGATCTGCTCGATCTGCCGAGCCAGACGCTGAATCTGATCCATCCAGTTGCGCAGCGCCGGCGCGAACTGGCGCGGGACGCAATCGCCGCAAATCTCGCGCGCCAGGCGCGAGATCGCCGCGACACTGGTCGCGAGAGCCGGCGGCCGCGGCGCGGGACGCGCCTCGACGCACAACAACAGCTCGTTGAACTCGCGAAACACCGACGCCAGCCCCGCCAGGATCGCCTCGAGCACGGGTTCTTCAGGTGTTTCCTGTGGCCGGTACAGGAGATCGTGGACCGCGCGCAGCTCGCCGACAAACACCATCGCCGCGCTTTCGACGCGCGCCACCGCTTCGGGCGGCGCGATACTCTGACCCGCGCACAGGCGGGCCGTCGCCTGCAGCTCGGTCCGGACCAGCAGCAGGTTGGTGCGAACGCGGCCGAGACGATCTTCGAACGCGATGTGATGGATTTCGCCGATCAGCAGCTCCTGGCGCCGCGACACGAACTTCGACACGACGCATCCGAACAGAATCAGTCCGCCGATCGCCTCGAGAATCGCCAGGATTCGCGCCACTCCGGTCGGCACGATGTCGCCGTAGCCGACCGAGGTCGCCGTCACGGCGCTGAAGTAGATCGCCGTCATCAGGCCGCGCGCGCCGTGATCGACGGCGGCCCCGTTGGTCATCAGCGCGGTATGAGTCAACCAGCCGAGCAGCCAGTACGCGACGCCGCCGCCCAGCACAATCTCGATCCACAACACGAACAGCTGGCTGATTGATCGATCGGCGAGCGCATCGACGAAACGGATGGAGAGTTCTCGTGCCGCGAGGCGTCCCGCAAACGGGCGACGCGCGGGCGGCGCGGCACTCTCCGCAATCCCGCCGGGTGTGACCGCGCGGGTCGTCACGGTCACCTTCTGCGGTTCGTATTCCAGCCACTCCTCGAGACCACCGCGATAGTGGCTGACGTTGGTGTAGCCCAACTGATTGAGCTCGCGAACCGCCTGGGCTCCCTTTGGACAGGTCGGACCGCCGCAGTAGGTGACGATGGCGGCGTTCCGATCCGGGAGTATCTGACGGGCACGATCCAGCAAATCGATCAGCGGTAGGTTGATCGCACCGGGAATATGCACCGCGGCGAACGACTCAGGCGGCAGCACGTCGACCAGCGTGATGCCACCGGCGCGGAGTGCGCGCACGAGGTCGTCGCGCGAAATCTCCGGCACATGCTCGGTCGGATGGGTCGCCACAGTCACGCTTCATCATCGCACGCGAGGTCCGTCCAGGATGCCTTGATTGCCAGTTGCCAGTCGCCGGGTTCTCGTATATCCTTTAATCCGGTTATACGGATGAAGTCATCTGCGCCGGCTATTCTCGATCATCTCGCCTCGCTGGCCGACACCACGCGCAGCCGTATCCTGCTGCTGCTCGACCGGCACGAGCTGACGGTGTCCGAGCTGTGCGGCATCATGCAGCTGCCCCAATCCACGGTCAGCCGGCATCTCAAGGCGCTGTCTGACAGCGGATGGACCGCGGCGCGAGCCGAAGGCACGAGCAACCTCTACACGATGACGCGCCCTTCGACCACGCGCGCAGGACGGCCGGAGCTCGTCGAGAGTCGTGACGAGCTCGACAGTTCCGCGAGACGCCTCTGGTTGCTGGTCCGCGAACAGGTGGGCTCGTCTTCCTCCGCCGTCCAGGATCAGCGCCGCCTGCAGGCGGCACTCGTCGAACGCCGCACCAAATCACAGGAATTCTTCTCGTCATCGGCCGGACAATGGGATCGCGTCCGTGACGAGCTGTTCGGCGATCGCTTTCATCTTGCCGCGCTGGCGGCGTTCGCCCACAGTGATTGGACGGTCGGCGATTTGGGCTGCGGCACGGGACAAATCAGCGCGGTCCTCGCGCCGTTCGTAGCGCGCATCGTCGCCGTCGACGCATCGGCGGCAATGCTGCAGGCGGCGAAAAAGCGGCTGCACGGCTTCGACAACGTCGACCTTCGGCGCGGCGAACTCGAGGCCCTGCCGGTAGACGCTGGCCGGCTGGACGCGGCGACGCTGATGCTGGTGCTGCATCACGTGCCGGAGCCGGAGCGGGCGCTGGCCGAAGTCGCGCGCGTGCTCAAGCCGGGTGGACGCCTCATCCTCGTGGACATGCTGCCCCACGAGCGCGAGAACTACCGGCAACAGATGGGTCACGTGTGGCTCGGCTTCAGCGACGGACAAATGCGCCGGATGTTTGACGACGCCGGCTTTGGAGAGGTCAGGATCGTCGCGCTGCCGCCGGACCCGCGCACGAAAGGCCCGGGCTTGTTCGTCGCAACAGCAACACAACGACTGCAACCAGGAAGTCGCGAAGGCACGAAGAAGAATCAGACCACGGTGTAGCGCGGCCTCAGCCGCGAAAATGCGAAATCAGGAGAAAACAGAAATGGCAACCGCAACCGAGAAGATGCATCCGTACGAAGCCGCGAAAGCGGCAGGGCGCGAACCGTTCAAGGTGAAGAACCTCGCCGAAGCCGATTTCGGCCGCAAGGAAATGCGCCTCGCCGAGCAGGAAATGCCGGGGCTGATGGCGCTGCGTAAGCAGCATGGTGCCAAAAAACCGCTGGCCGGCGCCCGCATCATGGGCTCGCTGCACATGACGATTCAGACCGCGGTCCTGATTGAGACGCTGGTCGAACTCGGCGCCGACGTCCGCTGGGTGTCGTGCAACATCTTTTCGACGCAGGATCACGCCGCCGCCGCAGTGGCCGTCGGCCGTCCCGAAAATGGCGGCACCATGGCCAACCCCAAGGGCACGCCGGTGTTCGCGTGGAAGGGTGAAACACTCGAAGAATACTGGTGGTGCACCGAGCAGGCGCTCGAGTGGCCGGACGGCAGCGGCCCGACCTTGATCGTGGACGATGGCGGCGACGCGACGCTGCTGGTGCACAAGGGTGTCGAGTTCGAGAAGAGCGGCGTAGTGCCGGCATTCAAGCCCGAGAGCGAACCCGAGGAATGGGGCGTGATTCTCGAGACGATTCGTCAGTCGATCGCGAAGGACAAGGGCCGCTACACCCGCATCGCGTCCTCGCTGCGCGGCGTCTCCGAAGAGACCACGACCGGCGTCCATCGGCTGTACCAGATGATGGAAGCGGGGACGCTTCTCTTCCCCGCGATCAACGTCAACGACTCGGTCACCAAGAGCAAGTTCGACAACATCTACGGCTGCCGCCACTCGCTGCCGGACGGTCTCGCCCGCGCCACCGACGTCATGCTGGGCGGCAAGGTCGCCGTGGTCTTCGGCTTCGGTGAAGTCGGCAAGGGCTGCGCGCAGGCCCTGCGCGGCCAGGGCGCACGCGTCATCGTCACCGAAATCGACCCAATCTGCGCGCTGCAGGCGGCGATGGAAGGCTACCAGGTCGCGACCATCGACGATGTGATCAAGGACGCGGACATCTTCATCACCGCGACCGGCAACCACAACATCATCACCGTCGAGCACATGGCGAAGATGAAGGACAAGGCCATCGTCGGCAACATCGGCCACTTCGACAACGAGATCGACATGGCCGGGCTGAAGAAGTACAAGGGCGTCGAGCGGATCAACATCAAGCCGCAGTACGACGAGTTCAAGTTCCCGGACGGCCACAGCGTGATGATCCTCGCCGAGGGGCGTCTGCTGAATCTCGGCTGCGCGACCGGTCACCCGAGCTTCGTGATGTCGGCGTCGTTTACGAATCAGGTGATCGCGCAGCTGGAACTGCACGCCAACACCGGCAAGTACGAAAAGAAGGTCTACATGCTGCCGAAGCATCTCGACGAGCAGGTGGCGCGGCTGCACCTGGATCACCTGGGCGTGAAGCTGACCAAGCTCTCGAAGGATCAGGCGGACTACATCGGTGTCCCGGTCGATGGACCGTACAAGCCGGAGCACTACCGCTACTAACCGACCGCAGCGGCAAATTTCAGCCTGGCCAATCAACCCGCGGGGACCGAACGGTTTCCGCGGGTTTTCGTTTTCGTCCCGCCAAGTCGGACTTTACATTCGTAGCTCTCCTCTCCTGCAAGGCGCTATCATCGCGACATGAAGAAGCACGCGCTCCGGCATTTCATTCTCGCAACCTCGGTCGCCATCTGCGGGGCGGTCACGCTGACACAGGCCCA
>DASXGC010000370.1:0-2380 GCA_036489235.1 Vicinamibacterales bacterium
ATCCTCGAAAACGACCCGCCCCATCGGCTGCGGACGCGCGTGACGGAGGCAGAAAAGAATTTCGGCGGAACCTGGACGATCACGATCGCTCCCACGCCCGACGGCTCCGAGGTGGCCATCGTCGAAGACGGCTGGGTCGCGAACCCGGTCTTCCGGTTCGTCTCCCGCTTCCTCATCGGCCACCACGCGACGATGGACGATCTGCTGAAGCAGGTCGCGATCGCGCTGCATGAGGATCCGGTGTTATTGGGAGAGTAGTATGGAAGTCCTCTCCATGGCTCAGGGCTTAGGGCTAAGGGCTTAGGGTTGATGGTTCGCCGATGACTGACAGTTCGCAACTGACCCCGAAGCGCGCCGCCGATTCCGCCACCGAGATGGTGCAGGTGGTGCTGCCCAACGATGCGAACCCCCTCGGGTTCATCCTCGGCGGGACGGTCATGCACCTCATCGACATCGCCGGCGCCATCGCCTGCCATCGCCACACCCGCACGCTGCTGGTGACCGCCGCCGTCGACGATCTCCAGTTCCTGCACTCCATCAAGGTCGGCGACCTCATCATCCTGAAGGCACGCGTCACCTGCGTCTTCACGACGTCATTGGAGGTGCGGGTCGATGTGTTCTCGGAAGAGATTCTGACCGGCAAGCGTCAGCTGACGAGCCGCGCCTTTCTCACGTTCGTCGCGATCGACCGCGACGGCGCGAAGGTCGGCATTCCACCGCTGCTCGTGGAGAGCGATGAGGAGCGAGAGGTGTGCGAAGCGGCGCAACGGCGACGAGCGCTTCGCCTGAAGCGCAAGTCTGAAATTTGAAAGGACGAAGTACGAAGTCTGAAGTACGAAAGCTGACCGTCGTACGTCAGACCTCGTACTTCGTACTTACGAGACGTTCTTCAGCCGAAGCACCGAGCGTTCGAGATCGATCCCGACGCGGTACTTGCTCAGGAATTTGTGCCCGACGATTCCGCCCAACTGGAAACCAAGCAGTGCGCTCGGCGCGTTGAGATTCAAGACGACGACCGGGAAGTTCTTGTAGCTGATCGTGTCGAACATCAGATCCACGCCAGGCATGAGGAACGCGTCGGGATCCCACCCGGACGTTCCGTAGACCTTCAGCGCAATCCGGCGGCCCGAGTCGGGATGCTGCAGCGAGGTCGCCGTCGCCGAACTGATCGAGATCACTTCCCCGCCGGTGTCGACGACGAAGTTTGCCTGGTGGCTGCCGTCGACGGTGCCGCGCACCGTGGCCAGCCGGTGCAGGCGCAGCGGCAGCTCGAAATCCTTCGGCTCCTCCGGCAGGTGTTTGCCGAACGTCAGCTTGTGCGACTTGTAGTCGATGACCATCGAGTAGCCGAGCGCGATCGGCGACAGCCCCTCGGTTTCCTTCACCGGAATGTCGCGCAGCGGCGGGTTCTTGATCAGGCACGGCACGTTGCGCAGCTTGAGCGATCCGAGTTCCAGCGTATCGATGCGCGCCAGCTGCAGACCGCGCAGGCCCACCCGACCGACGCCCGCGCTCAACGTGTAGGTGACGGGGGTGATGCCGAGGCGCTGGGCCGTCGGGCGCGTGATGACCGTGTTCTCGGAGCCGGTATCGACGACGAAGTCCTGCGCCGCCGCGTCGTTGACCTTCGCGCGAACGACGACTTTGTCGTTCACGAGACGGAAGTCGACGGTGTACAGATGATCCTCGGCGCCGGGATCGGTTTCAAACGGCACCCGCTGGCCGAACGACCGGAGGAACCGGATTTCCGCGCGCGACCAGTCGGCCTTCTCGCTGTGATCCTTGTTCGGCAGCAGGTTGACGTAGTTCGAGTACGCGCCGGCGGCTTCCTCGTACTTGTGCTGCCGCTCGTAGATGGTCCCGACGGTGTGGTGGATTTCCAGATCGCGAGGCGACAGCCGCAGTGCTGCCTGACCCTCGTTCATCGCGTCTTCCAGCCGGCTGCGCGCAGCCAGCGCCTTCGCCATCCCGTGATGTCCGCGCGCCAGTTCCGGCGCCACCGCCAACGCATCCTTGTACTTCTGCTCAGCTTCCTGGAAGAGACCCATCGACCAGAGCGCGTCGCCGTAGAGCGACATCGCTTCCGGAGCCTTGGGGTCGGAGGTGAACAGCTTTTCGGCCTCGTCGCGCGCCAGGTCGAACTCCGCGACACGCAGCGCCGACGCGATCACCCCCATCCGCGACCGGCGGATGTTGTCGGGCGGCGCGACGTTCAGCGCGTTGCGATACGCGTCGAGCGCATCGAGGAACCTGCCTTCGGAGAACAGGATGTCGCCGAGTTGAAGCTGGATTTCGGCCGCCTGGGTAGGCGGCGTGACGTCGGCACGAATAACGAGCGAAGCAATCGCGAGGATCGCCGACGCCGCGACTGCACGGTACA
>DASXGC010000377.1:0-3613 GCA_036489235.1 Vicinamibacterales bacterium
CTGCGGCATCACTTTGACGTCGAACGTGCCGCGCGCTTGTGCCGCGGTCATCGGCTCGAACTCACCGGTTTGGTGTGCATGGCCAGCAGTCTATCGCCAATTCCCCGTCAGTCGAAGAGCGTCTGTTTCGCCCGGCGCGCGCCGGCCAGATCCGGCGCCGAATCGGTGTACACACCACGATATTCCGGCGGCAGCAGCTCAGCGATCGAGAGACCGGCAACGTCCATCATCATGCGGCGGTCGTCTCCGGCCCGGGCGCGGAGGGCGCCCGCGGAAAACGGCCGGCCGATCCGCGTGACGATGCGTACGGCGTGGACGGTGTCGTCGCCGATCGGGAACAGCGCCTCAGTGCCGGCGATACCGACTGGCAGAATCGAGACCTGCGGGAAATCGAGATAGCGGGTCACTCCGGCGAGCAGCGGCTGCAGGCCGTTGCTCCGGCTGCGCGTGCCCTCGGCAAACACCAGGAGCGCATCGCCGGCGGCAAGACGATCGTGCGCGACGTCGATGGCGCGGCGAGCCGCCCGCGCCACCTCGCGCGGGTTCATCACCGCGGTCTCCGACGACAGCGCGCTGCTCTGCGGCGTCTTGATCGTGCCGAAGCAGAGCGCCGAGAAACGGCGTTTGACACTCGAATAGACCTTCGGTCCGGCGATCGCGACGAGACGATCCGACAGGGCGACGCCACTGGCGCGATGCAGGATGGCCTCGAGCAGGTTGGCGTCCGAGTAGGAGAGGTGGTTGGCCAGCACCACAACCGGTTTTCCTTCGATGGCGGCGAGATGTTCGGCGCCGATCAGCGCCGAGCCGGGGTCGAGGATTCGATCGGCGAGCAGATGATGAATGCGACGCGCCAGAGGATCCGATGGGTAATAGGTCCAGTCGGCGCCGGTATGCGCCATCCGCTCGCTCAGATGCAGCAGCGAATCCGGGCCCGCCTCGTCGATGGCGCGCTCGAGCGCCCGGCGGATCACGTCGAGCGTGCGGCGGTCCTGGCCCGAGAGAAAAGTGGTAATCGCGGTGACCAGAACGTCGCGGTCGATCAGGAGCGTCTCAGACATGCGTTCGGTTCGCCTCAATCACGGCACCACCGGTGCGATGCAGTCATCGTCTGCTTCAGGGGTGAGCGGCAGCCAGCGGCTGAAGCTCGCGTCAGTGGCGCCGACGATCATCACCGGCGTGAGCGCGGCGGGAATCAACGGTTTGGCGCCGACTGCCGTCAGTTTCTGCGCCAACTGACGGCGGAACTCCTCGAAGTTTGGCACCTCGAGCCGGAGGAAGTACACCTGGCGAGTCGACCCCGGCTCGCTGACGCGGCGGTGCGCCATGCAGCGAGGTCGAATCGTTGCCGCTTCGAATCCGGCGTCGCGCGCCAGCGACAGGATCGTGTCGGAGCCGATCGCGCCAGGCGGATCGATGTCGCTCTGAAGCACGAGCGGCAGTGCAGCCGGCATAGGACTGCTCATCGTCTCGCCCGATCGAGCGAACACCTGATTGAATAGCGACGGCATCAGCTCGGGCGGCGGCCGGAGCGACACCAGCGTGCGCGACGATGAGGGCGTCTCGTCGACGGTCAGCGTCCAGTGAGTTAAACGCCCACCCGGGATCGAGTACGGCTCGGCGCGCGTGCTCTGCGCGGAGCGCACGAACAGCACGCCGAGACCGCCGAGCGCCACCAGTCCGACGGCGAGCTTGATCAGTCCACGGGAACCCACGTGACTATGGGGCGCCCGGGTGATAGCGCCGCTCGGTGTGCCCAGCGAGCTGGGCCGGGTAGAAGTAGACGTCGCGAAGCCCGCCGGTGCTGTAGCGTTGCGCCTGGTCGCCAAAATGCGGCGACTTCGGGTCGCCGCTTTCGCCGCCGGCAGTGATCGCCTTGGCGCGAACCTGGTCGCCGAACTCGACGACCGCAACGAAGCTGTTGCCGGTGGTACCGTACATCTTCTTCGTCCCTTTGTAGGTGCGCGCACCAAACGACGCCAGCGAACCCCAGCGCGACGAGGTGAAGCCGACCGGAATACTCGGCGACGCGTCGTTGAAGGGCTGCACGATGGCGGCGTTGATGCGTTGATAACGGTTGATGTCGCCCCACGCGGTTTTCCAGGTCCCGAAGTCGGCGGTCAGCCGATCGGAGGCTGCGGCCAGCGCCTGAAGCATCAATTCGGGTGTGCCGTGCGCAGCCACGTAGTTGTCTGCCGATGTGCCGGCCTTCCGTGCCTCGTCTGCGACGTGTCGTGCGGCTTCTTCCCCCCAGTAGATCGCCAGCGCGGTCGGCACCGACGTCACCGACCAGCGGTAATCCCAGGAACGCAGCACCGAGATTTGCTCAGCCAGCTTCGCTTTCAGCGGATTCGAGGACGGCAGCTGATCGTAGGCCTTCAGAAGCGGCGGCATCATGATCGCGAACTGCGGCAGGTAGCTGTCGTAGGCCGCGGCAATCAGGGAGTCGAGGGTGAAGTCTTTCTTGTTGTCGAACACGCGGAGCGCGTGGAAACCGCGCGGGCTCTCCTCGGTGCCGCGGTCCACGTACACGGGATAGTCGGCACGCTTGAGACTGCTCGCGCCCGCCGCAGACCAGGGCCAGTTGTTGGAGTTGTACAGCCAGCCGCTCGCCGGATTCAGCAGATTCGGCGTCTGGCTGAAGGACATTACGCCGTTCCACTCGGTGGCCGGCGTACTGCCGTCCACCGGCTTGGTCCAGTCGAACTTCGGGTCGCGGTTGGGAATGAAATTCGAGTGGAAATAGGCGATGTCGCCGGCGGCGTCCGCGAAAATCGTGTTGTTCGACGAGTTGGTGTGGAGCTCCATCGACTCGATGTACGACTTGTAGTCCTTTGCCTTGGTCCGAAGATAGGACTGCTGGAGTGCCTTGAGCGGTTCCTCCATCAACCGGATGCTCACCCACTTGCCGTCGGCTTCCCGAACGACCGGCCCGTGATGGGTGCGGAAGACGGTGAACTCCTTCTGCGCCATTCCTCCGCCGGTCTTGTAGGGCACGACGATCTTCTTCACGATCACGGCCCGTTCTTCGTTGCCGTAGCGATAGGTATAGCCGTCGCCCTTCTTCGTCACCGTCTCGAGGTACTCGTCGATGTTGTCCACGCCGCTCGAAGTGTGCATCCAGCCGGTCTTCTCGTTGAAGCCCTGGTAGATGAAAAACTGACCCCAGGTCGACGCGCCGTACGCATTCAAACCTTCCTCGCTCGTCATCTGCAGTTCCGAGCGGAAGAAGAACGACGTGTGCGGATTGATCAGCAGCAACGCATGGTGAGCCGCGGTGTTCGAGGGCGCGATCGCAGCGCCGTTCGATCCGGTCGGCTCGACGAAACGCTCGCGCTCTTCGAGGCTGACCATCTTCTCCGGCGTCTTGCCGTAGAACGCCTCGAGCTGGTTCAGATTGACCCGCTCGATGTCACCGCCGATGCTGCCTTCGCTAAAGGTCAGCGCCATCCAGGGCTCGAAATGCTTGATCACCCGCGGCGTCACGTTTGGGTGCGTGGACAGGTAGAAATTCAGGCCGTCGGCCCACGCGGTCATCAGCGACTGCAGCCAGGCCGGCGCCTTGTCGTACTGGGCCTTCATGTCGGCGGGGTCGATGAACAGCTTCATTCGC
>DASXGC010000431.1:0-4447 GCA_036489235.1 Vicinamibacterales bacterium
AATGGCGCAGGCGTGTCCGGCAGCCACCAGGCGCCGATGATCGTGAACACCGCGCCTCCGAAGACGAAGCCGCCGATCGCGCCCTCGATCGTCTTCTTGGGACTGACCAGCGGCGCCAGCGGCCGCCGGCCGAACGCCCGGCCCGAGTAGTACTGCGCCGTGTCGCTAACCATGACCGTCAACATCAGCAGGAACAGCGCCGGCGGTCCACCGTGTACCCGGATGCCGACCATCGCGGCGATTGGCAGCGCCACGTAAAACGCCGGAAACAGGGCGACGGCCACCGTTGTCAAGGCGTCCGGCCCACCACGCCACGAGCCGAGGGACGCAGCGGCGACGGCAACGAACGCGCTCAACAGCCCGACCTCGAGTGCGCCGGCGAAGGCGCTGCTGCAGATCACCAGCGCCGTCGCAAATCGACAGGCGGTCACCGGCAGGTCGACCCGGCTCGCATACGCCAGTTTCAGCAGTTCCTCAGTCGCGAGCACGGTGAGACCGAACGCAAACGCGAAGAACACCGGCGTGTTCGCGAACCAGACGACGCCGATCGCGACCAGCACGAGGGCGGCGCCGCTCAGGACGCGGGTCACTTGATGCCGAGCGCGACTGGGGACGGCTTGATACCGCCGTAGCGGCGATCGCGTTTCTGGTACGCGACGATCGCTTCGAGCAGATCGCGGCGGCGGAAGTCCGGCCACAAGGTTTCGGTGACCCAGATCTCAGAGTAGGCAATCTGCCACAGCAGGAAGTTGCTGACCCGCATCTCGCCGCTGGTGCGAATCAGCAGGTCGGGATCGGGCTGGCCGGCAGTGTAGAGAAAGTCGCCAAAGCGCCGTTCGTCGAGATCGTCCGCACTGATGCCGGCGGCAATCGCCCGGCGCGCGGCATCGACGATCTCGGCCCGCCCGCCGTAATTCAACGCGATGTTGAACAGCATGCCGCCATTGTTTTCCGTCTGGCGGATGCCAATTTCCAGCTCACGCCGCACGTCCGGCGACAGTTCTTCAGGACGGCCGATCACATTGAAGCGGATGTCGTTTTCGTGAAGGGTGCCCAGCTCGAGGCGGATGTACCGCTTGAGCAGCAGCATCAGCGTGTTCACTTCGGCGCGGGGACGCTTCCAGTTCTCGACCGAAAATGCGTAGAGGGTGAGGACGTCGATGCCGAGCCGGGCGGAGGTTTCGACCACCTCGCGCACTGAATCGATGCCGGCGCGGTGCCCCTCGACCCGCGGCAGGTGGCGGTGGGCCGCCCAGCGGCCGTTGCCGTCCATGATGATGGCGACGTGGGACGGCAACTGTGCGAAATTGACCTGGCGCGCCAGCGTCTGGTCGGGCGATCCCGGCGGAATCGACGCGAGGATCTGCTCAAGCGACATGACGGTCCATTCGCAACAAACCCCGAGTGTACAGGGTCTTAAGGCTTGTCCGCAAGCAACGCGCCGTAGCTCACGCCGACCAGAAACAGCCCCTGCGGCGGCGCGGTGGGACCCGCCATCGACCGCTCGCGCGCTGCCAGTACGTGGCCGACCCATTCGGCCGGCTGACGCCCGCGTCCAACCTCCACCAGGGTGCCGACAATCGTGCGCACCATGTGCCGGAGAAAGCCGTTTCCGGTCACTTCGCAAGTGATCAGCGCGCCGGCGGACCGGTCTGCCTCACACGGAACGTGATGCACGCCGGCGAGGCGCGTTGCCGGCGCGGCTGGCGCACGTTCGTCAAACTCGATCGTCAACGCCAGAATCTCCCTTTCGGTCGTTGCGGTTGGACTTCCGGCGGCCTGAAAGGCGGCAAAGTCGTGGCAGCCGACGAGCAGTGCCGCCGCCGATCGCATGGCCGGCACGTTCAGGTCGCCGCCGATGTGCCACGCATAGCGGCTTTCGAACGGGCTGATCGTTTCCGCGTTCCAGATGCGATAGCGATAGGTCTTGTCGCGCGCGGCGAAACGCGGCTGAAAATCGGACGGCACTTCTTCGGCAGACAGGACCCGGATCGCCGCCGGCAGCCGCGCGTTGATCGCCTTCACCAATGCTGCCGGCGGCAGCGAACGATTCAAGGCGAAGGCTGCGACCTGACCAAGCGCATGCACGCCGGCGTCGGTCCGCCCGGCGCCGTGCACGGTCACCTCGCGTTCGTCGAGCGCCCGCAACGACTCTTCGATCAGCGCCTGGATCGAGACGCCGTTCGCCTGACGCTGCCAGCCGACGTAGTCGGTGCCGTCGTAGGCGACGATGATCTTGAACGTCGGCATGCCTTATATCGGCGCCGTGTTCACTGTGGCGTCGGTCGCGAACCCGGCTTCACCACCGCCAGCCCCTGCGCACACAGCGGACAGGCGTCCGGCTGATACGTCGGCAAGGCAATGTCCAGCAACGAGACCAGCGGGACGTCGAAGGCCGCGGTGCCGCCGCTGCGATTGACGATCGAGGCGGCGCCGACCACCTGTCCGCCCGCCGCCTTTGCTACTTCCATCGTCTCGCGCGTCGAGCCGCCGGTGGTCAGCACGTCTTCGACAACGAGGACGCGATCGGCGGGGTCGAGGAAGAATCCGCGCCGCAGTGTCAGGGCGCCATCCTGGCGTTCCGCGAAGATCGCGCGGACGCCGAGACCGCGGGCGACCTCGTGACCGATGATCAGCCCACCCAGTGCCGGCGACAGGACGACCGTCGGCCGCAGGTCGCGCGTGCGCTCCGCGATCGCGCGGCCGAGCGTTTCCGCGTGCTGCGGATGCTGCAACACCAGCGCACATTGCAGATAGCCGGTGCTGTGCAACCCCGAGGTGAGGCGGAAATGCCCTTCGAGCAGTGCGCCCGACTGGCGGTACAGACTAAGAAGGTCGTCGCGGGTCATGGTTTTTCAGGTTGTCGTCGAACTGCTTCAGGATCCGCCGGTACTCGTCCGCCCAGCTCGTTTCTTCTTCGAAGCCGTGGTTCTCCACCGGGAACGGCGCCACCGACCAGTTGGTCTTGCGCAGCTCGATCAGGCGCTGGGTCAGACGCACGGTGTCCTGGAAGAGCACGTTCGTGTCTACCATGCCGTGGCAGATCAGCAGCGACCCCTTGAGGCCCTCGGCGAAATAAATCGGCGAGCTCTGACGATAAGCCTCCGGATCGGTTTGCGGGTCGTTGAGGATACTGGAGGTGTAGCCGTGGTTGTAGTGCGTCCAGTCGGTGACCGGCCGCAGCGCCGCGCCTGCGGCGAACGTGTCCGGAGATGTGAACATAGCCATCAACGTGATGAAGCCACCGTAGCTGCCGCCGTACACGCCGATGTGCCTGGCGTTGACCTTCTGCGTATCCACGAGGTACTTCGCGCCATCCACCACATCGTCGAGATCCTTGCCGCCCATGTGGCGGTAGATGGCGGTGCGCCAGTCGCGCCCGTACCCGGCACTCGCGCGGTAGTCGGGATCCAGAACCACGTAGCCCCTGGATGCGAGCAGGTTGTTGAACATGTACTCGTGGAAGTAACTCGACCAGTACTTGTGGGCGTTCTGAAGATAGCCGGCGCCGTGGACGAACACGACGGCAGGCGCCGAGGGATCGCGGCGGGCGCCGACCATTTCCGGAGTGAACAACCGCGCGTAGACGTCGACGCCGTCGCGGGTCTTGTAGGTGATCAACTGCGGGTCGGCCCATTTGTACGAACGCCATTCCGCCGTCGAGGAGGTCGTGACCTGCTCGGCCTGGCCGCCAGCGCGATTTGCCATGACGAACACCTCGGGCGGTTTCGTGCTGTATGAGTAGATCAGCCCGAACGTGCTGTCGTCAGGCGACACATCGCCGGCGCTCGACCCGGTCATCGAGGTCAGTTTCGTTCGCGCGCCGCCGTCCACGCTCATGGCGTAAATCTGGCGCTCGCCGGGATTCGCTTCGGTGCTGTTGATGTAGAACGTCTTGCGATCGGGCGACAGGCTGACGGAATCGATTTCCCACTTGCCCTGCGTCAGCTGCTTCGCCGCAGGCGATGCGGCCGTAGTGTCCAGGTTGTAGAGGTGCATGAAGCCGTCGCGCTCGGACAGGAACCAGATGCGCTTCTCGTCCGGGTACCAGCCGAACGGCTGGTCGGCTGGACCAAAGCCGCCCAGCTCGCGCACCCACGCCTCGTCGTGCAGCGCGTCCAGCACCCGTGTCTTGCCGGTTTCCGCGTCCACCGCGACCAGCCAGCGGTCCTTGTTGTTCGCGGCGCGAACGTGCGCCACCGCTGCCGATCCCGATTCCGACAGCTGCACCATCCCCCAGCGCGGGTCGCGCTTGGCGGCGAATTCGGCGTCCGCTAGCTGGGTCTTGCCGGTTTCGAGATTCATTACCGCCAGCGTGCGCTTGTCCTGCGCGTCGCCGACGAAGGTTCGGGCGGGAATGTCCTCGGTGTAGCTCGATTCGGTGACGTAGTTCGGCACGTTGGGCCGCTTGGCCGCGTCGGTGCGTTCGACCACGACCATGAAGACG
>DASXGC010000455.1:0-9461 GCA_036489235.1 Vicinamibacterales bacterium
GTGGTCGATAGCCCCGAGTCGATTGCCGAGCGCCGCACCTGCGAGTTCGCCACCGGCCCTCGTGCGCCGCGAGTCTATCGCGCGCGACGAGGACCGGTCCCAGTTAAGCTCTCACTTCAAGTCCCTCAAATCCTCAAATCCTTAGATCGTTAGAACCCTCAGATCCTCAACTCGAGCATCTCTGCTACCATCCCCTCTCGCCCGTTCCATCTCGCGAGAGGCCTTATATGTCCAAGAGATTCATTGCCCTGGTGGCGCTGACCGTTTCGCTCGCCGCGGCCGTACCGCAGGCGCAAAACCGGCCAGCGGCGCAGAAAATCACGACGCCAAAGGAGCAGTTCGGCCACGACGTCGGCGACGACTACTGGCTGGCGAACTACACGCAATACGTCGAGTACCTGCGCAAGCTTGACAAGGAATCCGATCGCCTCACGGTCGTGGACATCGGCAAGACCGAAGAAGGCCGGCCCGAACTGACGGCGATCATCACCTCGCCGGAAAATCACAAGAAGCTCGCACAAATCAAAGAGGCCAACCGCAAACTCGCGCTGGCCGACGGCATCACCGAGGAGCAGGCGCACCAGCTGGCGAGAGAGGGCAAGACGGTGGTGTGGATCGATGGCGGCCTGCACGCGACCGAAGTGGTTGGCACCCAGCAGCTGATCGAGACCATCTATCGCCTGACGTCCAGGACCGATCCGGAAACGATGCGGATCCTGAATGACACCGTGATCCTCTGCACCCTGGTCAACCCGGACGGCATGGAACTGGTCTCGGACTGGTACATGCGCGAGCCGGATGAGAAGAAGCGTTCGACCAATGGCATCCCGCGGCTGTACGAGAAGTACATCGGGCACGACGACAACCGCGATTTCTACATGATGAACATGTCGGAGAGCGTCAACGCGAACAAGGTGATGTATCGCGAGTGGTACCCCGCGATCATGTACAACCACCACCAGACCGGTCCGGACGGCGCCGTGCTGTTCGCGCCGCCGTTCCGCGATCCCTTCAACTACAACTTCGATCCGCTGGTGGTGCTGGGTATCGACATGGTCGGCTCGGCGATTCATACCCGGCTGGCGGTCGAGAACAAGCCCGGCGCGGTGATGCGCAGCGGCGCCCCGTACTCGACCTGGTTCAACGGCGGCATCCGGACGATGTCGTACTTCCACAATCAGATCGGCATCCTCACCGAAATCATCGGCAATCCGACGCCGGTCGAGATCCCGTTTGTGCTCGACATGCAGCTGCCTCGCGCCGACGTGCCCAATCCGATTGCGCCGCAGACGTGGCACTTCCGGCAGTCGATCGAGTACGAGATGACCAACAACTACGCGATTCTCGATATCGCGTCGAAGCGTCACGAAGACTTCCTGTTCAACATGTACAAGATGGCGAAGAACGCCATCGACAAGGGGAACCGCGACAACTGGACGATCCATCCCAAGCGCATCGACGCCGCACGTGAGGCGATTGAAACCGCGGCCGCAGGCGCCAGCCGAAGCGGCGCGGACGTCGGACCGCGTCGTGGCCGTGGCGGCGCGCCGGGCGGCGGCCGCGTGGGTCGCGCACCGGTCGCGATCTACAACACCGTGCTCCACGATCCGAAGCTGCGCGATCCGCGCGGCTTCGTGGTGCCGGTCGGCCAGCCCGACTTCCTGACCGCGACCAAGTTCGTCAATATCCTGATCAAAGGCGGCGTGGTCGTGCAACGCGCCAGGACCGCGTTCACCGTGGCGGGGAAGGAGTACGGCGCCGGGTCCTATGTCGTGAAATCGGCGCAGCCATTCCGCGCCCATCTGATGGACATGTTCGAGCCGCAGGATCACCCGGACGACATTCCGTATCCGGGTGGACCGCCGCGTCCCCCGTACGACGTGACCGGCTACAACATCGCGTATTCGATGGGCATCAAATACGACCGCATTCTCGACGGGTTCGACTGCCCGTGCGAAAGCATTGCCGATCTCGCGCCGATACCGGCCGGACAGATCGCTCCGGCGCCGAGCGCGACCGGCGGCTACCTTCTCAGCCATCAGGTCAACGACGCGTTCGTCGCGGTCAACCGGCTGCTGAAGGCCAATGAAGAAGTCTACTGGCTCAAGTCGCCGTGGACCGTCGGCGGCAAGACCTACCCGGTCGGCGCGATGTACATCCCCGCGAAGCCGACCACCTTGCCGATTCTGCAGAAGCTGACTGCCGACAAGGGTCTGAACTTCGGCGCCGTGGACGCGCGGCCGACTGACGTGCTCAAGCTGAAGCCGGTTCGCATCGGGCTCTGGGACCAGTACGGCGGCTCGATGACGTCGGGCTGGACGCGCTGGCTGTTCGAGCAATACGAGTTCCCGTTCGAAGTGGTGTATCCGCAGACGCTGGACGCGGGCAACCTCAACGCGAAGTTCGACGTGCTGGTGTTCACCGACGGAGGAATTCCCGGCAGCGAGAGCCGCGGCGGTGGCGGCGGCTTTGGCGGTCAGCCTCCGGCCGACAGCATCCCTGCGGAATTCCGCAGTCACCTCGGTCGCGTCTCAACCGCGACCACGGTGCCGCAGTTGCAGCGGTTCGTGCAGAACGGCGGCACGATCCTCACGATCGGATCGTCTACCGCGTTCGGCTACCAGCTTGGCCTGCCGATTCGCGACGCGCTCGTCGAACGTGTCAGCGGCGGCGTCGAGCGGTCGCTGCCGCGGGAAAAGTTCTTCGTTCCCGGCTCGATCCTGGAGGCCCGCATCGACAACACACAGCCGCTGGCGTGGGGGATGGAGGATCGCGCCTACGTGTTCTACGACGAGAGCCCGGCGTTCCGTCTCTTGCCGGACGCGGAGCTGAAAGGCGTCAAGCCGATCGCGTGGTACGACAGTCCGACGCCGTTACGCAGCGGCTGGGCCTGGGGCCAGCAATATCTCGATCAGGCCGTGTCGATCATCGAAGCGCCGGTCGGAAAGGGCCACGTCGTCCTGTTCGGCAACGAAGTGAACTGGCGCGCGCAGCCGCACGGCACCTTTAAACTGCTGTTCAACGGCATCTACTACGGCACGGCGTCCGCGCCGGCTGGCGGCTCGAGGGCGACTGATCGTCCCTGACCCAAGCGAGACGACTCGGACGCACTTGATGCGTCTTCGTATGCTTTTACGTCACAAAAAGCGGCCCTCGACTTGCACTACCCGGGCTGTTATGGCTACCACGCTCAATACGCAACGTCTGTGGACCTCGAGCGACGGGACGCAGTGTCTGATGATCGAACGAGAAGACGCCCCGCGCTTCGAAATCTGTGTCGTTCAAGGTGATAACGTCCTTCGACACGACCGGCTTTATGCCCGCGCCAGCGCTCAGGTGCTCGCGGAAACGTGGCGATTCTCGCTGGCGGCGGCGAACACGACGCTTGGCGCCTGACAAAATCAGGCACTTGAACTGACAAAAAATGGCGCCCGGCCGCTATGGCTTTGGCACCAGTTCCGGCGACGGAATGAAGTCGTACAGGTGCCGCCCCACGATCTCCTGAATCACCACGTCGGGATGCTCTTTCGCCACGACGTCGGCATCAAAGTCGTTCTGCCACAAATACACCGCGCGGCTGAAGTGTTCTGAGAGAAACGGGACCAGCCGCGACACGAACGAATCCCTGAAAATCACCGCCCGGGGCAGTGACGGGTCGTCGATCTCGGTCACGATTCGACCCTCCTCGTCGGTCGGCGCGGCGCCGGCCGGTTCGAGCACTTTCGCCCGCCGCGGCCGCGTCGGGATCAGCACCAGATCGGTCTCCCGCAGCACTCGCTTCAGCCCCATCATGCCGGCGAGATCGAGGCCCTCGATTTCATGCTCCGCCGGCTTGAAATCGTCGCGCGTCCACGCCGGCGGCGTTCGCGGGACGCGGACGCGAACCAGCGTGATGATCTGCTGGTAGGCGAGCAGTGCCCCTCGATCGTTCCAGTGCGTGTCGGTCTGCTGATAGAGGCGTTCGCCCTGCTTGCCGTTGAACAACGCCGGGCGCACGTCTACGGCGATCCCCGTATCCTGGAGTCCGGTCAACAGCTGATCGGTCCGCGACAGGTCGCCGACCTTCGCGATCGTCGCCGGCATTTCTTCCGGGTAGACCACGTATTTGTCGGGCGCGACCGTAAAGACGAACGCGATGCCGCGCGCGTCGAGCCAGTCGTGAGCGCGCAGCACCGCCGACCGCCAGTTACTGATGGCGGTCTCGGTCATGGGTTCGACCCCGGCATAGTCTTCGACCGACTTGTCGTCCCCGTAGAAGAACCAGCCGGCGTTTCCCTTGACCACCGTCGCGGTCGGCGAGACACCAAGACCATAGAGGCGGCTCTCGCCATACCAGCGGACGAGGGTGGAGCGGAAACCGAAGTGATCGTCGAACCAGGCGCTCAGGCCGGGCCCGAACGCCGCGATCGTCTTCCACGAGCCGGTCAGCGACGGAAACGCTGCCAGTTCGCGATTCTCGCCACCCGGATCGGCGCCGTCATGCCCGGCGATGTTCGCCGCCAGCGGCAGCGAAATCGTGATGACGAACAAAGCAGCGAGCAGCGCTTTCATCAGAATCGAAAATAGATGAACGGGTTATAGGTGCGCGCCGCGACCTGCAGGATCGAGGCGAACAGCAGCGCCATCAACATGGTCGTGCTCACCAGCTGGAGCCGCCACGAGCCATCCGGCCGCTCCATGGTCGTCCAGTGCGCACGCAGCGCGGGCACCCAGGGCGTCGAGCCGATCGTGCCGGCGACGAGCGCCAGCCAGAGCTCCGGGGTCAGGTACCAGCCGACGGTGTAGGGCGTCGGCGCCGCGATGTTCAACCCGGCCAGCGCCCTGAAGAACCCGAGCGCGCCTGGCAGTGTCTCGGCTCGAAAAAACACCCAGCCGATCATCACCACCAGCATCGTGTAGACATGGGGCCAAATCGGCCAATCGAGGATGCCGGGCTCGCGGTTATCTGCTCGTGTCACTCGATGTGGTGTTGACGATGTTTGTCCGCGGTGCGAGACCAAACGCTCGATCACCAGAAACAGCCCATGCCACAGTCCCCAGATGGCGAAATTCCAGCTCGCGCCATGCCAGAGACCGCAGAGAAAAAAGATTGTCACCAGGTTGACGTAGGTGCGCACCGGACTGACGCGATTGCCACCGAGCGGGACGTACAGATAGTCCCGAAACCAGGACGACAACGAGATGTGCCAGCGCCGCCAGAACGCCTGGACGCTATCGGCCACATACGGCCAGCGGAAATTCTCGGGAAACCGGAAGCCGAACATCCGGCCGAGGCCGATCGCCATATCCGAGTAGCCGGAAAAATCGAAGTAGATCTGCAGCGTGTAACAGACGATGCCGAGCCACGCGTGCGCCGCGGACAGCTCGGTCAAGGGCATCGCGAAAATCTTGTCCGCCGGGCCGGCGACGATGTTGGCGATGAGCACTTTCTTGGCGAGCCCGAGGATGAAGCGGCGGACGCCGTAGGCGAAATCATCGAGCGTCACGATCCGGCGCGCGAGCTGATCGGCAATATCGCGGTAGCGGATGATCGGGCCGGCGATCAGCTGGGGAAACAGCAGCAGGTACAACGCCGCATGCACCGGGCTCTTCTGCGCAGTCGCATCGCGCCGGTAGACGTCAACGACGTAGGAAATCGCGTGAAAGGTGAAGAACGAGATCCCGATCGGCAGCAGTACTCGTGGCACGACGAGGGGGGCCGCGCCTGCGATCGATCGCACAGCGTTGACGTTGTCCACGAAGAAGTTGGCGTACTTGAATACGCCGAGGACGATCAGGTTCACCGTGACGGCGAAGCCGAGTCGTTTGGTGGCCGCCGGGGTACCGTGCACACGATCGACCGCGATCGCCATTGTGTAATTGAAGGCGATCGACCCAAGCATCAGCCAGGTGAAGGCGCCGCCGCCCGCGGCGTAGAAGATGACGCTGGCGACCAGCAGCAGCCAGTTGGCGTACGAGGCATGCGCGCGCGAGCCGGTCGCGAAATACAACGCCAGCAGGAGCGGCAGGAAGAGAAAAAGAAACGTCGGCTCAGTGAACAGCACGGACGGTAAAGATGAGGATGTGCTGGCGCGGCAACGACTCGTCCACTTTCGACAGCGTGAAGCCCTCGGACTCGACCTCGAGCTTGGCGTTGGCGACGCTCATCTTGTGCTCGGGTTTGATCGGGATTGACGGATCTTCCTTGCGGTACTCGAGCAGCACCAGCCGGCCGCCAGGTTTGAGCGCCTCGCGCAGGTGCCGGAGCATGGCCTGCGGCTGCGACAATTCGTGGTAGACATCCACCATCATTTCGAGATCGACCGATGCCGGATCGAGTCCTGGATTGTCGAGCGTGCCCTGCACGAGTGTGACGTTGGTGATCTTGGTGGCCGCGAGCCGCCGGCCGAGGATCTGCAGCATCTGCGGCTGCACATCGGTGGCGAAGACGCGTCCCTCCGGTCCGACGCGGCTCGACAGCTTGACCGTGATGTAGCCCGATCCCGCGCCGATGTCGGCGACCGCCGCGCCTTTGGCGATCTTCAGGACGTCGAGTGCAACGTCCGGCGCCTCCTCGTCTGCGCGCTCGGTGCGTTCGAGCCAGTCGGCACCCTGATATCCCATCACCGGCGCAATCGGCCGTCCACTGACCGGATGGACCGGCGCCTGCGCGCTCAGCGACGCCGCGAGGATCAACGCGAGGCCGCCGACGTTCGCCAGACGAAGCCAGTGTGATTGCATGTCACTAGGATAACAACAATCGGGCGGCGCCGAATTCGGGTAGCGGACCCGCACTTTGCCCGTTCCCTGCGCTGTGGCGTGGCGCCATCAGGCTTCGGTAACCGCAAAAAACAGATTAGACTGACAACGATGACCGAGACGACGTTGACCCCGGCGCGTTTGTGGAAACAGTTGACCAGCGAGCAGCGGCAGAAGGCCGCGCACGCGTTCTGGGAGGATCCCGACGCGACCGACGATCAGGTCCAGGCCGCGTTCCTGATTGCGCAGCAGAAAAAATTTCGCGCCAAGACCGTGATCGGCCTCGATCTGGACCGCAAGGCGCACCACCTCGCGACGCTCGGTACCCTGCCCGATCCGCTCGCGGCGCGTGCCCTCATCCTGTATCACCTGGCTGACCATCGGCCGATGATGGGCGCGTTTCTCGACGCGCTGGGCATCGCCCACGAGAACGGCCTGATTCAAGAAGACGAGGTCAAGCCGGACGCCGCGAAGGTTGCGCCGGCGGCCGCGAAGATCGCCGCGGAGTTTCCGGTCGCCGACGTGCGCATCTACCTCAACACGCTGCTGTGTCAGGACCCTGAGACGTGGGGTGCGCTGGCCGGCCTGCCGCAGCTGGTGTAGCGCAGAATCGCAATCCTTCTAGGGCTGCGGCGCGGTCGCGGCGGCTTTCGGCATCAGGTACTTGTCGTACCAGGCGACGATGCGGTTGAGTCGATCCAGCAGATGCTTTTCCTCGCGCAGCCCATGCGGCTCGCGCGGATAGAGCACCAATTCGGCATCCACACCGTAACGTTTCAATCCGCGATAAAACTGCTGGCTCTGGCCGATCGGATCGGTGGTGTCATCCTCACCCTGTAGCAGGAGCGTCGGCGTTTTCGCGTTCTTGACGAACGTCATCGGCGAGCTTTTGATGAAGGCATCGAGCTTTTCGTACGGCGTGCCGTAGAACCATTCGTCGTACGCCGATCCTCCCTCGGTGCCGAACTCGCTGGCCATGTCGATGACCGGTGCGCCCGACACTGCGGCCTTGAAGCGCGCGGTCTGCGTGACTGCCCACGCGGCCATATAACCGCCGTACGACCAGCCGCCGATGCCAAGGCGATCGGGATCGGCGATTCCGCGTGCCACCAGATAGTCGGCGCCGGCCATGACGTCCTTGAAATCGCCGCCGCCCCAGTCCGCCCGGTTCGCCTCGACGAAACGATGGCCGTACCCGACTGAGCCACGCACGTTCGGGTAGAGGACCGCGTATCCGCGCGCAGCGAGCAGCTGTCCCCACGCTTCGAAGGTATCGCTCCAGCGTCCGGTCGGGCCGCCGTGGACGAGAACCACAGCAGGCAGGTGCGGCGCGACGGCGTCTGACCCGCGTCCGCGACCCTGAGCAGACTTCGCTGCGCTCGTGGGCAGGAGCAGCGCCGCCTCGATCTCGGTGCCATCGGCGCTCTTGTACTTCACGATCTCGGGAGCGATCACGGGTATCGCCGCCCATCTTTCGTTGACGGTCGATACCGATCGAGCCGCGGTGCCCGGCATCTTGATCCAGAGTTCCGGCGCGTGTGTCACGGTCTCCCCGGCATACAGCAGGGTGCCCGAGGAAGTCCGTGCGAACGACGAAGGGTTCACTTCGAGCCCGTCGATCGGCGCTATCGACCCATCGCGTCCGACCAGCGCGACAGTGCTGGCGAACCCGCGCGCGACATGGACGGCAACGGTTTGCGCGTCCACCCATCGCGGCTGGCTGACGGGGCGATCGATCGGCGTGGCCGTGAGGTTGACGGCGGCACCGCCTGCGATCGGCTGCAGATACAAATCGTGCGAGTCAGGACCGTCCGCGCGCGCACCGACGTAAGCGATCGTGCCGCCATCGGGTGAAAGCGCAAAGGCGCCGAGCGGACCGCGCGGCGTCGCGATCTCGGTGAAGGCTCCGTCGGAGAGCGCAATTGAATAGAGATGTTCGTGCCACTGATCAGACGCAGGGGTCCGGTCCGCCGAGGCGATCAGGCGATCGCCGCCCGGCAGCCATTCGATTTGCGCAATCTGCCAGCCGCCGCCGGTGACCGGTGTCATCTTGCGCGTCGCAAGGTCGAGCAGCCACACTCGGGCCCGGCGAGTGTCCTTGTCGGCGACGCGGCTGTCGTCCTTGTCTTTTTCGCGCTTCTTCAGGGCTTCGGACTTCGGATCGGCCACCAGCACCGCGATATGCGCGCCATCGGGTGACCAACGAAACGTCGCCTGCTGTTGGAGCGGCTCGTCCTCGAGCTTCTCCGCCTCGCCGCCGCTCATCAACAGCCGATACAGGTGAGGCTCGCCATCGCGATCGGACACGAACGCGATGGATCGACCATCAGGCGCCCACCGCGGCGCGCTGTCGTTCCTGCCGGAAAAGGTCAGCGGCCGCGCGGTCCCGCTGGCGACCTCGAGGAGCCAGACCGACCGCGAGCGCAGCACGCCAACGGCCGGCTCAGTCACCGTAAAGACCAGGCGTGATCCGTCGGCCGATAAATCGAGTTCGCCGATGGTCCGGCGATCGAGGGCCCGCTCCGGGGTGAGCGGCGCGGTTTGAGCGCCCGCCGACACAACCATTAACGCCAGCGTGAGCGCCGCGAACAAGGTGTGCTTCATGGTTTGATGCGACGTACCTTAGCATAGGCATTCGCGTCCGGAGTCGCGCGGACCCGCGGGTCTCGCGCTGTGAGGTTGCCATGCGCCGCGTCATCGCCGTCATCGTGTTCGTGCTTCTT
>DASXGC010000009.1:0-6215 GCA_036489235.1 Vicinamibacterales bacterium
CCCGATGAACGATCGGCTCGTCATCGGCAAAGGCGTGATGCGCGAATTCGCAAGCGAGCAGCCGCGGCAAATCGTCGGCATCGTCGCCGACAGCCGCGACGGCGGGCTCAACAGCGATCCCGGTCCGACGATGTTCATTCCGCAGGCGCAGCAGACCGACGCGGTCAACGCGTTGAACACGCGCATCTCGCCGATCGCATGGGTCGTTCGCACGCGCATGGAGCCGCATACGTTAATCGGACCTGTCACCGAGCAATTGCGTCAGGTCACCGGGCTGCCGGTCTCCGACATCCGCACCATGGACGAGATCGTCGTGCTCTCGACGTCGCGCCAAAGGTTCAACATGCTGCTGATGACGGTGTTCGGCGGCTCGGCGCTGCTGCTGGCAGCGATCGGAATCTACGGCTTGATGGCGTATTCGGTGGCACAGCGGACGCAGGAGATCGGCATTCGGCTGGCACTGGGAGCCGGCGGATCCGCGGTGCGGCGGATGGTCATGGTTCAGGGCATGCGCCTCGCGCTCATCGGCGTCGTGATCGGCATCGCGGCGGCCTACGGGCTCAGTCGATTCATCGCCAGCTTTCTGTTCGGGGTCAAGGCCCTCGACCCGATCGTGTTCGCGGGCATTCCAGTACTGCTGACGGCGGTCGCGCTGCTTGCCGTGTGGCTGCCGGCGCGGCGCGCCAGCCGGGTCGATCCAGTCATCGCGTTGAGAACGCAATGATCTACCGGTTCGGCGTGTTCGAGTTCGACGCAGCGACGGGAATTCTGTCGCGCGCGGGCCGGACTGTCGCGCTCGAGCCGCAGCCCGCTCGGGCGCTCGCGCTGCTACTCAGTCGCGGCGGCGAGATCGTGACGCGAGAGGAGTTACGCGCGCAGTTGTGGGGCGCGGAGACGCACGTGGATTTCGATCGTGGGCTCGCCTACTCCGTCGGTCAATTGCGGACCGCGCTCGGCGACACCGCAATCAATCCGCGATTCGTGCAGACACTGCCCAAGCGCGGCTTCAAGTTCGTCGCACCAGTAACGCAGGCGACGCGGACAATGACCGAGGCGACCACAGAAACCACGTTGCCCGCGCCGACCGCCTCGATAGACTACCGCAACCCGACACGGGTCCCCACTTCGGGATGGATTGCTGTTGCCAGCGCGGTCACAGTAATCGCACTCGCCGCCGCTTGGGCAATGATGGACCGTACTCCGGCGCCCCGATCGATCGTCGCGGTCGCGGTGTTCGACAATGAGAGCGGAGATCAGTCGTACGAACGAGCGGTCGCTGGACTCTCCGACGTCATCGTCGAACGGCTGACCGCGATCGGACCGGCCCGGATTGGCGTCAACGGCAACGCTCACGTGCTCCGCGAGCCGCGTGCCGCACGAGATCTGAAAGCCGTGGTGCAGGACACGCGCGCCGCATTCCTCGTCTCCGGTCAGCTGCAGAATCGCGAGGGCCACTTGTCCCTACTGATGCAGCTGATCCGGCTCGACGACGGAACCCATGTCTGGGTCCAGCGGATCTCGCGCCCGGCCGGCGATCCGCTGGACACGCTCGACGATGACGTCGGGCGGATGGTCGAGGACGCGGTCCGGCGCTTCGTGCTCGTCCCTCAACCGCGCGCCTAACCCATGGCGCCGCGCCAGGTTAGTTCCTCGCCGTTTCCTGGGTGGCGCTCGACCGCCGCTCCACATATCGTCCGTGGATGCCGCACAGCCGTCGCCAGTTCATCCGAACCGTTCCCACGTTCGGCGCCTTCCTGATCGCTGACCAGGCCAGTTCGACTTTCCCGGACTGGCCGGCGCCGCCCAACCCCGCCGTGATGGACGATTCGTTTCCAGCGCTGCATCCGGCGCTGGCCAAGGAAATGGTCGGCGTGTCGCATTCCAGCCTGGCGCGGGTCAAAGAGCTGCTGCAACGACACCCGGCGCTGGCGAAGGCGTCGTGGGACTGGGGATACGGCGACGCTGAAACCGCGCTCGGTGCAGCGTCGCACGTCGGCCAACGTGCGATCGCGGAGCTCCTGCTCGAGACGGGTGCGCCACCGACGCTGTTTTCCGCGACGATGCTCGGTCAACTGGACGTGGTGAAGGCGCTGATGACGTCGACACCGGGACTGCAGCGGCTGCGCGGGCCGCACAGCCTGTCATTGATGGTGCATGCGCGGGCCGGCGGCCCACCGGCCGACGCTGTCGTGAAGTATCTCGAAGCGCTCGGCGATGCCGGATTGCCGATGCCCGACGAGCCGCTGTCGGCCGAGGAACGAGCACGTCTCGACGGCCGATATGTGTTCGGCGATCGTCCGCGCGACGTGTTCATCGTGAGCACGAAGCCGAATCAGGTCGCGATCGAGCGCCTCGGCGCGACCAGTCGAACGGTAATGCACCTGGGTCGGCTCGAATTCACCGCGCCTGGCGCCCCGGCGGTGCGCATCCGCTTCGAACGCGATGGAGCATCAGTCACGGCGCTCACGCTGTCCGATCCGGACCTCGTCGTTCGCGCGCAGCGACGGGGCTGATCACCCTCGAGTCGCTGCCGGCCCCGGCGTGTCACGTGTGATACAATGCGTCCGTCGGTGGAAGTCTTGCCAGTGCTGTGCTGCCTTTCGAGCGTAACGAGTTTCTAGCTCGCTCCTCCTGAAATCCCGCTAAGCGACGAGACGACGATCGACCCACGAGTCCGGACCGGACCGTTGGGACGCGTCCGCACGGGCGGCCGCGATTGTCGCAAGCGCGACAGAGGAGTTAGTAGAGATGGGTCGCAGATTATACGTGGGAAATCTTCCGTACGAAACGGGAGAAAACGATCTTCAGGACTTGTTCGCGCGCGCGGGCACGGTCGACACGGTGAAAGTGATGCGCGACATGGCCACCGGCCGTGCCCGCGGCTTCGCCTTCGTCGAGATGAGCACCGATGCGGAGGCGCAGAAGGCGATCACCGAGCTGAACGACTTTCAGCTGGGCGGCCGCGGCCTGACGGTCAACGAGGCGCGTCCCAAGCCGGAGCGTTCGGGTGGATTCGGCGGCGGCGGTGACTACGGTGGCGGCGGCGGAAATCGTCGCGGCCGTTCTGAGCCGCGCTGGTAAGTTCGCGCTGGTACGTTCGAGGGGGCCATCCGCCGAGTCCGGCGCGATGGCCCCTTTTTTTGCTCCGACACCCTCCCGACTCTCCTCAGAACAATCGTATCAATCAGCGAATTGACCGGCGTTCCCGCGGCAACGCTGCGGAAGCCGGGCGTTTGAAGGCGCGGTAGCGCTCCACCGCCGCAGCGACCGCCCCGGACTCTGCTGCAGTCGGCCTGGTCAGCATGCGAGTCGCGACCGCGACGCTGTCGCTCCTCTCGGTTCGCGCCCAGGTTCCCGCCACCTTGCCGTTGATCATCACGATCGGACCGAAGATTCCGTTCCGCGTGGCGGAGGCGTGTACTGGATCGAGCGCCGCGCTCCGATCCCGGTAAGCGACAAGATACTCGTCGTACGGCGGCAGAAGCGTCGCGTGAGGCAATCGGATTGCCGCCGCTGAACCGTTGCCTGACACGGGCTCGCCGGACCAGTAAACGTCACCCTCCACGATGCTTCGCTGCAGACGTGGACGAGCGATCTCGAGCGCTGACCGCGCCGATGCCGCGTCGAGGCCCGACCACCATCTGAAGTCGTCTGCCTTCGCGGGACCGTGACTGACGAAGTAGCGACGCGCCAGCTCCGCGAGCGCTTCATCGCGATCGAGACGACGCGATGGCGGCAACCAATCGTCAACGAGCGCGAACCTGTGCTGCCTGCCATCTCGAGCACCGAAGCAAATCACACCGTGATGCGCCAGCCACCAGAGGATGTGCATGCCGCGGCTTTGCGCCGTGCGGACGCCGGCGGATTCGAGCCGCTGATAGAGTGCGCGCCGCTCGAGCTGACGTCCGCCCTCGAGCGAACGTTCGACGATGCGACGGCAGCGCGTCAGCGTCCTGGCATCAAGTTCGACGGCGGTGAGGCGGCGCGTCGTGCTCGCGACGATCCGCGGCGCCAGGGTCGCCAGCATCCAGCGGAGATCGTCAGCAGCGACAAAGTGCAGCGTGCCGCGCAGTGGCCAGCTCCGCACGATCACGCGATCGATGAGCGCCTGCTCCACCGCAGCGTAGGTCGCGCCTTTGGTGCGAAGGCCAACGGCCCACAGCGCGCCGTCGAAGTCCTGGGCCTGGACCGCGCCAAACCAGCTTACCGTCTCGACCGGGGTTGCGAACGGCGCGCCGATCAGGCGCTGGTTGCGCAGGCGCTGCCGAACCAAATCCACCGGATCAGATCCAGATGCCGAGCCGGCGTCGGATCGCCACGATCTGACCGACGTGATACGCGTCGTGATCGGCGACCAGCAGGATCTCCCGGAGATAGGTCTGACCGGTGCCATGCGGAATCGCCGCGAGGAGATCGATTTTCGGATTCGCCGCGAGGCGCTGCATCTTCTGTCGATCGCGACGAATCGCAGCCAATGCCTTGGTCCACGCCTGCGCGTTGCGAGGCGCGGCCGTCCTGGGCCAGTAATCGTCCGGCCATTTCTTCGCTCGATACTTTGCCGACACGCAGAACTCGAGAATGTCGGCCTGTGCGATCCGCAGATGCTCGACCAGCTGCCAGGCCGAGTGCTCGTCGCCGACCGGGACGACGCCGCGCAGCGCTGCGGGAAAGCTCTTGACCGCACGCTCGAACGTGACGTGTGCCTCACCAGAGCCCAGCAACTTGCCCAGCTGCGCCCGCAGTGCTTTCTCATTCATGGGTCACCTCCCTCACCTGATCGCCGAAGCGCTGCGTTTCTGTGTTCAGAGCACTCGAATCAGGTCGGAACGCGTAATGATGAAGGTTTTGTCGGTCTTGAAGTCCCGCACCAGCACCGCCGGACTCTGCGGCGTGATCATCGTCGACAGCAGATCGACCGGAGTCGAGACGTCGGCGAAGGGAAACGCCGGCTGCATGATCGACTCGACCGGCTGCGCGCGCACATTCGGGTTACGCACCATCTCGTTGTAGAGCTGCGTTTCGTTGAGCGAGCCGACCAATCGATTATCGCGCGTGATCGAAATCTGCGAGAAGTCGTGCTCGCTCATCAAACGCACGGCGTGCTCGACCGGCTCCTCCGACTCGAGCGAGCGCAGCTCGCCTGACAGTCGCATCGACACCAGATCGCGCGCGGTCATCCCGTGCTTCTCGATGAAGCCCTTCTCCCGCATCCAGTCGTCGTTGAACATCTTCCCCAAGTAGCGCGTCCCGTGATCGTGGAAAATCACCACGATCACATCATCGTCGACGAAGCGATCCTTGAGCTGGAGCAGTCCGGCCATCGCCGAGCCCGCGGAGTTGCCGGCGAAGATGCCTTCCTCGCGCGCGATCCGCCGGGTCATGATCGCGGCGTCCTTGTCCGTCACCTTTTCGAAATGATCGATGACGCTGAAGTCGACGTTCTCGGGCAGGAAGTCTTCCCCGATACCCTCGGTGATGTACGGATAGATCTCGTGCTTGTCGAAGATGCCGGTCTCTTTGTATTTCTTGAACACCGAGCCGTAGGTATCGATGCCCCACGCTTTGATGTTGGGATTGCGTTCTTTCAGATAGCGGGCGGTGCCGGAAATGGTGCCGCCGGTGCCGACGCCGACGACCAGTTGCGTGACCGCGCCCTCGGTCTGCTCCCAGATCTCCGGTCCCGTCTGCTGATAATGCGCCTTCGAGTTTGACGGATTGTCGTACTGGTTCGCCTTCCACGAGTTCGGCACTTCCTTCACCAGCCGCGACGACACCGAGTAGTACGACCGCGGATCTTCAGGATCCACGTTGGTCGGGCAGACGATGACGTCGGCGCCGAAGGCGCGCAGGGCATCGACTTTCTCCTTCGACTGCTTGTCGGTGGTGGTGAAGATGCACTTGTAGCCTTTGACCACCGCCGCCATCGCCAGGCCCATGCCGGTGTTGCCCGAGGTGCCCTCGATGATCGTGCCGCCGGGTTTCAGCAGGCCGGCGCGCTCGGCGTCTTCGATCATCTGGACCGCCATCCGGTCCTTGATCGAGTTGCCGGGATTGAAGGTTTCGACCTTGGCCAGCACGGTGCCCTTGACCAGACCCTTCGTGATCTTGTTGATGCGAATCAGCGGCGTGTCGCCGATGGCATCGAGGACGTTGGCGCAGATTTTCTTCACGCACCAAGTCTATACTGAGCCTCTGATGCCGAAGCTCATCGCCGC
>DASXGC010000016.1:0-1922 GCA_036489235.1 Vicinamibacterales bacterium
CGGTGATGGCGATCTGACTCGCCAGCACGAGATAGTTGGGCGTGAGCACGAAGGGAAGCAGCGTTGCGAGCCAGAACGCGATCTCCACCGGCCGCCAGCGGATCTGGGTCTCGAGATAGCGTTGCGGCTCAGCGACCGCGGCAGACGTCGCCACCTAGCGTCTCCCGAACAGGCCGACCGGCCGCCACATCAGCAGCGCCACCATGACGAAATAGATCAGAAACGCGCCGAGCTCGGGAAAATAATATTTGCCCGCCATGTCGCTGATGCCGAGCAGGCTCGCGGCGACGAACGAGCCGCCGATGGAGCCGAGCCCGCCGACGGCAACCACGATCAGGACGTAGATGAGATAGGTGAAGGCAAATGCGTGATCGAGTCCGACGATCTCGATGGCGAGCGCGCCGCCGAGGCCCGCAAGTCCGCTGCCGAGCGCAAACGTGATGGCGAAGACGCGGTCGACGTCGATGCCGAGCCCGCGCGCCATGCGCTGGTTGTCGACCGCGGCGCGCACCTTGGCGCCGAAGCGGGTGTATTCGAGCGCCGCAACCAGCACCGCCGTGATCGCAATCGACACGGCGATCAGGAACAGCCGGTACACGCCGAGGCTCTGGCCCCAGATCGAGACGCTCCCGCGCAGATACGACGGCAGGTTCAGCGACTGCTGGATGGTGCCATAGATATAGGCTGCGACCGCGACCGAGACGAAGACGATACCGATCGTCAGCAGGCACTGGTCGAGATCGCTCGCGCGATAGAGTCGCCGATAGAGCACGCGCTCGAACGCGACGCTCACCAGCGCCGCCGAAACAAACGCCAACGGCAGGCTGGCCAGGAAGGGCCAGCCGAGCTCGTTCGTCAGCGTCACGGTGACGAAGCCGCCGAGCATGGCGAAACTGCAGTGCGCCAGGTTGACGAAATTCATCATGCCGAGCGTCACCGACAAGCCGACCGACAGGATGAACAGCAGCATCCCGTAGGCGAAGCCGTCGAACAGGACGCCGAAGACGGAGGAAATCATGCCGGAGCCCGCGCGATGATCCGCATGATCGGTTCCCTAGTTCTTCATGCCGGCCTTGAACGGATCCTTGACGTTATCGATCTTGTCGAACTCGACGTTGACGATTTGTCCGCCGACCTTCTCCACTCGCCTGATATAGACGGTCTGGATGACGTCGCGCGTCTGTGGATCGATCGTCATCGGGCCGCGCGGGCTCTCCCAGGTCATTCCCTTGGCGGCATCGACGAGACTTTCGCCGTCGGTCTTGCCGCCGGTCTTCTTGAGCGCCTCGTAGACGACCTGCATGCCGTCGAACGCGCCAACGGAGAACATGTCCGGATTGCGTCCGAAAGCATCCTTGTAGCTCTGCACGAAGGCCGCGTTCCTCGCGGACTGATGGTTGTAGTCGTAATGGAAGGCGGTGATGATGCCGAGGCCGGCTTCACCCATGTTTTTCAGCGCGTCTTCCGAGGTCAATTCGCCCTGTCCGAGAACTTTGGCCTTCTTGGGATCGACGCCGCGCTCGGCGAGCGCTTTGCCGATGGCCGCCGGCTGCGGGCCGCCCGGCGTCCAAATGTAGATGGCGTCGGCGTTGGCGTCCTTGGCACGCTGAACGAAGGCCGAGAAGTCCTGATTCGCCACCGGATAACGCGTCGCGCCGACGATCTCGCCGCCGGCATCCTTGAACCCCTTGTGGAACGCGGCTTCGCCGTCATGGCCGGGGCCGAAGTCGGACACCATCGTATAGGTTTTGCGGATGCCGCTCTTGTACGCCCAGCTCCCCAGCGTCTGGTTCAACTGCGGCACGGTGAACGACGTGCGCACCATGTAGGGCGATTTCGTCGTGATGATCGCGGTCGCCGCGTTCATGTTGACCATGAATTTCTTCGCCTGCGCCGACACGTCGCCGGCGGCGAGCGCATTG
>DASXGC010000048.1:0-8156 GCA_036489235.1 Vicinamibacterales bacterium
TTGCTGCCCGGCTGACGCATCACCTGCAGGTTGATGGCGCGGCGCGCGCCGGCCTTGGTGTACAGCCACGACGCGTTCTTGTTGTCCTCGACGTTGTCGAGCACGGTCGCGACCTGGCTGAGCCTGACCGGTGCGCCGTTCTTGTAGGACACGATGATCGGCTTGAATGCGTCAGCGTTCATCAGCTGACCTTCGGCCTTGATGTTGAAGGTCGCGTCCCGGCCGAACAACTGCCCGGTCGGCGTGTTGACGTTCCAGTTCTGCAGTGCCGAGTTGATCTCGTTCAGGCCGATGCCCTGGGCGTGCAGCCGGTTCGGGTCGACCTGGACGCGGACGGCGTATTTCTGCGCGCCCTGCACCTGCACCTGCGAGACGCCGCTGACCATCGAGATGCGCGGCGCGATCATCGTCTCGGCGTAGTCGTCGAGGACGTACATCGGCACCACGTCCGAGGTGAGGCCGAGAAACATGATCGGCTGATCGGCTGGGTTGAATTTGCGGAACGACGGCGGCGCCGGCATGCCGGCCGGGAGCAGCGGCATCACCGCGGCGATCGCGGTCTGGACGTCAACGGCGGCGCTGTCGATGTCGCGATTGAGGTCGAACTGCAGCGTGACGTTCGAGCTGCCCGTTGAGCTCGACGAGGTCATTTCGTCGAGGCCGGCGATGGTCGTGAACTGACGCTCGAGAGGGCTCGCCACCGCCGAGGCCATGGTTCCCGGATCGCCACCGGGCAGTCCGGCGCCGACGTTCAGGGTCGGGAAGTCAACATTAGGAAGGTCGCTGACGCCGAGTGCGCGATACGCGATGATACCGAACAGCGCGATGCCGAGCATCAGCAGGCTGGTGGCGATCGGTCGCTTGATGAAGATCGCGGAAATGTTCACCTTTAGATCGTAGCGCTCGCATAAGGACCGATCTCGTAGTGTTCGCGCAAGAATTTGAGAAGGAAGTGGTCAATGTCACGCGATGTCGTAACCGCGTCACATCACGTCACAAATCGCGATGTATTGATGGGTTGGCGCGTTGGGACGCCCCAGACCGTCCCCCGCGGCGTCGCGAAGATCAGTGTTCCGCGCGCAGCTGCCGGCCGACCTGATCGACCTGGTCGAGCAGACGGAGGATATTCTCGCCGAGGATGTTTCTGACATCGCTCTCCGAGTATCCCTTCGCGAGCAGCGCGGCGGTGATCTTCGGCAACCTCGATACATCCTCCATGCCGTCGGGCACGGTCGAACCGTCGAAGTCGGAGCCGAGGCCGACGTGCGTCGCGCCAACCAGCTTCACCGCGTGGTCGATGTGGTCCACGATCCGTTCCCACGACACGCGCGGCTGTTCAGCCGGCGGCACTTTCTTCAGAATCGCCTGGTACAGGTCGTCGGACAGAAACTCGGTGTAGTAGTTGATCATCACCACGCCGCCCTTCCCCGCCAAGGCTTTCACCATGTCGTCGGTCATGTTGCGCGGGTGGCCCGACAACGCACGCATCGAGGAGTGCGACGCCACCAGCGGCGCCTTGCTCGTCTCCATCGCATCCCAGAACGTCTTGTCGGACACGTGCGAGATGTCCACCAACATACCGAGGCGATTCAGTTCGCGCACGACGTCCTTGCCGAAATCAGTCAGCCCGTTGTGCACGGGTTTGTCGCCGGACGAGTCGCTCCAGTTGGTGTTCACGCTGTGTGACAACGTCAGGTAGCGAACGCCGAGTCGCTGATAATCGCGAAGGACCGGCAGACTGTCGTCGATGATGTGCCCGCCTTCCATGCCCATCAGCGCCGCGAACTTCCCCGCTTTTTTCGCGGCCCGAACCTGTGCCGCGGTTGTCGCCAGAACAATCTGATCCGGATGCTGTTCGGCCAGGCGGTGGACGTTGTCGATCATCACCAGCGCCCGCTTCACGGCTTCGGGCCCGGTGACCGTGCCCGGCATGTAGATCGAGAAAAAGGCGGCGCTCAGACCGCCTTCTTTGATCCGCGGCAGATCGACCTGATTTTCGTCCTTGTCCGGAACCGGCTGGTGCCGCTCCATGAAGTCCCAGCCAGGACGCCCGAGCATCTGCGTCGTGTCGATGTGCGTGTCGACGACGATAGCCTGCTTGTGAATACGGGCGGCGCGAGCCTCAGGCGTTTCAGCCGCCGGTTTCTTCGTGACCGGCGCTTGAGCCGAGAGCGACGCGACAACAGTCAGGACGGCGAGTACCGCAACAGATTTGAGCATGCCTACTTGTTTTCTTTGAAGCCCGCCGGCACCGCGACGTCCGCCGCCGCCACGTCAGTCACGACTCTCAGTACTTCCGTCGTGCTGGTCATGACCGTCGAGCGAGGATTGCTGGCATCGTCGCTGCTGCTCGCCATCTTCTTTGCCGCGGCTTTCTTCGCAAACGCACCCATCAGACCGCTGACCGTTGCCGGGGTCTTGGTCGACGACTTGCTGTCTGCATCTTTGGCCTGCGCGTCCTGCGCGACCTGCTCGGCCGACTTCACGCCGTCCATCGTCGTCACCGTGGAGATGGAAGTGCCGTTCATCTTCGCGCCTTCGGTGCGCATCCTGGCAAGCGCCGGCGTCATCAACGGATACATGGCAGTGGCTGCGGCGACCTCGTCTGCGGAGGCGCCGGCGACCATCGGCCCGAACAGCTTCTGGGCATAGCGGATGTCGAAGTCCTGAATCTCTTTCATCGCCGCGATCTTCGGCGTCAGCCACATGTCCGATGTCAGCACCATGCCGCCGCTCTCTTCGAGCTTCTTGCCCTTTTCGCGCAGCGTGATCGTCATCACGACTTCGTGGGTCTCGAAGCCGTTGATCACTTTTTTCTGGCCGGTATCCTTCACGTCGAAGTCGATGTCGATGTTGTTCTCGGGCGGGGCCGACGCCGGCTTTGCTTCTTTCGGCTCTTCTTTTTGCGCGGTCTCCTGCGCCTTTTTCTGCGCGTCTTCCATGCGCTGGCGCATCTGCGCAAACGTGGTGACCTTGTAGCTCTTCTTCTTCATGTCCAGGTCGTAGACCTTCTCCTCGGCAAGGTCGATGATCTGGCCGGTCTGGTCGCCGATCGTGGCCTTGCGATCGCCCTTGACCGCGACCGACGACGAGGTGCCTTCCTTCGCCGCTTTCCCGCCGAACATGTTGACGATGTGTCCAAGAGCTCCGGCAAACTCGGTATGCGACTTCTCGTCCGCGCGCACGTCGGCGCGGACAGCCTGGGAAGCCAACAAACATCCGATGACGGCGACAGAAGCGGTACGAACCCGATTCATACGGTCTCCTCTCAAGGTGAGCGGTGCGATTGTACTCTCCACACGAGCCAGGTGACGATCAGCAGGGCCGGCGACCACGCCAGTGTCAGGCGCCCGAAGCCGATTCGCTCGAACAAAAATCCGCCGAGCGCGGGACCCACGAGCAAACCCGCGCCCCACGCCACGTTGTAGATGCCATAACCAATCCCGAACGAGCCGACGCCGGCGGCCGAGGTCGCCTCGGCCATGTACGCAAGCGACGGCGTGATGACGAGCGCGACGGTCGCGGCTTCGAGCACGAACAATGCGATGGCCGACGGATAACTCCACATCCGGCTGACGATCGGCAGCACGCACGCCACCAGGATCAGCCCCACCATCGTCAATCGGCGTCCGCCGAAGCGGTCCACGAGGCGCCCGTAGATGGGATGCAGAGTGGTCGTGGCCACCGCGCCGGCGCCGAACACGAACCCGATGCGGGTCGGTCCGATCCCGAGCTTCGCTGAAAGAAACAGCGGCAGCACCGGTTCGAGCATCGTGATCGTGGCGGCCGCGGCCAGCACCGCAGCCGCGCACGCGGCGACCGCCGGCACTCGAAGCACGGTCGTAATCGCGACACTATCGACCGATCGACGATGGGCCGGTATGTCGAGCCAGCAGAACGCGACAGCGGTCACCAGCGCCAGCGCCGCCACGAACAGGAACGGCAAACGCATGCCGCCGGCTTCGTACAACCAGCCTCCGAGGGTCGGCCCGAACATGAACGCGAAATTGGTGCCCGACATCACCAGACCCATCACCCGGCCGCGTTCGTCCTGGGCATACAGGTCGGCGACCAACGCAAAGCCGACGACCCACGTCACCGCGTCGGCCGCGCCCTGCGCCAGGCGGGCGGCGAACAGCCAGGGCAGCGTGCGCGAGAACGCAAACAGCACGGTGGCAGCGGCCAGCACGAGCATCCCGCCGACCAACGGCACGCGCCGGCCGATCCGATCCGACGCCGCGCCCATCGGCATCGAAACCGTCAACAAGGTCACGCCAAACGACGCGAACAACAGCCCAATCATCGTCGGCGACGCGCCGAGACGGCGGCTCAGGTCAGGTAGTACCGGAACCGCAATCGAGTAGGCAACGATGTCGGTAAAGGTCGCGAGCGTGACGAGGGCGACAGCGGTGGAGCGGGAGTTGCGGATCGACACGTTGACCAAGAGGTCACTTACCGGCGACGCTTGAGGATCAGGCAGCCGAGCGGCGGTACGGTCAAACGAAGCGACTGGTCGAAGCCGTGATCGGCGATCGGCTCGGTTTGAACGGTTCCACCGTTGCCGATATTTCCACCGCCATACAGCGCGGCATCGCTGTTGAGCAGTTCGGCGTACGACCCGGCCTCCGGCACGCCGATGCGATAGCCCGCGCGCGAGACCGGCGTGAAGTTGAACACCATCACGAGGAACTCTCGGGCGTCGTGGCCGTAGCGCACGATCGACACCACGCTGTTTTCGTTGTCGTTGCAGTCAATCCAGCGGAAGCCACCCGGATCGAAGTCGCGCTCGTAGAGCGCGGGTTCGCCGGCGTACAGGTAGTTGAGATCCTGCACGTAGCGCCGCATCCCGGCGTGCGCGAAATCGTCGAGCAGGTGCCAGTCGAGACTGCGATCGTGGTTCCATTCGCGCCACTGCCCGAATTCGCTGCCCATGAACAGCAACTTCTTGCCGGGATGGCCGTACATGTAGCCGTACAGCGTCCGCAGCGTGGCGTGCTTCTGCCAGACGTCGCCCGGCAGCTTATCGAGCATCGCGCGCTTGCCGTGGACGACCTCGTCATGCGAGAACGGCAGGATGAAGTTCTCGGTGTGCATGTAGAGCGCCGAGAAGGTGATGAGTGTGTGGTGCCATCGCCGATGGACCGGATCCTCGTGGACGTAATGGAGGATGTCGTGCATCCATCCCATGTTCCACTTGTAAGTGAAACCGAGTCCGCCGAGGTGGACCGGGCGGCTGACACCCGGCCACGAGGTTGATTCCTCTGCCGCGGTGATCGTGCCCGGATGTTCACCGTGGGTCAGGCTGTTCAGCTGCTGCAGGAACCCGATCGCATCGAGGTTCTCGCGTCCGCCAAAGCGATTGGGGATCCACTCGCCGGCCTTGCGCGAATAATCCAGGTACAACATCGACGCGACTGCATCCACACGAAGGCCGTCAACGTGATATTCCTCGAGCCAGAACAGTGCGTTCGACAGCAGGAAGTTGCGGACCTCGTTGCGCCCGTAGTTGAAGATCAGCGTGCCCCAGTCCTGATGCTCGCCCTGCCGCGGATCCTCGTGCTCGAACAGCGCGGTGCCGTCGAATTGCGCCAGGCCGTGCGCGTCCTTGGGAAAGTGTCCGGGCACCCAATCCAGGATGACTCCCAATCCGGCCTGGTGACACGCGTCCACGAAAAACTTGAAATCCTCGGGCGGACCGAAACGCGCGGTCGGCGCGAAATAGCCGAGGACCTGATAACCCCACGAGCCGGAAAACGGATGTTCCATCACCGGCAGCAGCTCGATGTGCGTGAAGCCCATCTCCTTCACGTACGGCACCAGCCGCGCCGCCATCTCGCGGTAGGTCAGAAAGCGATCGCCGTCCTCGGGTACGCGCATCCACGATCCGAGATGCACCTCGTAAGTCGTCATGGGCTGCGCCAGCCATGCGGCCCGCTCCGGACGCGACGCCTGCCACGCCTGATCGCGCCATCGATAGGTCGCGGTGTCGTGGACGATGGCAGCGGATTGCGGCGGCGGCTCGAACGCGCGAGCGAACGGATCGGTTTTCTTCAGAATCGCGCCGGTTCGCGTGCGGATCTCGAACTTGTACTTCTCCCCGTCCGCCAGGTCAGGGATGAACACCTCCCATACGCCTCCGGGCGCGAGCAAGCGCATCGGAAGAACCCGGCCGTCCCAGCCGTTGAAGTCGCCGATGACACTGACGCGGTCGGCGTTGGGGGCCCACACCGCGAAATGCACGCCGATGGTCGAGCCGACGGTGATCCGGTGCGCACCGAGTTTTTCGAACGCACGCTTGTGCGTGCCCTCGCCGAACAGGTGCAGGTCGAAGTCGGTCAAGATGCGCCCGTAGCGATATGGATCGTCGATCTCGACCACATGATCGTGAGGGAACGTGATCCGAAGACGGTAGTCGGGCGGGTCGTCGGTCCGGCTGAAGCCGGACACCACCGACGTCGCCGCGCCCACCGTAGCGTCCGGCTTTAGCCGGACCTGATCCGACGTCGCCGCGCCCACCGTCGCCGCGCCCACCGTAGCGTCCTGCTTTAGCCGGACCTGATCCGACGTCGCCGCGCCCACCGTCGCCGCGCCCACCGTAGTGTCCGGCTTTAGCCGGACCTGATCCGCCGGCTCGACCTGATCGAAACGAACTTCGAACATGCCGGCTGGATGACACCTGGTCATCGGCAGCAGCGCCCCGGTCGAGACCAGCCGCAGCTCCATCGACACCGCCGCCGGCTGAAAGGCGCGAACGACACCGTCGTGCGGACCGAGAATCGCGAACGGATCGCGGTGGACGCCAGCGGCCAGCGCCGCGATGGCCGAATCGAGCGCGCTGGGAGGGCTGACCGGGGGCACGCAGGAATCTTATCGGCTTTGGGGTGGAAAAAGTCCGGCGAAAGCCCGAGACTACGGGTCCGGCTGAAGCCGAACACTACAATGTCGGCTAAGCCGGACACCGGCAAGTCCGGCTAAAGCCGGACACTACATATTCATTCGAGGAATAGATGCCCAAATCCAGGAATTCCATCGGACGCCGTCGTTTCATCAAGACCGTGCCGGCAGCTGTCGCCGCCACCTTCACCCTACCCGCAATCGTCGAAGGTCAGCGTGGTGGAGGCGCGCCGGCGCGTTTCGGCAAGGACGTGTTGAAGTGCGCCGAACAACTCGACGGCGTGTCCTTCACCGACGCCGAAGACGAGATGGCGGCGGCGAGTGTCAGCCGCAACCTCGATAGCTACGAGGAATTGCGCAAGCTGACGGTGCCGCTCGACACCGAGCCGGCCATTACGTTCCGGCCATATCTGCCCGGCAAGCAGCCGACCGGCAAGTCGTCGCGCGGTGCGAAACTCGTCGTCGCCAAAGCGCCGCCCGTGCAGGTGACGCCCGGATCGCTCGAGGATCTGGCCTTCCAGCCGGTCACCGTGCTCGCGTCGCTGCTGGAGAGCAAGAGGATCACCTCCACCGACCTGACCAAGATGTACCTCAGCAGGTTGAAGCGATACGGCGATCGACTGCACTGCGTCGTCACAGTCACCGAGGAGCTCGCGCTGGCGCAGGCGGCAACCGCTGATCGAGAGATCAAAGCCGGTAAGTACCGCGGTCCGCTGCACGGCATCCCGTTCGGCGTGAAGGATCTCTTCGACACCAAGGGGATCAGGACAACGTGGGGCGCGAAACCGTACGAGCACCGGATTGCCGAAGTGGACGCCACCATCGTCGAGCGCCTGCGTGACGCGGGCGGAGTGCTGGTGGCGAAGCTATCGATGGGCGCGCTGGCCCAGGGTGGCGTGTGGTTTGGCGGATCGACGCGAAACCCGTGGTCGCCGGACAACAGTTCGAGCGGATCTTCGGCCGGCCCCGGCTCGGCGACCTCGGCCGGCCTCGTCGCTTTCGCGATCGGCACCGAAACGCGCGGCTCAATCATCTCGCCGTCCTCGACCTGCGGAGTTGTCGGATTGCGGCCGACCTACGGCCGCGTCAGCCGCTACGGCGCAATGGCGCTGAGCTGGACAATGGACAAGATCGGACCGATGTGCCGGAGCGTTGAGGACTGCGCGCTGGTGTTCAATGCGATTTACGGCAGCGATGGACGCGACGAGACGTGTGTGGATGCACCGTTCAACTGGAATCCCGAGATTCCGCTCAGCAGCCTG
>DASXGC010000056.1:0-13129 GCA_036489235.1 Vicinamibacterales bacterium
GCCATCAAGGCGGGCTTTGGACACGCTGAACTGAAGGCGGAAATGGACAAGCTCCACGCCCGCAAGGAGACGCTGCTGGCCCTAGAAGCTATCTCATAAACCCGATGCGGGCTATGAAACGAATCTCTGAGGTCCGTCGTACCGCAAGGTATGGACCTCACCGACGCCCAATGGACGATTCTCGCCCCGTTCTTGCCCAGGCCGCGTTTGCGCCGCGACCGGCGCGGTCGCCCGTGGCGCGATCCGCGCGACGTGCTCAATGGCATCCTCTGGGTCCTCCGCACGGGCGCGCCGTGGAAGGATCTGCCCGACCGGTATCCGTCGTATCAGACCTGTCATCGTCGGTTTCAGCGCTGGGTCGACCACGGCACGCTCAAGCGCGTGCTCAAGGCCTTAGCTCAGGACCTGCACGCGCGCGGCGGACTGGACCTCAGCGAGACGTACATCGATGGTTCCTTTGCCAGTGCCAAAAAAAAGGGCGCCACGTCGGCCCCACGAAGCGGGGCAAGGGGACCAAGATCATGGCCCTTGCAGACCGCGCTGGTCTTCCTATCGCCATTACCATCGCCTCGGCGTCGCCGCACGAAACCCAACTCGTCGAACAAACCCTAAATGCCAGCTTTCTCGCGGACAACCCGGCCCGCATCATCGGCGACGCCGCCTATGACAGCGACCCACTCGACCGCACCCTGGCGGCCTTCGATATCGAACTGATTGCCCCTCATCGCGGCAACCGCGTCAACCTGACCCAGGACGGTCGTCCGCTCCGCCGCTACAAACGCCGCTGGCGAGTCGAGCGTCTCTTCGCCTGGCTCCAAAACTCCCGGCGCCTGGTCACGCGCTATGAGCGCCGCAGTGCGAACTTCGCCGGCTTTCTTCACTTGGCGTGTGCGATCATCCTGCTTCGCCATTTGTGAGATGGGTTCTAGTGTCCGCCTTCAGGCGGACCTTTGAGAGTTGCGCGTAGTGTCCGCCTTCAGGCGGACCTTTAAGGCCGGCTTCAGCCAGGCTAAAGCCGGCCACTACCGTAGTCTCGACTATCGGACATCGGCGCCAGGGCCAGCAGGAATCCCAGAATCGCCAGTCCCGCCACGTAGTACGCCGGCGCCATCAGGTTCGTTTTCAGCCACCATTGCAGGACGATTGGCGTCAGCCCGCCGAAGATCGCGTACGAGACGTTGTACGAAAACGACAGGCCGGTGAAACGCACGGCCGCCGGGAACGATCGCACGGCAACCGTCGGCACCATCGTCACGACGCCGACGAAGAATCCGGTGACGGCATAGCCGATCACCATTGCCATCGGCGTGCCCGGGAGCATCGCGTAGAAAGCGGAGCTCGTGACCAGCAGCCCGCCGAACCCCACCATCATCGTCAGCCGGGTGCCGACACGATCGCTGATCCAGCCGAACACCAGGCATCCGACCGCCAGCGTCAGCGTCGCCAGGCTGTTTGCAGGCAGCGCTCGCGTCGCCGGGATGTGATGCACTTCGCGCAGATATGTCGGCGTGAACAGGATGACGACGACGATGCCGGCGGAGAGCACCCAGGTGAGGGCGAGCGAGAGTAGTGTGGCGGCGCGGTGCTCGCGCAGCACCGCCTTGAGCGGCAATTCGCGCGCGAGCGATCGGCGCGCCGACAGCTCCTTGAACACCGGCGTCTCCTCGAGAAACCGCCGAAGGTAGACCGAGACCAGGCCGAAGCCGCCGCCGAGAATGAACGGCAGGCGCCACGCGTAACCGGCAACGTCCTCGGGGCTGAAGGTCACGCTGATCGCGCTCGCCGCCAGCGAGCCGATCAGGATTCCCAGCGTCAGCCCCGCCGTGAGCGTGCCGACCGCGAGACCGAATCGCTGCGACGGTACATGCTCGGCGACGAACACCCACGCGCCGGGCACCTCGCCACCGATTGCTGCTCCCTGGAGGATGCGCATCAGCAGGAGCAGCAGCGGTGCCATGGCGCCAATCGTGGCGTAGGTGGGGAGCAGGCCGATCGCCAGCGTCGGCACCGCCATCAGAAAGATGCTGAGCGTGAACATCCGCTTGCGGCCGAGGAGATCGCCGAAGTGGCCGATCAGAATCCCGCCCAGAGGACGTGACAGGTAGCCGGCGGCAAAGATGCCGAAGGTCTGCACCAGGCGCTGCCAGTCGGGCATCGCCGCCGGGAAAAAGAGCTGGCCGATGACCGGCGCAAAGAAGACGTAAACAACGAAGTCGTAAAACTCGAGCGCGCCGCCGAGCGCGGCGAGCGATAACGTGCGGTAATCGCGGCGATTGAGCGGACGCGCGGTGAGACCGGTGGTGGATGGGAGCGATGCTGCCATTGAATGGGTATGTTACGTCGAAGATTCTTCACAGACCTGCCACAATCCCGCCACGCTCTTGTCGCATCACGGTCGAGGCTTTCGGCCACCATCGATCATGGTTCCGCGTCAGGTCGTTGTTCGTGTGTCTGCTGTCGGCATGTTCCTGGCCCTGGTTGGTTTCACGTCAGGTTGCAATACGACCAATACCCCGACGACCGTGGTCGCGGCGCTATCGAACGTCACGCTCTCGACCGCTTCAGTGGTGGGTGGAACCACCGTGGTGGGCACCGTCGCGCTCACCGCGATCGCGCCGACTGGAGGCGCCGCCATCACGCTGGCCAGCAGCAGCACGTCAGCCGTGGTGCCCGCGGCCCTCACTATCCCCGCCGGCAGCACCAGCCAGTCATTTCCGATTTCCACGATCCCGGCCGTGGCGACCGCCACCATCACCGCCACCTATTTGACCACCAGTCAGACCGCGACGCTCACCGTGACAGTCGTGACGGTCCCGGTACTGCAGTCGCTGGTGTTGTCGTCTGGAGTGACCGCCGGCGGCGCTCCAGTGCAAGGCACGGTGACGCTCACCGCGCCGGCGCCAACCGGTGGCCTGACGATCGCGCTGTCCACCAACAACGCGCTCGCACACGTGCCGGCCACGGTGACCATTCCGTCGGGCAACATCAGCCAGACCTTCCAGGTTGACACCACCGGCGGACCCTCAACTGTACTGGCAACTGTGATCGCGAACTATGGAGGGGTGACGCAAACGGCTGGCTTCACGATCGGCGTGATCGCGCTGTCGGTTCCGGTTGCGTCGGTGCCTGGCGGCCTCGCCGTCACCGGCACCGTCAGTCTGCCGTCGCCCGCGCCTGGTGGCGGCGCGGTGGTGGCACTGTCGAGCAACAGTCCGAACGCGATGGTGCCGGCGACGGTGATCGTCACACCAGGCGCCACCTCGCAAACATTCACGATCAATACGACCAACGCGCCACCCACGACGACCGCCGCGATCACCGCGACCTACGCCGGCGCCTCCCAGTCCGCAACGCTGACCGTGGTCGCGTATCCCAGCATCGTAGTGGTGTCGTGTTCACCGACCACACCGAGCGGAGGCGCAACCGTGCAGTGCACCGGCACGCTCTCGGGGCCGAGTCCCGCACAGGGTTGGAAGCTGGTCGGCGCCAGCAGCGATCCAAGCGTCACCGTGCCCGCGATCACGGTGCCGCCGTCGAGCACCACGTTCCAGTTTGCGATGACCACCACTGTGGTCACCGTCCTGACGACCGTGACCGTGCAACTCTACGACGCACAGAGCGGCCTCCCGCTCTGGGGACAGGCGATTTCGGTCACGCCGTGACGCGAGGCTGATCCCGCGGTGCTCGACCATCCGCCGCGGCTCTGAAAGGCCCGGGCCACGCTTCCGCCGCTGCCTTGAAAGGGCTGCGCCACACACCCGGGCAGCTCCGGCTCCGATTGCGTCCGATCCCGCCGGCATTCCCGCCCCCGCGGCCTGGCCGACCATCCCTGTTGCACCGCAGACGATGACCTTCATAATGTCCGGTACCCGGATGGCGATCCCCAACAGCTACGACATTCTGCAGGCGGTGATCCAGGCGACGCCGGACGCGATCTTCATCAAGGATCTCGAGGGTCGCTACGTACTCGTGAACGAGGCGTTCGTCCGTTTCATCGGCAAGTCGGTCACCGACATCGTCGGCCGCAATGATTTCGAGCTGTACCCCGCCGAGGATGCGCGGGACTTCGTTGACGCCGATCGCCGCGTGCTGGCGACCGGTGAAGCACAGGCGTTCGAGGGGACCGCAACGGGAGAAGCCGGTCCCCAGACTTATCTGGTGACCAAGGGCGTCTACCGCGATCCGAACGGCACCATCCTCGGTGTTTACGGCATCTCGCACGACATCACCGAGCTGACGCAGGCGAACGAGACGCTGGCGGCGACGCGGGATGCGTTGTTCCGGTCGCAGAAGATGGAAGCGGTCGGACAGCTGACCGGTGGCATCGCGCACGACTTCAACAACATCCTCGCGATCATCCTCGGCAATGCCGAACTGCTGCGGATCCTGCTGCCGCGCCAGACCCAGACCGACGAGATCATCGACGCCGTGATGCGGGCCACGCTCCATGGCAAGGAGCTCACCAGTCACCTGCTGTCGTTTTCGGGCCAGCGGCTGCTGAACCCGCAACCGGTAGACGTCAACGGGCTGGTGAGCGGGGTGGTCCGCCTGTTGAGCCGCACGCTTGGAGCCACGATCCAGGTCACCACCACCGCCACGCATGAAGCAGGAATGGCATTCGCCGATCCGGCTGCGCTCGAAGCTGCGGTGCTGAACGTGGCGCTCAATGCGCGGGACGCGATGCCCGAGGGCGGCGCGCTCACGATCCGCACGTCCACGGCGACGATCGGTTCAGCTCCGAGGAACGACGACGATCTTGCGCCGGGACGTTACGCACTGATCGAGATTGACGACACCGGCTGTGGCATGCCGCCGGACGTCCTGGCACGCGTGTTCGAGCCATTCTTCACCACCAAAGGAAGCGGCCGCGGCACCGGGCTGGGATTGAGCATGGTGTACGGCTTCGCCCGGCAGTCCGGCGGAACTGTGACGGTGACCTCGTCGGTCGGCCGAGGCACCTCGGTCAAACTGTTCCTTCCGCTCGCCGCCAGCGAACCATTGCCCGACGCGGTGGAGCTCGATCCGATCGGCAAGCCTGTGATCAAGCGGACGGTGCTGGTCGTGGAGGACGAAGCGGACGTGCGTCACGTCGTGCGCCGGCAACTCGAGAATCTCGGCCACCGCGTGCTGGTCGCCGAGGGTGCCACCGAGGCGCTGCTGCTGTTGCAGGGGCCTGGCGCCCCGGATGTATTGCTGACCGATATCGTGCTGGCGACCGGTATGAGCGGTCTCGATTTGGCAGAATCGGCAAGAGCCCTGCGGCCGAAGCTGCCGCTGATCTTCATGTCAGGTCACATCGCGGTGCCGGAGGCGCAGCGGCGCATTCGCGAGACCGGCGCACCACTCCTGTCCAAACCGTTTACGTCGGCGCAGCTCGAACGCGCGGTGACCTTACTGTTTGCCTGATTTCGCCGCGTCCTCAGCTTCCTTGGCCCGCGCGCCACGCAGCATCCCGCCCAGCGAATAGTTGCCCTCGTGGCACGCGTATTCGTAGAGATTTTCGCCAGTCGCGTTCCACGGATACTCGCCGGTCCACGCCGAATCCCAGGTCTGCGGATCCTCGACCGTGAAGCGATAGAGCAGCGTCCCCGGCCCGGTGCGGGTCAGTCGCTCGATGACGTGGAGCTGATCGCTCGAGCCTCGAAACTGGGTCTTGTTCGTGAAGTTCGTGGTGTCGATGACCAGGCTGTCGCCGTCCCAATGCGCGACTGAATCGCCCATCCACTTCCGGATGGTTGGCGGCAGGTGTGGACCACCGATCCGGATCACCCGCGCATCGTGCACCATCTCGTTGAGGATCATCACCGAGGTCGGCGTCTGCACGATCTGTTTGAGGTTGTTGTAGAAGTAGTTGGGCAGCGTCGGCGGTCCCGACGTCGAGCCGAACCCGAGCAGGCAGCGCTCGGCGAGCGGCCGAACTTCCGGACCGTCGAACGCTCCGGGTGGTCCAGCGGCCGCGCCTTCGGCCGCGTCCGGCGACACCGCGCCGGCGAGAAACGCCGCGTTTCGCCGCCGCGCTTCCGGCTTCATCGCCGGCACTCTGCCGTCGATTGGATCGACGACCAGCGAACTGCGCTTCTGACCGTCCACGATGATCATCTTGGTGCCGCCGGCGAGCCAGAAATTGTTGTAGCCGCCGACCACGCCGCCGCCGGCGCGTTCGAGCACTTCGAGATACGACTTGGTGGGCGAGGTATCACCGCCCACCGGCGGTGCTTCGCGATCGCCTTTGAGCGGCGCGTCGTTTTTCACCTGGCGATCGGCCTCGTACTGTTCGAGCGCCGCCGCTTCCTTCTCGGTCAGGATCAGATTGACACCGTTCGGCCGTTCCACCGGCGTCATCGTCGCGACATCGTAGACGCCCTGAAGATCGGGGTGCCCATCCGCCGTGCGGGGCGCGACGTACGGCCTTGCCGGCGTCTTCAACGGCGGCGTCTGGGCAAGAAGCGGAACCGGGACCAGCACGACGGTCGCGATCGCCGCCGTGACGAATCGGACGAAAGCAGCCATGGGGTGGTTACGCATAGGCCAATTTTCGTCCTCCCGGCGTGGTTGTCAACTACGGCCTGGGCGAACCTCCAACAGCGTTGCCGGCGAGGAATCGCCCGATGTTGTCGTTGAGAAACGCGCGATCGGCAGGGTTGCCGCCGGCGCCGGCGGGGTGACCCCACAGCGACGGAATCGGCAGCAGCGAGACGTGCGGGATGAACTGGGCCTCGAACCGGGCATCACCGACCGGAAAATACAGGTCGGTCTCCGACGGCATGTACAAAACCGGGGCCTGAATCGATCGGAGCGCCCGCTCGACGTCGCCGTTGAATCCCGGCGTGGTTCCGACGTCGTGTCTTTGCCAGGTGCGGGCCTGCAGAATCAGGTCGTTGGCGTCATTGTTCGCAAAAAATGTCTTCCGGCGGCTTTCGATCTCCTGCTCGAGGGTGCGATCGGGCGCGTTGGTCTTCCACAGTTCGCGCCGCCACCATTCCTGCGAGTACAACCAGCCGAGCCACACCATGCCATACGCTTCGATTCCTTTCTTCGGCGGCTCGGTGTAGTCGCCGCCTTTGAACGCCGGGTCGGTCGTGAGCGCCGCGATCTGGCCTTCGAGGCGGACGACACCGTGTGGCCACGCTTTCGCCGTACCGGAGGTGGCGACGATGCGATCCGCGAAGGTCGGATAGCTGACCGCCCACTGAAACGCCTGCTCCGCGCCCATCGAGAAGCCGATGATGGCGCGCACATGAGTGACCTTGAGATCTTCGATCAGCAGCCGGTGGACCGCGTCAACGTTGTCGCGAATCGTCATCACCGGAAAGCGCGGACCATGAAACGGCTCGGGCGTGTTGCTCGGCGACGACGAGAATCCATTGCCGAACAGCTCGGTCGCGACCAGAAACAGCGTCGCCGGATTCAGCGCGCGGTCCGGACCAATCAGCCATTCGTAGCCGTGGTGGTTTGCCATGTAGTGCGACGGCAGCAGCACGACGTTGTCCCGCGCGGCGTTGAGGTGGCCGTAGGTGCCGTAGACGACGTGCGCTTGCGGAAGCGTCACGCCGCTTTCGGTATGAAAGTTGGCGATCACGAACTCGTGATGCTCGGCTGAATGCGGCGCCGCGGTTTGCGAGGCCGCGGGGCGTGCCGCGGCCAACGTCAGCGTGACGGCAAGAAACGTCGATATCCTCATCCGACGAATTGTGCGCGAAAACACGCGCCGGCGCCGCCGGAAAAACACCAGTGGCGCGGTACTGCATCCGGACCCGCGATCAGTAGTAGATCGACGGGTCGACCTGTACCTTGGGCGGCCCGACCTGCTCGCGGAGCTTCAGTTTCCATTGATCGCCGACCTGCACCCAGGTGTCCCGGTAGACAATCTTTTCGTCGAGCAAGTGTGATTCGCCGGGCTTTCCGTAGCGACCTTCGGTGTCGACGATGGTGCGGGTGGTTGACGCCTTGACTGTGGTGACCGCCCCGCCGGGTACCAGCGCGAGCTTCTGAATCGGCTGCTCGGTCGATTCGACCGGAGTCGCGTGCATGATTTGATCGCGAATTTCCGGCCACGCGTGGCGCTGACCCGCGGCATCCACGAAGGCCCAGTCAGGAGTGTAGAGCACCTGGTAAAACTGATCGGCATCCTGGGTCGTGGCGAACTGGAGCACGGCCTGGCTGATCTCGTCATACAGCCCCTGGAGATCCGTTTGAATGGAGAAAAGATCCGGCGGAGCTCCGAGGGCGAGCGTCAGAGCGAGCGCGATGATGTACATGACGTGTCTCCTTGTTTAGAAGCGATAGCCGAATCCGAACGTGAGGCCTTGCGCGTTCAGCGGGTCGTCGGCTTCGATCCGGGAGAAGCGGTAACCGATATCGGCCGCCCAATGCGTGGCCACCGGAACCTCCACGCCGCCGCCGAGCGTGTACATGAAAACGGTCGATGCGGGTGGCGCGGTGAAATCGCCGGCGCTGACCAGAGCCGCGGTGACGTTGGCGCCGGCTGTCGGCGTACTGCCGTCTGGCAGCGTGCCGGTGCCGCTGTTGAACGTGAAATCCGCGTTAGGCGAGAGGTGCGCGAACCCGACGCCGCCGAGCACGTACGGCGTGAAGTGCGTTGACATCGGAATCTGGTAGCGGAGTCCGCCGACGGAGTAGGTGGCCGGCACGCGAGCGGTGCCGGTGACGGTCAGCCCAAGGCTGGTGGACAGCAATCCGGTGGTGGTGTCCACGGCCGGCTGGACGTCGGACGGCTGCAGATTGTGGTACTGGCCGAAGTTGCCGAACACCATCAGGTTCGGTGCGATCCGCCAGCCGCCCTCAATCAAGTAGTCGCCCGACGTCGTCTCCGACGTGGTGGTGAAGCCGCCGGCGCCGTTCAGGTAACCGCGCTCGGATTGCGCCAGCAGCGGCGCCGCCGTGAGAAGAGTCAGTGTCATCGCCGTCACGATCGATCGCATACGATCCTCCGCCCGCGAAGGTCATAAGCAGTTCGACAACATTTCGTCAGGAGTGCGATCGCCCTGACTTTCGGAGACGAGATGTGACGTCGCGGCATCAACTGCTCACTCTCCAATTGGGCAACCGATGTGCCAGGCGTTGTGTACCGGCCGACGCGCGCGAGCCGAGAGGAGATCCGCACTGCGCCTTGTCGTGCGCAGCGCCGGTGTCGCCGAACGATGTCGCCGAACGATGTCGTCGTGTCACCAATCGAGCACGAGCGTGAGCGTCAGGACGGCGGAAAGAAATCGTCGCGCTCCAGCGGAGAACACATGACGAGACATCGCGTCACCAGCGTGTCACCAGCAGGTCGCAACTCGGTCAACTCTGCTCCGTCGAACCTGAATGAGAGCCAGCGTCGAAGGAGAGTGAGGCAGTCATGAGCAGGATGAGCAACGCGATCAGAGTGAGCAGGAATGCGGCACGTGTGTTGGCCGCCGTCGTGGTGATGAGCGCGGCTGGTGTGTCGATCGCCAGCGCGCAGACGCGAGTGGTCGCCAATATTCCGTTCGACTTCATCGTCGGCGGAACCGTGATGCCGGCGGGCAGCTACACCGTGCAGAGCGTCGCCGACGTAACCGGGGTGATGTCAGTGGAGAGAAACGACGGACGGTTCGCGGCGGTGACGCTGGCGCAGCCGTCAACGTCCAGCGAGCCGTTCACCGCGCCCCATCTGGAATTCGACAAGTTCGAGGGGCGCTACTTCCTGGCGAGAGTCGTGGCCGGCCCAGGAAACGAGGAGGAGATTACGCTCACGCCGACGAAGATGGAACACGAACTGACGGTGATTAACGCCGAGCCTTGAGTGTGGCATTTGGTGCTGATCGACACGCGCTTCGTCAGACGATCGCGATGGACACGGCGACCACAATGTGCGTATCGCATTGCCCATCGCGGTCGAGCTGGCGGGTGAGGATGAGTTGCTACGAACGAAAAAGCGGCCGTTTTATTGAGAAAACCGGGGCACGAAGCTCGATGCTATCGGCACGCTGATTGCTCTATGAATGTTCGCCAGCCTCGTTCCGCGTTCTGCGGGACGAAAAATGACCCACCCCAACGTCGGGAGGCGTACTTGGCCTCCCGTCCCGTCATCTCAAAATGGCAGGCGAACTCCGAGCATCAGCACGCGTGGCGGCTGGACCGCCGTAGTCAGTCGAGACGAGGGTCCGGTCACGGAATACTCTTCGACCTCTAGCGATTGATTGAACAGGTTGTAGGCGTCGATCATCGCGGTCAGCTTCCGATCGGCGATGGTGAACGTCTTCTGCAGCCGCGCGTCCACCGTCATCGAGAAGCTGAAGCGGGTGCGGCCGTTGCGGAACGCGCGCGCGAAGTCCGCGCCCTGATTCAGATCCGGTTCGATCACGATTCGCGCGAACTGCTGACCGTCCTGATAACGGCCGATCGCGCTGAGCGACCAGTCGTGCGAGAACAGATAGGTCAGCGCGGTCTTGATGGTGTAGCCGCGTTCGGTGAAGACACGGCCCTCCGGATTGGTGCCGGAGTTGGGATTCGCGTACACGTCGCCGAGCACGCCTTCGTCATTCTCGAGGGGGCCAAAACCGCGGTTGCCGGCAATCTCCTCCGATCGTCCGGCCGTCACTCCGGCCATCATGAAGAAGTTCTGATGGCGCAGCTGGCCGACCAGCTCGGCGCCGACGAACGTCGACTCGTCGCCCGCGGGATTGGCCGGGTTGGTCAGCAGATAACGGTCGCCGCCGAACGTTGCCGGCGAGCGGTTGTAGAAGATCAATGTCTGATCGTCGCCTGAGCCGGCCGTGTCCACACCCGGATCGGGAACACCCACCGTGGTGTAGCTCGAAAGCGGCACGCCGACGTCGACCACGCCCATGATGTTGGTCTCGCGCCGGCCGATCGCGGACAGACGAAAGAACGCCGACGGGATCGGGTGTGCTTCAAATCCCAGCACCGCTTCGTGCATCACCGGCCTTTTCAGCCCTGGATCGATCGCGGAGAACGAAGGATCGCCACCGGTACCGGGCCCCCAGCGTTCGACCAGAGGACCGATCGCATCCGGCTGCGGCAACCCTGGCGTCGTCGCGGTCCATCGGTAGACCGCCGCCGTGGGCGCCGCTGGATCGCCGTAAGCAAGTGCCGCCAGCGGCAGCCGGTGCGCGTACTGTCCGTACTGGCCGAACGCCGCGAGATGCCAGAAGTCGAGCATCGCCCAGTGAAAGCCGGCGCGGGGCATCACGTTGCGCCAGCTCACCGGCGTTGTGGCACCTTCCGCGGAACCGTTGATGGCTTCGAAGCGGAATCCCGCATTGATGGTCAGGCTGGGCAGGAGTGCGACCGTGTCGCTCGCGAAAAACGAGATGTTCGACGACCGCCATTGCGAGACCGCGGCCGGATCGGTGAAGTCCCACACGCGCGCCGGAATGCCGTTCACCAGTTCGCCGACCCGGCTCGGTGGGATCGCCTGATTGGTTGACGAGGCGCCGGTGTAGTCGAGGCCGACCATGATGTCGTTCCGGGTACCGTTGCCCATGGTCATCGATTTGTTCAGCCGTCCACCGAACGTCCATGTGTGATCGCCGCCGACGCCGGGGTTCAGCAGATCGGGAATCGGGACGCCGGTGACGCTGTCGGCGACGACTGAACCAGGTGACAGGAGATCCGTCGAGCGCCGGCCGATGGTGTAGCCGCCAAACAGGCGCACGCCGGTGTCACCGTTCCCCAGCAATCGCTGCCACGCAGTCTGAAGATGCAATCCGCTGTTGTGCTGCGCGGCGTCAGGCTGGCCGTACACGAGACCGTTGGCCGCGGCATCGCGGGCGCGCTGCACCCACCCGACGATTCGGATTTCGTCCACCTTGGTCGGAGTGCTGACGAGGTTGAAGAACGCCGATGCCAGGCTGCTGTTGAGGGTGACGGGATCGCTACGATCGAACCGCGTCGAGCGCGTCCAGGACGCGGACAGCAAGGCGCCGACTTTTTCGGGAACCAGCGGTCCGCTCAGAAAGAGATCCCCGTTCACCCACGAGTTGACTCGCGAAATCGCCGGCGGCGATGCGGTGGAGCTGCCGGCGTTGAACGCAGGGGGCGAACCGATGAACTGGAAGCTGCGCATCCATTCCGATGATGCCGGCCGCCGCGGCAGCAGGGTGACGGCCACGCCCGGCGCGGAGACGTCAATCGGCATCAGACCGGTTGCGACCTGCACGCTGTCCCAGGACTCGACGCCTGGGATAAGCAAAGGCGCGCCGTTGCCGAGCGGATTAGTGATGTCCACGTCGCCGACGCGGAAGGCGGTCTGCGTCCAGGTGCTGCCGTGCGCACCGAAGCGTGCCGCCGAGCCCGGATTCGAAGCTCCGGGCTCGATTCGGTCGACGATCGTGTCAGGCACGACGGTGTCGGCGAGCGAAAACACGCTCTCGGTGACCGGCAGCATGCCGAGTGTATCGACCGTGAGCGTCGCGCCCAGCGGCGGCCGCTTCTCGATCGGTGGGTGCGCCGGTGGCTGCTCCGGCGGCTGCGCGTCCGCGCGTCCGCTCAGGAGCATCAGGGCGGCGATTCCCGCTGTCAGTGAGCCGGTCACGCCCGGTCGGCCGGGATAGAATCGGAGCATGCCGGAAGCCACTTCCAGTAGCGCCGCCTTCATTGACGCGATTAAGGCTGGTGAGTTTGAACGCGTGAAGGCGATGGTATCGGGCGATCCGACGCTCATCGACGCGCGCAGCCGAACGGGTGAAAGCGCGATCCTAACCGCTGTTTACCATCGCCAAAAGGAAATAGTGAACCTGCTGGTGGCCCGCGGGGCCGCATTGTCGCTGTTCGAAGCGTGCGCCGCCGGCGAAGTCGAACGGGTCGAACGCTTGCTCGCCGCCGACGCCTCCGCGCTCGACGATTACAGCGGTGACGGCTGGACGCCGCTGCATCTGGCGGCGTTTTTCGGCCACGCGAAAATCGTCGAGATACTCCTGGCCCGCGCTCCCGACGTGTCCGCCCGTTCGCGCAATCCGAACGGCAACACCCCGCTGCACGCCGCCCTGGCCGGCAATCATAAACTGGTCGCCGGACTGCTCATCGGCGCGGGCGCCGACGTCAACGGTGCCGACGCCGGCGGCTGGCGGCCGCTGCATCTCGCCGCCGCCAACGCCAACCTCGATTCGATCAAGGCGCTGGT
>DASXGC010000186.1:0-3900 GCA_036489235.1 Vicinamibacterales bacterium
TGGTGGGCGCTAGAGGACTCGAACCTCTGACCTCGTGCGTGTGAAGCACGCGCTCTAACCAACTGAGCTAAGCGCCCGAGGGGACCGGCAGCCGTCCGCGGGAAACGAAATTGTACCGCTACTTGCGACCCTCGGGCAACCGCCGCTCGGCGGCGCCGTCGTAGTCGTGGTCCTTGGGATCGATCTGCCGCATCGGCTGCTGACGGGTCCGCTCTTCGTGCGCGTGCGCGATCAGGCCCGGAAGACGTGAGATCAGGAAAATCGCGTTGCCGAGTTCGTACGCGAACCCCAGGTCGGCGCAGATCGCGGCAATCGCGCCATCGACGTTGACCGGCAGTGGCCGATCGAATTGCTTGGCATGCTGGTCGAGCGACCGCTCCGCGGCCCGGATCAGCCGCACATGCTGACCTTCAATCTCGAGCTCCATCGCCATCTGAAACAAACGCGCGGCGCGCGGATCACGCTGGTGAAATCGGTGTCCGAAACCCGGCGGCACTTCCTTCTGTTCAACGCACTCGGTGACGATGGCATCCGCCGCCTCCTGCAGCGTGCTGCCGGCGCGGACCTTGACCAGGCCGCGATCGAGAAAGCGCATGCACGACTCGATGTCGCCGCCGTGATGCGGACCGAACGCCAGAATCCCGGCCGCCACGCAGTCTTTCAACGGCGCGCCTGACGTCGCCACGTTCCGCGCCGCCAGCGTCGATGGCGGGGTGGCGCCATGATCAATCGTGGACACGAGCACGGCGTTCAGCATCCGGCCGATCGCCGGCGTCGGCAGCTCGCCCATCAACAGCAGATACACCGCTTCGGCGAAGCCGAGCCGGCCCATCATTTCGTCGAGCGGGTAGCCACGAATCAGAATCTTGTTCGGTGCGATGTCGGTCAGCGCCGATCGCCAACGCTCAGGCGGCGTCCGCGGTTCGGCGCGTCGTTCAGTCGTGGAACTCTTGGCCATAAAGCTGCGCCTGTGACGTTCAGAGCGTGCCGTAAAGACGGTCGCCGAAGTCGCCGAGACCGGGCACGATGTATTTCTGCGGATTCAACTCGACGTCGACGACCGGCGTATAAATCCCGACCTCAGGATGATGCCGCTCGACCAGCGCCACGCCTTCGGGCGCGGCGACGATGCAGATCATCCGGATCACCTTCGCGCCGGCACGGCCCAGCAGATCGAGCGCGGCGACCGCACTGCCGCCGGTCGCCAGCATGGGATCGATCATCAGGACGTAGCTGGCGTCGAGCCGCGGCGGCAGCTTCGAATAATACTGCGAGGCAACGGCGGTCATCTCGTCGCGCTGCAGCCCGATGTGCCCGACCCGCGCGCTCGGCACCAGCTCGAGCACCGCGTCCAGCATGCCGAGGCCCGCGCGCAGTACCGGCACCACCACCACATCCGGACCGACCCGTCGTCCTGGCGCCGGTCCAATCGGCGTATGGACGGTCAGATCCTCGGTCGGGATGTCGCGCAGCGCTTCGGCGGCGAGCAGAACACTGATGCGAGTGGCGGCGCGGCGGAACACTTCCGGCGGTGTGGTCTTGTCGCGCAGCGACACCAGGGCGTCGTGCACCAGCGGATGGTTGACGATGTGGACTGGCACCGGGGAATCATACAAGAACAGGGGGCGGGAAACGGCGTCTGATTCGGGGATAGAATCGCACGCGATGAAGAGTGTTGTCGCTCTCGCGATTCTGGCCAGCTCGATCGCGCTGGCAGCGGCGCAGCCGTCGCGGCGCGCGGTCTCGCTGGTCGTGGTCGGACGCACCGTGATCACGGAGGACGCCTCGCACACGATGCTGTCGCCCGGCGCCGTCGCGATCAACGGAACCGACATTGTCGAAGTCGGCAGCCCGGCGGCGATTTCGGCGAAGTATCAGGCGGCGCAAACCATCGACGCGCGTGACCAGATTGTCCTGCCGGGCTTGATCAACACGCACACGCACGCGCCGATGGTGATGTATCGGGGCCTCGCGGACGATCTCGCGCTGCTCGACTGGCTGCAGAAGTACATCTTCCCGGCTGAAGCAAAGACGGTGTCGCCGGAACTGGTTCGCGTCGGCACGCGGCTGGCCGCGCTCGAGATGATCGAGTCCGGCACCACGACGTATTGCGACATGTATTACTTCGAGGAAGAAATCGCGAGGGTGACGGTCGAAGCGGGGCTTCGGGGCGTGCTCGGCGAGACGATCATCCAGTTTCCTGTCGCCGACGCGAAGACGCCGGCGGACGCCCTGGCCCGCGCCGAACGCTTCATCAAGGAGTTCAAGGACAACGGCCTGGTCGTGCCGGCAGTCGCGCCACATGCGCTGTACACCAACGACACGGCGACGCTCAAGGCGTCGGCGGAGCTGGCGCGGAAGTACGGCGTGCCGATGGTGATTCATTTTGCCGAGACCGAAGACGAAGTGAAGATCGCCAGCGATCAATATCACCTGACGCCCACCGCGTATCTCGATTCGATCGGCGTGCTCGGTCCCAACACGATCGGCGCACACGGTGTGTGGGTGACTGACGCGGACATTGCGATCCTCAAGCGCGATGGTGTCGGCGTCGCGCACAACCCGGAAAGCAACATGAAGCTGGCGAGCGGCGCCGCGCCCGTCACCAAATATCTGGCCGCCGGCGTCAAGCTCGGACTCGGGACCGACGGCGCTGCCAGCAACAACGACCTCGACATGTTCGAAGCGATGCGTCAGGCCTCGTTTCTCGCCAAGCTCGCGACCCACGATCCGACCGCGGTGAAGGCCCAGGATGCGCTCGACATGGCGACGATCGGTGGTGCGCGTGTGCTCGGGATGGAGAAGCGGATCGGATCGCTCGAAGCGGGGAAGCGCGCCGACTTGATTCTGGTTTCGATGAGCGCAGCCCGGCAGACGCCGATGTACGATCCGGTGTCTCACCTGGTCTACGTGACCCGCGGCGACGATGTGCGAACGACCATCGTCGATGGCAGGATTCTGATGAAGGACCGGCAGGTGCGCACCCTCAACCGTGCGACGGTCATTGCCGACGCGAATCAACTGGCGGCGAAGGTCAGGGCCGCGATCGCGCCAGCCCGGTGATCAACCGTGCATCAGGCGTCCAGCACGCCGATTTCCGGCAGGTTGCGATATTTTTCCGCGTAATCGAGGCCGTAGCCGACGACGAATTTGTCCTCGATGGTGAAGCCGACGTACTCGACCTTGACATCCACCTTCCGCCGGGTCGGCTTGCTCAAGAGACAAGCGGTCCGCAGCGACTTCGGGTGCCGCTTGAGGAGAATGTCCTGGAGATAGGTGAGCGTCAGGCCGGTGTCAACGATGTCCTCGACGATGACGACGTTGCGCCCGTCGAGCGCGGTGTCGAGGTCCTTCAGCAGCCGCACCTCGCCGGAGGTGGTCGTCCCCTTGGCGTAGCTCGAGACGGCCATGAAGTCGAGCGACACGTGGCCCGGGATGTGTCGAATGAGATCGGACAGGAAGATGAACGCGCCCTTGAGCACGGCAATCACGTGCAGGTCGTCCGGGAAGTCGCGGCGAATCTCGAGCGCCATTTCCGCGACACGCTTTTGAATCTGCGCTTCCGAGAGTAGGATTTCAGAGAGACGCAGCTCGGGTTCTGGCATAAGGGCGAAATCATACCGCAATGAAACGATTTGACATCATCACCGAGAGCGACGCGCGCGTGCTGCCGCCCGGTGAGGTGGTGACGCTGGCCCGCGGCGGACATATCACGCCGCTGGCCATGGATACGCTGCGGGAGCGGCGGATTGCAGTGGTCAATGAGGGCCGCGCGTCGGCTGAGGCCGCCGCCCTTGTTCCGGTTGCGGACATCCGTACCATCGCGATCGCCAGCGATCACACCGGCCGCGCGCTGCGTCAGATGCTGGTGGGTCACTTGCGTGGACGCGGGCTGGCCGT
>DASXGC010000208.1:0-20137 GCA_036489235.1 Vicinamibacterales bacterium
CCGGATGTGCCACCGGTGACCGAGCTGCGTGACACCGATGGCCGGCTGATCGTGACGCTCGAGAAGGCCGATATCTCGCGGCTGGTCGCGACGGGCTGGAAGCCGCCAGTGCCGGTGACGGTCAAGGCGCGCGACGGCGTCACCGATCTTTACGGCCTGATGTATACGCCGACCAGCCTCGATCCCGCGAAGAAGTACCCCATCGTCAACCATATTTACCCCGGTCCGCAGACCGGCAGCGTCGGCGGCCGCAGCTTCGCGGCCTCACGCGGCGATGCGCAGTCGCTGGCCGAACTGGGATTCATCGTGGTTGAAATCGACGGCATGGGCACGCCGTGGCGGTCCAAGCAGTTCCACCAGGCGTACTACGGTGACATGGGCGACAACACGCTGGCGGATCAGGTGACCGCCATGAAGCAACTGGCGGAGAGATATCCGTATATCGACCTCGATCGCGCCGGCATCTACGGCCACTCCGGCGGTGGTTACGCGACCGCCGACGCGATGTTCCGCTACCCCGATTTTTTCAAGGTGGGGATCTCGGAAGCCGGCAACCACGACAACCGCGTCTACGAAGACGATTGGGCTGAGAAGTGGCAGGGTTTGCTGCAGACCAGGGCGGACGGCAGCACCAACTACGACAATCAGGCGAACCAGCTCGTGGCCAGGAATCTGAAAGGCAAGCTGCTGCTGGCGCACGGCACGATGGACAGCAACGTGCCGCCGTACAACACGCTGCTCGTCGTCGACGAGCTCATCAAGGCGAACAAGGACTTCGATCTGCTGATGCTGCCGAATCGCAATCACGGTTTCGGCAACGAGCCTTACATGGTTCGTCGCCGCTGGGATTACTTCGTCAAGAATCTGCTCGGCGCGGAGCCGCCGCACGAATACCAGATGCACGCGCCGGCAGAAGCGCGCACGCCAACGGCGAACTAGCTCGCTGTTTCACCGTCGCTAAAGCCTTCGCGTGATGGGCCGTAGCACTCGCGCTACGGTCGTAGCGCGAGGCTTCAGCCGAGCGATCGTTCACACGACCGTCTCGCGACCTGAAATCAGTCCAACGACAAACAGCACGATTGCAACGACGAGCAATACATGCACGAACGCACCAATCGTGTAGGTGCCGACGACCCCGAGCAGCCACGCAATCAGTAGCAGCACCGCAAGTGTGTAAAGCATCACCAACCTCCCTTCGGCGAACGCTGCAAGGAACGGTGCCTCAGCCTTACGGATTCGTCGTCCACCGTACGGACTTGTAAGCGGGACCCGCTTCCATACACCTTCATTAGTCGATCGCGCGGCCCTAACGTCCGCGTTCTGAATCAGTTGCCGTTCCCTGACAGGAATGGCACCAACGGCACGGTTCGCGCATTTCAGCAGGTCGTCCGTTTCAATCGAGGGTCACTCATGGAACCAGCGCGCGCCACAAGTCCCCAGCCTACGGCGGTCGTCTTCCACGACGGTCTCGGCGAGCGGCGTCGAGTCAGCGACACGACGGTCAGCGACACGCTCGAGCTCCTGTGTCTGCGTCGGGAACTGACATCGATTCCATCGTTCGAGTTCGCGCTGCGCGAGCGCGCCAGCCGTCTCGCGAATTTCCGCCACACCTACTTCGCCCGGGTCAAGAGCGTCGAGCGGCTCAGTGATGCCACCGCCACGCTGGCGATTGCATCCGAGTCGACGCGCGGCATCCGGCTGTCGAACCTGCTGACGCCGACGCCGCAGCGGCCGGTCGCGGTAGACATCAATGCCTCGCTGCACCTCATCCGCCAACTGGTCTCTGCCGTCGCCATGTTGCACGAAAGCGGCGGCGATCTCGCGCATGGCGCAATTGGTCCCGAACGCATCATCGTCACGCCCAACGCGCGGGTCGTGATCGCCGAATACGTGCTCGGCGCCGCGCTCGAGCAGCTGCGGTGGTCGCCGGAACGCTACTGGCGGGAGCTTCGGGTGGCCTTGCCACCCTCGGACGAAACGCCGCGGTTCGACCAGCGAACCGACGTCACCCAGATCGGTGTCGTCGGCCTGTCGCTGATCCTGGGCCGCCTGCTCACCGAAAACGAATATCCGTCGGCGATTCATGCCGCACTGTCGTCAGCCTGGGCGATCTCGTCGCGCGGTGGTCTCGAACCGCTGCCGCCGGGACTGCGCTCGTGGATTGGCCGCGCGCTGCAACTCGACCCGCGGCACTCGTTCGCGTCCGCGCTCGAGGCGCGCGCCGAACTGGACCGCGTCCTCTCGGGCGAAGACGAGGGCTCGGAGGAAGACGCTGACACCGCCGTCGAGGCGCCGCAGATCGTGTCAGTCAGCGCCAGCGTGCAGCCGCTAATCCAGCAGCATGCCGCCATTGAACCGCTCGTTGAAGAGGTGGAAGACGAACCGCAGCCCGAAGTCTCGCACTCCCATCATCGTGACGACGGCGACGACGAGGAACGCTATACGACCAGCCTTCACCGAGGGACCACTGCGGACGATTCAATCGAGCTGACGTCGCACGATGAGCCCTCGTCAGACGACCATCTCGACCAGGCAGTGGTCGTGGACCACACGCCGTCCCCGGTCAGCGATCAACATCTCTCGCCCGTATTCGAGACCTCGTTCTCCAGTCTCGCGGCGGAGGTGTTGGCGCCTTCGTCATTCTCGGAGCCGTTCGCCTTGTCTCCAGCACCGGTGCCACTCGCGGCGCCACCCGTGTCGGCACAGTCGTCCTTCCCATTGGGGTCCAGCTGGTCGAGTGTGTCTTCGGTGTCCGCAGGCGTCGCCGAGTCCGATCACATCGCGCCCGCGCAGGGATTCGTCGCGGCGGAGCTGACTCCTTCGTCTGTCAAATGGCAGGCGCCACCGATAGTCGCGGATCCTGCGCCTGTGGCGCAGACGTCACCAGTGCCGACGCCGGTCACGCCAGTGCTCACCACGCCAGCGCCGATCATTTCAGCGCCGATCGTGCCAGTCGCGATCGCGCCGGGTCCAGTGCCCGTCACTCCCCAAACGTACACGCCAGCATCGTCGATCGTCTCCTTGCCACCGGTTGCCGCGGCCGTACCGGCGACGCCATCGCCGCGCGTGCCATTGCCACCGTCACTGCCCGCCATCGAACCGTTCGAGTTCAAGGCGGAGCCGGAGCGTCCCATGGCTATGTCGCAAGTACCTACTCGCCGCACGGGCTTTTTCGCCACGGTGGCTATCGGTGTGCTCGTGGTTTCGGTGGGCGCCGTGTTCGGGGCGCGCCGCTACTTCTCGGCCGCTGCCGCACCAGCTCCCACCGGACAGTTGAGCATCTCCAGCACCCCGACCGGCGCGGCCGTCGTCGTGGACGGTTCATCGAAGGGCGTGACGCCGGTCGTGCTCACGCTGACGCCGGGCGCACACCTGGTCGAACTGCGTGGCGCAGGGGACCCGCGCACGCTGCCGATCATGATGACGGCCGGCGCGCAGATGTCGCAGTACGTTGAACTGCCGGGTGGCGCCGCGCCGAAACTCGGTCAGCTGCAGGTCAGAACCGAGCCAGCCGGCGCCCAGGTGAACGTCGATGGCGTTGCGCGCGGACGGTCGCCGGTGCTGGTCAGCGAGCTCACGCCTGGTCAACACAACGTCATCGTCGAGAGTGATCTCGGCACCGTGCGTCAGAGTGTCGCTGTCGAAGCAGGCTCGACGGCGGCGCTGGTCGTGCCGCTCGGCGTCCCCGAGGGCGGGGCACCAGTGTCCGGCTGGATTTCGGTGGCAGCACCAGTGGACCTGCAGATCTTCGAAAACAAGCGGCTCCTGGGCACCAGCCAGAGCGATCGCATCATGGTGGCCGCGGGTCGTCACGACATCGAAATCGTGAACGAGCCGCTCGGCTATCGGGTGGTCCGGACGATCCAGGTCGCACCGGGCAAAGTCGCGCCGATCAAACTCGAATGGCCGAACGGCACGGTCGCGTTGAACGCGGTGCCTTGGGCCGAGGTGTGGATTGACGGGAACAAGGTCGGCGAGACCCCGATCGGCAACCTGTCGCTGCCGATTGGCCCGCACGAAGTCGTGTTCCGTCACCCTGACCTGGGCGAGCAGCGCCACGTGACCACCGTTTCCGCGACCACGCCTGCCCGTCTGTCCGTCGATCTGAGGAGGAAGCCATGACCGCCGCAGTTTTAGCGCTGTCCATGTTCATGATGGGCCAGCAGTCGCTGGCCTCGGCGCGCGATCTCTACGCCTCGGCGGCGTACGAAGACGCGCTCGACATGCTGAACCGCATGGGACCCAACAACCGCGCCGCTGAAGAAGTCCGCGCCATCGAGCAGTACCGCGCGTTCTGCCTGCTGGCGCTCGGCCGGAACACCGAGGCCGAACGAGCGATCGAGGCCGTGGTCACAGGGGAACCGACCTACCAGCCGGCCAACGAAGTGTCGCCGCGCGTGCGCGCCGCGTTCACCGACGTGCGCAAGCGGATGCTGCCGTCGATCATCCAGCAGGAGTACGTGCTGGCCAAGGGCGCATACGACCGACGCGAGTTTGCCGCGTCCGCTGCCGGGTTCTCTCGGGTGCTCGACGTGATGGCGGATCCCGCCGCGGCGGCCGCCGTCAGCCAGCCGCCGCTGTCAGACCTGCGCACGCTGGCCGCGGGGTTCCGCGACCTGAGCATTGCCGCAGCCACGCCGCCACCGCTACCCCCGGCCGTTGCCATGGCACCAGCCTCGGCGACGCCACCGCCGCCACCGCCGCCACCGATGCCGCCCCGCGTCTACAGCACGGTGGACACGAACGTCATTCCTCCGGCTGCGCTGGCGCAACAACTTCCGCCGTTTCAGGGGATTCCGGTGCTGAGCCGCCAGGGCGTTCTCGAGATCGTCATCGACGAAACCGGCGTCGTGGAAAGCGCCGTGATGCGTCAGCAGGTGACGCCGTCGTACGACAACCAGGCCATCGCGGCCACCAAATCGTGGCGCTATCGTCCGGCGATGCTTGATGGGGTGCCGGTGAAATTCCGCAAGGCCATCTCGATCATGGTGAAGGGGACAGCGTCTTAGCTGAACTTGGAAGGGCGGGGAGCCGGCCAGCCGCGGGCGGCCGCTGAAAAAGTAACAGATCGGCAGGCGGTTGCCCTATTCTTGTACCTTTCGTGCGATCATAGGGGTCTAAGTAGAAGTAAGGAGAGACCCCTATGGCTAAGCGTTCGACCTCGGGTATTGTTTGTCCCCGCTGCGGCGTGCCGAGCGCACGTGTCATCGGCCGATCGGAAGCACTACCGGTGCTTTATCTCCGCTGCGACGACTGCGGACGCACCTCAGTTTCCCCCGAATAACCCGTCATCTTCTTTCAACCGGCCGCGTCAGCTCGGGCACGACCCGCTGACCGGCCGGACGGTCTTCACGCGAAATTCCGGCAGCTGAAACGCACCCGGACTGGCGTTGTCCACGGCGCCTTGAACTGCTGCACGCGACGGGTCCATATCACCAGCCTGGGCAGCGACGTTCGGTGACGGCCGCAATCCCCCCACGATCGACAGCTTCTTTGGTGCGGGTACACCGCCCACGATCTGCACCCGCTGGCCGAAGTACTTCTTCACGTCGGTTCCAGTCAGATGGTAAACAGGTTGTCCCGCATCATCCGACAGCGAGAACTGACCGGGAGAAACGCTGCTCCGTCCGACGCAGCCGTCCAGCGTGATTGGTTTGGCGTCAGCATCTTTCGAGGTGTCCTTGGCCGGAGGGGTCGTTTGCGTTTGCGCCGTCGAGAGCGTTCCACCACACAGAATCGCCATTGCCAGAGCGAGATGGATTCTCATAGCCGTAGGGTAGCGCAGATATGTGACGGCGGCGAGTCTTTCGAGCGATCGTTTAGCGCGCTTGAATTGGACCCGCCAGCTGCCCAAAGGCGGCTCAGCGATTAGCTGACGGTGTCGCCGTCACCGCTGCGCCGATCAGCCGCGACTTGTCCGCGCCAGCGCGCGGCTTGAATTTCTGTGTGCGCCCGCCGAAGCTGTCCGCGCCGTACAGATTTCCCTCGGAGTCGATCGACATCTGATGCAGTTCCCAGAACTGACCTGGGAAGGTGCCGTATGTACCCCACGAGTAGAGCAGCTTGCCGTTCATGTCGTACTCGAGCACCTTCGAGTTGGTGCCGTCGGCGACCCACACGTGTTGCTGGTCTGGCGCGATCAGGATGTCGTTCGCCTGCCTGAATCCCGGCCACAGATCGAGCAGCTTGCCGTTCTCGTCGAAGATCTGGATCCGATGGTTGGTGCGATCGGCGACGTAGACCCGGCGATTGCTGTCCACCGCGATCCCGTGCACGCCACTGAACTGGCCGGGCGCGGTACCTTTCGATCCCCACGCCATCAGGAATCTGCCGCTCTTGTCGAACTTGGCAATGCGCGCGTTCTGCAATCCGTCGGCGACGAGCAAACTGCCGTCCGGCAACCAGGCAATGTCCTGCGGCCTGCCGAAATGCGTGGCGTCCTCGCCCGCGACGTCCGCGACGCCGAGTGTCAGCACGAGCTGCTTGCCGTCGTTGGTGAACTCGTAGATCTGGTGCCGCGCGTCGTTCACCACCCACACGTGTTTCTCGGGATCGTGCGGGTTGATCCGGATCTTGTGGGGTCCGCCACCGCCTTCGAAGAGCTTGTCCCACTGCGTCCACGACTCCACCAGCTTGCCATCGCCGTCGACGATGACGATGCAGTTGCGCATTTCGGGTTTGGGTTCGGTGGCGCGTTGATTGAGTGAGCCCCAGATGCCGTTGAAACCGCGCGGCAGTGTCTCGGGCAGTTTCAACTCGCCGCGCGCGGCAATGAAAATCCGGTTCGGCGTTTCGGCGAACACGCCGGGCTGCGACCCCCAGATGTACCCTTTCGGCGACCAGGTCGCCGGCCAGTTTTCGACTACCGCGTACGGCCCCGTTTCTTCTTCGCCACCTTTCTCCTGAAGCAGTGCGGGCGCGGCGAGGAGTCCAACGGCAAAGACGGACGCAAGTGCGAGGGCAACAGTTCGCATCGTGAACCTCGGCGAAAAATGGTCGAGTTGGAGGGTAACAGGACGCGTCCCGACAGGCAAGCACGGCTGACGGCCATCGTGCGCTAAGATCGCGCGGTCAGGGTATGGACAGCCCACGCCGCATCGGTCTTCGTTCGATTGTCGCCGCTCTGGTCCTCTCGATCGTCGCGCCGCTCGGCATCCTCTCGGTCCTGAGCATCCAGCGCGCTTGGCGGCGGCAGCTCGCCAACGTCCAGCAACAGAACGTCGCCACCGTCCGGGCGATTTCGGTCGCCATCGATCAGGAAGTCGCCAACAGCGCTGCTGCGCTCGATGTGCTGGGCCGCCTCCACGCACTCGACCTCCCCGACGTGACCGCGTTCGACGACCTTGCCGGCCGCCTGATCGTCGGACGGCCCGACTGGTCGGCAATCATCCTGTCCGATCTGAGCGGCCACGTGCTGGCCGGCGCTCCCACGATGAACCGCAGTACTCCGCCGGACGGTCAGCCGATGGATTGGGCTCGTCAGGTCGCCGCCAACGGCGGCACCGTCGTTTCTCCGATGTACGAGTTGAACGGCTCGAGCGCTCATTTCCTGATGGTCGGCATTCCGGTCATCCGCGACGGAGTCGTGACCATGGCGCTCGGTGCGCGGGTACGCTCGGAGAGCTTCAGCGCCGTACTTCGCCAGCAACAGGCGCCGCCGAACGGCGTCGTGGCAGTCGTCGATAGCGGGCATCGCCTGGTCGCGAGAACCAGGCAGGAGGACACCTACGTTGGGACGTCCGCGGGCAATGCGTTCATCGAGATCACCGGCCGCCTCGCCGAAGGAAGCTGGATCACGGAGACGAAGGAAGGCGTGCCCGCGTACTCCGCGTTCAGCCGATCGCCGCGGACCGGCCTGACGGTCGGCCTGGCCATGCCACGCGACGAAGTCGATGGTCCGATTCGCCGCATTCTCTGGATGCTGGGGCTGGCATGGATCGCGGTGCTCAGCATCGGCGCCGGCCTCGGCGTGCTGCTCGGTCATATCGTGATTCGTGCCATGAGCTCGGCCTCGTATGCCGCCAATGCGCTGGCTCGCGGCGAACCCGTTTCGCCGACCTCGTCGAGGATTACCGAGATCGACGATCTGTCGACCGGAATCCGCCAGGCGGCGGTCACCCTCGCGGCGCGCAATCGCGAGCGCGACGAAGCCAGTCGTCTGAAAGACGAATTCCTGATGACCGTCTCGCACGAACTGCGGACACCGCTGACCGCCATCTACGGTTGGGCGCGGATGCTGGCGACAGGACAGATCCGTGACGCCCAGCGGCCGCGAGCCATCGATGCGATCGAGCGCAACGCCACGGCGTTGCAGCAACTCGTGAACGATCTGCTGGATGTCTCGCGGGTCGTGTCGGGCAAGCTCCGGCTCGACGTCCAGTTGGTGACACTGCCGGAGGTGGTGGCGTTCGCAATCGACGCGATCCGGCCGGCCGCGGAGGCCAAGGAGATCAGCATAGTCACGGCGGTGGAAGAACTGGACGTCGTGGTCTCGGGCGACGCCGGGCGCCTCCAGCAAGTGGTCTGGAATCTGCTGTCGAATGCGGTGCGGTTCACGCCTGTCGGCGGGCGTATCGATGTCGTGATCGAGCGCGTGGCCGAGGGGGTCGCGATCGTCGTGCGCGATTCGGGCACCGGCGTCCCCCACGAGTTCCTGCCGCACGCGTTCGAGCGCTTTCGCCAGGCGGTCAGCGGCACCACCCGCGCACACGGCGGCCTCGGACTCGGCCTCGCCATCGTCCGGCACCTGGTGGAGCTTCATGGCGGAACCGTCACCGTCGAGAACAACTCGCCGGAGGCCGGCGCAACGTTTCGCGTCGTATTACCGGCGAGGCCGGCGACGCGCGCGGTTCCCGACCGTCCGCGCCTGCCGGATCCCCTGAAAGCTACTGGTCGTGTCCCGGCCGGCCTGGACGGCCTCGGCATCCTGGTGGCCGACGACGACATCAATGCGCGGGAAATGCTGGCGGCGGTGCTCGAAAATGCCGGCGCCGACGTGCGGTCGGCATCGTCTGCCGAAGATGCGTTGATGATGCTCGAGACGTGGGCGGCGGACGTACTGCTGTCCGACATCGAGATGCCGGGAGATGACGGCTACTTGCTGATGGGACGGGTTCGAGCACAGTCGCCGGGACGCAAACGCATGACGGCGATTGCGCTGACCGCCCACGCCCGCCCCGAGGACCGGTTGCGGGCGCTCGACGCCGGGTTCCAGTGGCACCTGGCCAAGCCGATCGATCCGGCCGAACTGATCACGGTCATCGCCACGCTCTCGGCGGCCGCCACCGCACTCGACCCCACCGTGTAGAACAAAACAAAAGGGCCCGGGAGCCGTTCGCTCCCGAGCCCTTGACCGACTCTACGTCAACTTCGAACGATCAGTGCTGGGTCCGCGTTGCCGACTGCGGCAGCGCGAACGCAATGTACTCGCCCGAGTAATTGCCGCCGCTGACCGCGACGATGATGTACTGGCGGCCGTCCACCATGTAAGTCATCGGCGAGCCGCTCTGGGGAGCCGGCAACCAGACGGCGCCCATCTCCTTGCCGTTGGTCTTGTCGTAGCCACGGAGCATCGCGCCGCGCGGATGCTGCGGCGTGGTGGTGACGCTCGGGTCGCCGGCGATGACCAGCGTCTTGGTGACGACCACGCCGACGTTGCCGGTCTGACCGGTCTTCGGGACATCGACACCCTTCAGCATCGGGTGATTGCGGACGTTATCCGGCGTGTCGCCGTGCGGTGTCGACCACATCAGCTCGCCCTTGTCGAGATTGATGCCGACGATCTGGCCGTAGGGTGGCTTCACGATCGACATGCCCGCGACCGTCGCGCCGAAGTTGCCGCCGGCGGGGGCTGCGCCGCGTCCGCCTGCCGCCGCACCGGGCGCAGGAGGCGGCGGTGGCGGAGGAGCGACCGGACGCGCCGGCCGCGGCGCGTCGGCTGCGTCGCCTTCGCCGCCGCCGGTGATCGGACGGAAGGTGGCGCCGGCAGTGCCCATCACGTAGTCGAGGTCCGAGAAGTCCTTCGGCGGCGCGACCAGACCAAGCGGCGCGATGCAGGCGTTGCACGCCTGCGTGAAGAACGCGTGCATTTCCGGATCGTAAGCCGAGCCCGGCCAGTTGACACCGCCGCTCAGTGTGCCTGAGGTCAGCGCGCCGATCGGCCCTTCGGCCTTGCTGACCACCGCCGGGAGGAACACCGGACCGAGACGGAATCGCTTGGACGCTTCGAGTCCCTGCGCCTTCAACTCCGGCGTGAAGTCGATGAGGTCGCTCTCGAGCACGCCGTTTCGCGAGTACGCCGGCGGCTTGGTCGGGAACGGCTGCGTCGGAGAGGTCTTCTCGCCGGGAACGTCACTCTGCGGGACCGGCTTCTCCTCGATCGGCCACACCGGGACACCGGTCACGCGATCGAACACGTAAAGGATGCCCTGCTTGGTCGCCTGCGCCACGGCCTTGACCTGCTTGCCGTTGACGTTGATATCGGCGAGCAGCGGCGCTGCCGGCATGTCGTAGTCCCAGATCGGGTGATGGACGATCTGGTAGTGCCATTTCTTCTGGCCGGTCTTCAGATCGACGCATACCAGGCTGTCGCCGTAGAGGTTGTTGCCGAGACGATGCCCGCCGTAGAGGTCCGAGGTCGGATCTTCGATCGGCAGGTAGACGAGGCCGAGCTCTTCATCGACCGTGATCTGCGTCCACACGCCGGTGTTGCCGTTGTTCGCCCACGATTCTTTTTCCCAGGTGTCGTTGCCGAATTCACCGGGACGGGGAATCGTGTTGAAGGTCCACAGCGTCTTGCCGGTCTTCACGTCGTAGGCACGGACCAGACCCTTGGTGTTGTTGTGGGTCTTGACCGTCAGGCCTTCGCGGAACGACGAGCCGACCAGGATGACGTCCTTGGCGATCGTCGGCGTCGAGTGCAGGCCGATCTCGCCGGTTTCCAGATCGATCTGCGTTCCCTTGCCGACCACGGCGCCAATCTTCATGTCCACGACACCGTTGGTGCCGAAGCTGTTGATCGGCGCGCCGGTCTTGGCATTGAGCGAGATCAGGCGGTAGCCGGTCGTCACGTAGATGACGCGGTCGTCGCCCTTGCCGTCGGTCCAGTACGAGAGACCGCGTCCGGAGAGCTGACGCGGCGCGTTGACTGCGCGCGCGCCTTCCTTTTCCGCGTGAACCCAGATCAGCTCACCGGTCTTGGCGTCGAGCGCGACCACCGAACGACGGGTGCCGCCGGTGGCGTAAATCACGCCCTTGACCATCAGCGGTGTGCCTTCGAGCTTGAACTCGGGGCGGGTGCCGAGGTTGTCGGTCTTGAACCGCCAGGCGACCTCGAGCTGGTTGAAGTTCGTGCCGTTGATCTGATCGAGCGGCGAGTAGCGCGAGCCGCGAACGTCGGCCGTGTAGTACGGCCATTCACCGTTCTTCGTGCTCGGGAAGCCGGGCGCCTGGCCCGACAGTTTCGCGGTCACCTGCGGGCTGACCGCCATCAGTCCGACGGCGCCAGCGATCGAAACCGCCGCGAGGACGCGGCGTTTGGTTGTGCGTGTCATTGTGCTCTTTTCTCTTTTCCCTGAAAGAAACGACTTACTACTGCCCGTTGCTGGTCGATCGCCCCGAGTTTGGCAGGGCAAACGCGATGTATTCACCCGAATAGATGCCACCGCTCACAGCGACCACAATGTACTGCTTTCCGTCGGCCAGGTACGTCATGGGCGATCCGCTCTGCGCCGCCGGCATCCAGACCGCGCCGAGTTCGGCGCCGTTGTTCTTGTCGTAGGCGCGCAGCATCGCGCCGCGCGCGCGTCCGGGCGGCGCGGTCACCTGCGGGTCGCCGAGTACGACGAGCGTCTTGGTGACCATCAGGCCGACGCTGCCGTTCTGACCGGTCTTCGGGATGGTCATGCCCTGAAGCGCCGGATTGTTGCGGACGTTGTCCGGCGTATCGCCGTGGGGCACCTGGAACTTCAGATCGCCCTTGTCGAGATCGATCGCCGACAGCACGCCGTACGGCGGCTTGACGATCGGGAGTCCGTCAACCTGCAAACCGCCGCCGCCGCCCGGCGGAGGAGCCGCAGCGGGCGCAGCGCCGTCACCGGCCGCGCCGCGGCCACGACCGCCGCGTCCAGCCGCGGCAGCATCGCCAGCGGCTGCCGGCGGCGCACCCGCGCGCGCACCGCGCGCGGCGAGAGGCGAATCAGCGGCGCTGCCGAAGCCCGGACCGAGCGCTTCGCGGAACTCGGTGCCTTCGACACCCGAGACGTACCGCATGTCGGACGCAAAGTTCTTCGGCGTTTCGCGCAGCGACAGCCCGCTCACGAACGCCGTCGCCGCCTGCGCGTAGACGATGTGTGTTTCCGGATCGGCGCCGGCGCCCGGCCAGTTGGTGCCGCCGCTCGCGTTGCCGACGTTGATCGCGCCGCGCAGACCGCCGGTGGTGTGACCGAGCAGCGGCGGGTTGAACATCCCGGCGACGCGGTAGTTCTTCAGGTTTTCGATCGCCTGCGCGCGCATCGCGGGTGTGAAGTCGATCAAATCATCAGGCACCTTCAGATACGGACGGCCATACGCCGGCGGCTTGGTCGGGAACGGCTGCGTCGGCGACGTCTTCTCGCCGGCGACGTCGGACTGCTGCACCGGACGTTCTTCGATCGGCCACAACGGTTCGCCGGTCAGGCGGTTGAAAACATAGAGGAACGACTGTTTGCTCGGCACCGCCACGGCCTTGATCAACTTGCCGTTGACGTTGGCGTCAAGCAGGATCGGCGCCGACGACATGTCGTAGTCCCAGATTGGGTGATGCACGACCTGGAAGTGCCACTTGCGCACGCCGGTCTTGAGATCGACGCAGACGATGCTGTCGCCGAACAGGTTGTTGCCGGGCCGATGACCGCCGTAGTAGTCAGACGTCGGATCTTCGACCGGCAGGTAAGCGAGGCCCGCTTCTTCGTCCACGGTGATCTGCGACCAGACGCCGGTATTGCCGTTGATGGCCCACGATTCGCTTTCCCACGTGTCGTTGCCGAACTCGCCGGGACGCGGAATCGTGTTGAAGGTCCACAGCAACTTGCCGGTGCGCGCATCGTACGCACGGACCAGGCCTTTGGTGTTGTTGTGGGTGGCGACGGTCATGCCTTCCTTGAACGACGAGCCGATCAGCACGGTGTTGCCGACCACCGTCGGCGTCGAGTGCAGCCCGATTTCGCCGGTCTCGAGCTCGATCTGCTGGCCCTTGCCGAACATCGCGCCTTTCTTCAGATCGACGACGCCGGATTCGCCGAACGACGGCACCATCGAGCCGTTCTTGGCGTTGAGCGCGATCAGGCGGTAGCCGGTCGTCACATAGAGAATGCGATCGTCGCCCTTGCCGTCGCTCCAGAACGACACGCCGCGGCCGGAGAGCTGGCGCGGCGCGATCGCGGCGCGGTTCCCCTCGCGGTAGCTGTGCGTCCAGATCAACTCACCGGTGCGTCCGTCGAGCGCCACCACCGACCGCCGCGTGCCGGCGGTTGTATAGAGGACACCTTTGATCGCCAGCGGCGTGCCTTCGAGCTTGTACTCGGGACGGGTGCCGAGGTTGTCGGTCTTGAATCGCCAGGCCACCTCGAGCTGATTGAAATTCGCGCCGGTGATCTGGTCGAGCGGCGAGTATTTCGTGCCGCGCATGTCGGCCGTGTAGTGCGTCCAGTCGCCGTTCTTCGTACTCGGCTGGCCGGCCGGTTGACCGCCAAGCTTCAGCCCTACCAGCAGGACCAGCGCGATCACCGCCGCCATGGACCGACAAGCTGCTCGCATCATGTAAGCTCCCAAAAAGATGAAGGGACGAAAATGTAGTGGTACGTCGAGAGAATATATGCCGAAAGCCGCGGCTTCAAGTGAAATTCGGGCCATACTTCCAGCCGGGAGCCAGGCAAGCCGTCGGCGGTTCTGGTGGTGGACGACCACCGCAATCTGGCCAGACTGATGACGCGATTCCTGACGTTGGAAGGGTTCGAATCGCCGCACTCACTTACGGAGACAGATGATGACGGGATACCGAATCGCAATCGCTTTCGCGCTGGCCCTGGTGGCCCTACCGGCGGCGCCTGCCTCCGCCCAGGCTCTTGGCGGCGCCGACAAGGCCCGCCCGGTCGCCGGCGACCCGGGTATTTCGTCGATGGTCGTGATGGATCGTCCTGATTTTCGAGTGCTTCGCGATTACGCCGACCCCGGCGCGACCCGCCGCGTGCACTCACACGACGATGCGACGTTCCACGTGTTCGTGCTGGTGAGTGGCCAGCTTCTGCTGACCATTGAGGATCAGACGCCGGTGGAAGTGACGGCGGGTCAGGTGCTCGACCTCAAGGGTGGCGCCAAGCACACCTTCAAAAATACCGGCAGCGTCGTGGCGACGATTGTTGAGGTGTTCGGGAAGGCCAAGGCCAACGGAAACGACGATGCCGCGGTCGCGCGGTCGTTAGCGCAATCGTTCGCCGCGGCGGTCGCCGCCCGCTGACGACGGATCGGCCATCAGGCGGATCGTACAGACCCCGGCTGAGCCGCGGATCGCGCAGCCATCAGGCCGACCGGGACGCCCACGCGCGGTCGGCCGGCATCAGCGCGGTGTCGTCGTCTTCCTCGGCCACGACGGTCGGTCCGCTCCCGGCGGACGAGCCCGACCCGTGCGACGAGTCGGAGTGGGCCGGTGCGAACATGCACACGCCCGGCGTATTGCCGAGCAACAGGATGCCGCCCACGTAGTAAACCGCCATCGACACCGCGACCGGCAGCCAGAACTTTCCGAGCACGATAAACGAGATCAGGCCGAGCACGGCGATCACTCCAAGATCGCACGCGGCTGCGGCGCAGCGCGTGCGGACCGCAGGCAGAAACGGTCCCCGCGCGAACGTGGCGCTGGTGTCAGCGAGGGTCAGGCGAAGCGCGGTATCGCCGGAGGATGGGCCGGTGGCGGCGGTCGCGGCGTGTGGCGGATGCGCCAGATGCACGCCTGAGGTGTTGACCAGCGGTTCCGTCGGGTCCGCGGGATCGGGGAAGCGCATCAGAAACTCGCGGGTGGTCTCCTCGGGATCGAGACCGATAGCGGTCGAGTAGTCTCTGACAAACGATCTGCGGAAAATCCCATGTGGCCATCGCGAAACATCGTCGCGCTCCAAGCCCTGCAGCAGCGAGATGCTGATCTTGGTGTTGGCGGCGATTGATGCCAGGGAGATTTGGCGGCGCTCGCGCTCGCGACGCAGACGTGGGCCAAAGCAGTCGTCAATAACGACAGTTGAGGTCACGGCTGTGTGACGAACAGTGCAAAATGTGATCCTGATGATCGCGTGCCATCATCCGGGCAATCTGTTGCGATTGCCAACACCGCCATGTAAGTGTTTCCTGCCCGTCGGTGGTACGCTGCAATCTGCAGTGACTGGTTACGACGTGGAGGACCAGATGGCGGAAGACGATCTGAGAGCAGAGCTCGAGCGTTTGAAGGCGGAGAACGAGCGCTTGAAGACACAGCGCGCTCGCAGCGTCAGCCTCAAAGTCAGCGAGAAGGGCGGCGTCTCGGTCTACGGGCTCGGACGGTTCCCGGTCACGCTCTACAAGGAGCAGTGGAGCAAACTGCTGGCGATGGCCGATGAGATTAAGGCGTTTCTCAAGGAACATGACGCCGAACTAAAAGCCAAGCCGGAGTAGGCCGTTTGATGCGCGCTGCGACGATTGCCGGACTGCTCGCGATCGCCGTCGCAGGCGGCTCTGCCTTCGCCGGGGCCCTGCCAACCGACTCGATTCCCACGATTCTGGTGTCGCGTCAGTTGCGCGAGGCGCAGGGTCTTTCGATCGGCGACATCGTCTCTCTCTCCTCCGACCCGACTGGCGCTCATCCACAGCCGTTTCGAATCGCCGGCAGCTACGAACCGATGCCCAACCCGATGCTGCTGGGCGCCGCGCGGCACGAGGTGCGCCTGCACCTGCCCGACCTGATGACGCTCACCTCGGACGAAAGCAATCCGCTTGCGTCCGAGTCCGTGGACGCCATCAACGTCGCGGTGCCCGCTCCGACCGATGCCGGCGCGCTGGCCCAGCGTCTGGCCTCCCGCATTCCAGGCCTGGTGGTCCGGTCCACCTCCGCCAATGACGATCGCGCCGCTCCGTTCGTGGTGCTCGAACGCTTCCACCTGGCCATCGCCATCGTGACCGTGATTGCCAGCAGCATCTTTCTGCTGGCACTGATGCTCATGCTGGTGGACGAGCGGCGTGAAACGGTGGGCATCCTCAGGTTGATCGGCGTGCGTCGCCGCCGCATCCTGCTGCACGTGCTGGCGGAAGGTGTGGTCGTGGCCGCGGCCGGGGCGCTCTTTGGCATCGTCCTGTCGGTCGCCTTCGAGGGCGGCATCAACCGGTTCTTCCAGTGGCGTTACGACACGTCGCTGGTGTTTGTCCGCATCACTCCCGCCATTGCGCTCCGGTCGATCGTGTTCGCGGTGCCGCTCGGCGTCGCCGCGACGTTCGCCTCGTCGTGGACGCTGCTGAGGCGCGAGATGTTTCTTCTCACCCGCCGATGAACGCCTTTGCCTTCGCGGCGCGAAGTCTGATCCGGCAGCCCGGCCGTTCCGGGCTCGGCATCCTCGGTATTGCCGCGGTCGGCGCCTTGCTGTTCGACATGCTGTTGCTCTCGCGAGGCTTGGTCGTGTCGTTTCGCGACTTGCTCGATCGCGACGGGTTCGACATCCGGATCACCGCCACCGACGCCGGACCCATCGGCGGACCGCGGCTGCCGCATGCCTCGCCGATCGCCGCGGAGGTGGCTGCGCTCCCGGAAGTGGAGGACGCCGTACCGATACTGATGAGCGACGCCGAGGCATCGCACCCCGGCGGACCTCCGGTCGGGATTTCGCTCCTGGGTATCGACGCGCGCAGCGGACGGCATCCCTGGACCATCAGCAGCGGCCACGACCTCGAGGACGTTGCTGATGGCGCCGCCGGCGAACTGCTCGTCAACGAGACGTTGGCGGCGTCCCTCAAGGTGGTGCTCGGTGACGAGATCGCGATCCGGGTTCGTTGTGGTCCCGGCCGCGCGCCGCTGCCGCCGTCCACCTTTCGCGTGGTGGGCGTGGCGGAGTTTCCGTTCGACGATGCAGTGCAGTTGTCGGGAGTAGTACGACGCGCACGGATGGCCGGCGCCTGCGATGCGGACGGACGCGACGAGGCCGACATGATTCTCGTCTCGTCGCGCCAGGGAGGCGGCCCCGATGCCGCGGTCTCCGCGATTCGCCGGCGCAGGCCTGACGTGCATGCCGCCACCAACGAACAGATCGTCGCGCGCCTGGCCGTCTCGCGATTTACCTACTTCCGTCAAATCTCGACCGTGCTCTCGACGATCACGCTGTTGTTCGGATTCCTGCTGATCACGGTGCTGCTGACGGTGTCGGTGAACCAGCGGCTCGGCGAGATTGCCGCGGTGCGGGCGCTCGGATTTTCGCGCGCGCGTGTTGCCGCCGACGTCCTGTGGCAGTCGGCACTCCTTGTCGGCATCGGCGGCCTGCTCGCTCTGCCGGTCGGCGCGGTCCTGTCGATCTGGCTCGATGCGATTCTCAAGACCATGCCGGGAATTCCGATTGCGCTGCACTTCTTCGTGTTCGAGCCGCGTTCGCTGTTGCTTCACGCCATACTCCTGGCCGTCACCGCGGTGCTGGCGGCGGCTTACCCAATCGCCCTGGTGACGACGCTGCCGATTGCGACGACGCTCAGGAACGAGGTCGTCTCATGACGCCGGCGGAGCAGCCGCGTCTGGTCGAGGCGGTCGGGCTGACCCGGACGTTTGCCATGGGCGCCGGTCCGGTCCACGCCCTGCGCGCTGTGTCGATGGAAATCGCCGCCGGTGACTATCTCGCGATTCGCGGTCCGTCCGGGTGCGGCAAATCCACGCTGCTGCACATCCTCGGCTGCGTGGATACCCCGACCGGCGGCAGCCTGATCTTCGACGGCCGATCGGTCGGCTCGTTGCCGGACGCGGAACGAAGCGCGATTCGCCTGCGCGGCATCGGGTTCGTGTTTCAGCGATTCTTCCTGCTGCCGATGCTGACGGCGGCGGAAAACATCGAAGTGCCGCAGGCCGAGGCAGGCGCCGGACGACGGGAGCGCCGCGAGCGGACGGCGGAGTTGCTCGAGTATGTCGGCCTCTCGCATCGAGCGACCCATCGTCCTTCGCAATTGTCCGGCGGCGAGGCGCAGCGTGTCGCCATCGCCCGCGCGCTGGCTAACCGTCCGCGCCTGCTGCTCGCCGATGAGCCGACCGGAGAGCTCGATCGCGCCACCGGCGATCAGATCGCCGCACTGCTCGACCGGGTCCAGCACGACGGCACCGCCGTGGTCGTGGTCACCCATGACGCCGCGATCGCCGCCAGGGCGGCGCGGACGCTGAACATGGCGGATGGACGGTTGGTTGGTGCGGACGTCTGACGTCGAGGTGCTGGGTGCGAGGTGCGGCGTGCGGGTGCGGGGTGCGGGCGCGAGGTGCGGGTGCGAGGTGCGGTTGAGCTCTGAAACTTCATGATCCTGAAGTTGGCCTGGAAAACGCTGGTCGCGCATCCGGTGCGGTCCGCCATGCTTGGCATCGGGTTCGGTCTGGGCGTCTCGGTGATGGCGACCTTGCTCGGCGTCGGCGAAGTGGTGCTCGATCAGGCACGCGCGCCCGCGTTGGCGGGCGGCGGTGATCTCGTGGTCAGCAGCACGAGCGGTCCAGTGACGTCAGCGCGGTTCGTCCTTTCTGCTCTGAAAAATGCGGGTCCTTCGAGCGGCGGGCGGATCGTCGCGTCGCCGCACCGGCGTGCGGATTTGTTTCTCGTGCGCAACGGCGCGGTGATTCCCGTGCTGGGACGAAGCGGCATTCCGAGCCTCGAACGCGCGCTCGGTGATCCCGAAACCTCGAGCGTTGCGGCGTGGACCGACAGCGAGGCAGACTCGGCGTGGACGAAGCTCGACGCCGGCAGCGTCCTGCGCGCCATGGATCGGTTTCATCCCGTGCCTGACGTACCGGCTCGCGCCGCATCGTGGGCCGAGTGGCTCTATTTCAAGGGACAATCCGGCGACGTCCGTTTTTATCTGACGTTTCTCGCCGGCCCGAAGCAGGCTCAAGGACGCCGGGCCGTCGGTGTACGTCTGCAACTCGATCGCGGCGGTCACCTGACGACCTACAGCGCCAGCGACAGCGTGAGCGACGAGACCTTGCTGGCGGAGGCGCCGGACATGCAGGTGGGACGCAATCGGGTCCGGCTCGAAGGCATGCGGTACCACGTGACGCTCGATCTCGACGGTGCGTCCGGCGACATCTCGATCGAGGCGATGCCCGGCCGGTCGCTCGCGCCGCTCGCGATTCGCGGCGCCGGCGGGTGGGTGTCGGGATATGTCGTCCCGGTCACATCGGGCGCGTTGAGCGGATCGTTGTCTGTCGGTGGCAGCCAGTTACAGCTGGCAGGACAGGGCTACCACGATCACAACTGGGGATTCTGGAAAGACGTGTCCTGGCGCTGGGGACAGGTTCAGCATGACGGACTGTCGTATGTGTACGGCCGCGTGTATCCGCCGGCTGATGCTGCCGATCCGGAGCGCATTCCCGGCGTGCTGGTCGCCCTGGGTTCGGATGGTCCCGTTGGATACGCGGCCCGCGTGCGCATCGACGAGACCGACGATCCGTCAACCGGCCGGCCGCAGCGCATTCTCGTCACCGGTCGCGGCGGCGAACTCGATCTCACACTCGACATTGCGGTGGAAGACGCGATCGTGACGCCGGGAGGCGCGCTGGCGAATGGCCCGGACTTTCTGCAGCTGAACGCGCGCTATCACGTCACTGGTCGGGCCGGCGGGCAGACGGTCGATTTCACAGCACAGGGCGCAGCGGAGACATTTCGGGGACGTTAATCTGGAGTCGATCCCGGTGTCCTTTTCCCGGGTGTCAAACTATTGCGGCGCTCGACGATGGTGCGTCGCCTGTTCGTAGGCAAAGGCCAGCGCGAGCACCTTGCGATCGGCCCACAGCCGGCCGAGAAACGAGACGCCGAACGGATACTTACCGCCGAGAAACCCGCCGGGAACGGTGACCTGCGGCAAGCCGGTCATCGCACTCTCTTCGCACGTGCCCGGTTCTTCGCCGTAC
>DASXGC010000237.1:0-3636 GCA_036489235.1 Vicinamibacterales bacterium
ATCAGCCATCCTCTGACCGAGGTCTGACCCAGGTCTGACCCTGTCTCCAGCGGCAGGGTCAGACCTGGGTCTGACCCTGATTCCGTAGTGGATGTTTTCGCGTACTGTGAGGTGAGGGAATAGTGTCGGTTCTTGAAAGACCACACCGACGCGGCGGGACTGCGGCGAACGCCAGACACCGTGCGCGGTGTCGCACCAGACGTCCCCGTCGAAGCGGATCTCGCCGGCGTCCGGACGTTCCAGACCCGCGACCTGACGCAGGATCGTGGTTTTGCCCGCGGCGGACGGTCCGAAGAGGACGAGCATCGACCCAGGACGCAGGCTGACCTCGAGCCGCGCCTCGATCGCGAAGCCGCTGGCGAAACGCTGCTCCACCGCCAGATGCAGCACCGCCCCTGAAGCACTGGACTTCAACGCTGGGGCTTCTGCCATATCGACCGCTGCAGCGAGTAGGTACACGCCAGGATGAGAAACGAAATGATCAGCAGCAGCAACGACGTGCGCGATGCGGCCGCGTAGTCGAGCGACTGCACCGAATCGTAGATGGAAATCGACACCGTCCGCGTGACACCCGGCAGATTCCCGCCGACCATCAGGACAACGCCGAACTCGCCCAGCGTGTGGGCGAAGCTCAAGACAATGCCTGTCACCAGCCCGCGCACTGATAGCGGAATGACGACGCGACGGAACGTCTCGATGCGCGACGCCCCAAGCGACCACGATGCTTCGAGCAGCCGGCGATCGACCGACGCAAACTCCGCCGCGAACGGCTGCACGGCGAACGGCATCGAGTACAGCACCGACGCGATCAAGAGTCCCTCGAACGTGAACGGCAGGCCGTGCCCGGCGAACCGCGCGTAGGCGCGACCGAGCGGACTCAGCGGCCCGATCGCCACCAGCACATAGAAGCCGAGTACCGTCGGTGGAAGCACGAGCGGCAGCGCGACGATCGACTCGACGATGAACTTCCATCGCCTGGGTGAGTAGACGATCCAGTAGGCCAGCGGGACGCCGACCGCGAGCAGCACCAGCGTGGTGGCCACCGCGAGGCGAACGCTGAGCCAGATCGCGCTCCAATCCACGGATTAACGATCCGGAATGGAGAACCCGAACTGCTTGAGGATCGACTGACCATCCGCGCTGAGCAGGAACCCGCGCAGCGCGCGCGCGGCATCGACGTCGGCTGCCCACTTCAGAATCGTCCCGCCCTGTTCAATACGGGGATGGCTGTTCGGCGGCACCTCGAACAGGCGGCCTTTGCCCTTCACGGACGGCGCCAGCGTCGACGACATCGCGACGAGGCCCACCTCGGCAGCGCCGCTCTGGACGAACTGCATCGCCTGCGCCACGTTTTCGCCGAGCACCAGTTTCGGCTGAACCGTGTCATAGACGCCGGCCGATTGCATCGCCGCAACCGCCGCACGCCCGTACGGCGCATACTCGGGGTTGGCGATGGCGACGTGCGCGATCGAAGGCTGTTTCAACACCTGTAAGCCGCCATGCTCGACGTCGATCGGAGACGCCTGCGGCGCCCACAAGGCAAGGCGCCCGAACGCATACGTGAACTCGCTCTGCGGCAGCGTGAGGCCGCGGGCCGCCAGTTGATTCGGGTAGGTGACATCGGCCGACAAGAACATGTCGAACGGCGCCTGGTTGAGCAGTTGCGCGTAGAAATTGCCCGACGATCCGTATGACACCGTCACATCGACATCGTGTGCGCCGCCGAAACGCGTGATCACGTCGGTGAGCGCCGCGTTCAGGTCGGAGGCCGCGGCAACCCGCACGCGGCCACGCCGCGCCGGCGTTTCGGGCGCCGATTGGCAGCCGGCCGCAACAAGGCCGGCGCACAGCCACGCGGCAAGGCCCAGCCACCGGCGGCGCGCGAGTTTTTCAGGCGGACAGCATTTTGTATGCACAGTCGCGGTCAGTTTAATATGATTCGAGTTGAATCGTTCTGCGCTACCAGCGCTTTAATCCATGACACTGCTCACTGTCAGACAGGCCGCGAGCCGGCTCGGCATCGGCTACTCCACGCTCAAGCACTGGATCTACGAGGGACGCGTGCGCACGCGCGTCACGAGCGGCGGACACCATCGGATCGCGGATACGGAAGTGGATCGGTTGCTGGCACCGACGACCGCGCCCGCCGCCCGGCCGGCGGCATCGGAGCGCGTCGGCGTCATCGTCTCGCTGAGCGGCAGGAATCAGCTGCGCGGCTATGTCGACGAAGTACGCGTCGAAGGCCTCCTCGCGCAGGTGCGTCTGCGCATCGGCGACCAGACGCTCACTGCGGTCATCACTCGCGATGCGGTCGATGAGCTGAAACTCCGGCGCGGCGATGAAGCGCTGGCCATCGTCAAATCGACGGAGGTCATGATCGCGCGAGAAGCCGAGACGGCAGCGCCCGCCGCCGCGCCGCGGAAACCCAGCGGGCGGCGCCGCCGTTGACACGCGAATTCCCGATCGCATACTCTGACCTCTCGATGTTCACAGTTCACCATCACGGCCTCCATCATTTCCACCACGGCCACCGGCCGGCGGGAGCGGCGTGATCCGGTTTTGGACTGACGACTAAAGACCAAAGACCAGCGACTACGAAGCCCCGCCCCGATGGCGGGGTTTTTTATTTATGGACTATTCAAAACTCGACGGGCTGATACCTGCCGTCATTCAGGACTCCGAGAGCTCGGAAGTGCTGATGGTCGGCTTCATGAACGACGTCGCGCTCGCGGAAACGCGCCGCACAGGATACGCGACGTTCTTCAGCCGGACGCGCAACAAGCTCTGGATGAAAGGCGAAACGTCGGGCAACAAGCTCGAGGTCGTGGAGATCCTCGTGGACTGCGACGACGATACCGTGCTGATCAAGGTCAGGCGACTCGGTGACGGCAACGTCTGCCACACGGGCGAGCGCACCTGTTTTTATCGAACCCTAAGCCAACACGAAGGACACAAAGGACACCAAGGCTAAATGGTTTTCCTTTGTGTCCATTGTGTCCTTTGTGTTGAGTCGACGGTGAAACGATGAAACTCAAACTTGGCATTCCGAAAGGCTCGCTGCAGGACGCGACCGTTCAGCTGTTCGCGCGCGCGGGCTTCAACATCTACGTCAGCTCGCGGTCGTACTTCCCCTCGATCGACGATCCGGAAATCGAGTGCATGCTGATTCGCGCGCAGGAAATGGCGCGCTACGTCTCCGACGGCGTGCTCGACGCCGGCCTCACCGGCCAGGACTGGATCGCCGAGCACGAAGCAGGCGACGGCAGGACTGGCGTGCTGACCAGCATCGCGGATCTGATTTACGCGAAGCAGAGCTTTGGAAAGGTCAAGTGGGTGCTCGCGGCGCCGGAAGACTCGCCGTTCCGCTCGGCAAAGGATCTCGAAGGCAAGACAATCGCCACTGAACTCGTGCGTGCCACACGCGCGTACTTCGCGAAGCAGCAGGTCAACGTCAGAGTGGAGTTCTCCTGGGGCGCGACCGAGGTGAAACCGCCCATGCTCGCCGACGCCATCGTCGAAGTCACCGAAACCGGCTCGTCGCTGCGCGCCAACCGCCTTCGGATTCTCGACGTGGTCATGGAGTCCAACACTCAGCTGATCGCCAACAACAGGGTGCTCGCCGATCCACAGAAGCGG
>DASXGC010000242.1:0-9841 GCA_036489235.1 Vicinamibacterales bacterium
TACGTCGTGAAGCCCGGCGACCCCGAAGGCCTTGGCGAGATTGCGCTCGACGCGGCAATCAAGAGCGCGATCGAGAAGACGCGGCTGGTGTCGGAAATCACCGAACTGCGGCGTCAGTTGAGCGACGACAAGGACAGCGCATTTCTATTCTGGGGCGACAGCCCCGACATGAAGAGCATCGCGACGGTCATCGAGCAGGTTGCCGACGCCGACATCACGGTCCTGATTCGCGGCGAGAGCGGTGTCGGCAAGGAACTGGTCGCACGCGCCATCCATCAGCGCTCGCCGCGGCACGAGCGGCCGTTCGTCAAGGTGAACTGCGCGGCGCTGCCGGGCGAGCTGCTCGAAAGCGAGTTGTTCGGCCACGAAAAAGGCTCCTTCACCGGCGCGATGACCACCAGGATCGGCAAGTTCGAGCAGGCGGACACCGGCACCATCTTCCTGGACGAAATCGGCGAGATGAAAGCGGCGCTGCAGGCGAAGCTGCTGCACGTCCTGCAGGACGCGCAGTTCACCAAACTGGGCAGCAACAAATCGATCAACGTGGACGTGCGGATCGTCGCCGCCACCAACCGCCCGCTCGAAAAGATGATGCTGAACGGCGAGTTCCGCGAGGATCTCTACTACCGCCTGAAGGTCATCGAGATCACCGTGCCGCCGCTGCGCGAACGGCGCGGCGAAATCGCGCATCTCACCGGCTTCTTCATCGACCGTTACGCGCGACGGTACAACCGTCAGGCGCGGCCGCTGTCGGACGAGCTCGCCGGCCTGTTCCAGACCTACGACTGGCCGGGCAACATCCGCGAGCTCGAGAACATGATCAAGCGGATTGTGATCCTGCAGGACGAACAGCTGGTCATCCGCGAGATGACGCGCAATCCGCGCCCGGTGGCGGCGGCATATGCGGCGGCCGGCATCGGCACCACCGCGAGCATCGAGGGCGGCGTCGAGCCAGATCCGCTGGTCGAGGACGAGGACTCGGAGACAGGCGACGAGAGCGCGACGGCGGCTGCCGCAGCGGAGGCGCCGTCCAGCGGATCGCGTCTGGCCGACGTCGCCAAAGCGGCGGCGACCAAAGCCGAGCGCGCGATCATCGAGGACACTCTGCACCAGGTCCAGTGGAACCGGCGCCGGGCCGCCGAGCAGCTTGGCGTCAGCTACAAGACGCTGCTGAACAAGATCAAGGAGTGCGGGATCAGCAAGTAGTCCGTCGCCGGCTTTTCCGCGCCTGATCGATCACCATCGCGCCGATCACCAAGCGCAGCCCGGTCCCCTCGCTGCGCGAGTCCCCGCGCCGACCTCTGGTCGCTGTCCGCGGCGCGACCAGCCACGCGATGCCGATGCTGAGCACATACAACGCAATCATCGGCGCCGCGAAGATCGTCTGATTCCACGGGTCGGCGGACGGCGTCAGCACGGCGGCGACGATGAAGCTGACCAGAATCGCGTATTTGAAATGACGCCAGAGGAAACCGGCCGTCACCAGCCGCAGCTTCGCGAGGAAGAACACCAGCGTGGGAATCTGAAAGACCGCCACCATGCCGAGCATCATGCTCAGGTACATGTCGAAGGTGTCTTCCACCCGTGGCACGAATTTCATCGCTGGCGAATGAAACTGCGCCAGAAACGCGATGGTGCCGGGAAACATGATGTAGTGCGTGAACAGCGCGCCGCCGATGCTTCCGATCGTGGTCAGCGCGATGAAGGGCACCGCAAATCGCTTCTCCCTGGTGTAAAGCCCGGGCGCGATGAACTGCCAGACCTCGTACATCACGAACGGCGCCGCCAGCAGAATCCCGCCGATGAACGAGACATCGAGATAGAACGCGAAGCCCTCGCCCGGCCTGGTGAAGATCAGCGCATCGCCGGCCGGCAGCGCTTTCAGCGTCGGCGCCAGGATGAAGTCGCCGATGCGGTCCACGAAAAAGAACGCGACCAGCATGCCGGCGCCGATCGCGACACACGACCGGATCAGCCGCTGGCGCAGCTCGTCGAGATGGTCGAGGAATCCCATTCGTCCGGTGCCGCCGCTGGTGTCGTCTTCGTCTCGATCGATGGGGAGCGGGGTGGCTGCCATATGACGCAATTGTAGGGCGCGGAACCCTATAATGGCGCATGAAGAAATTCGTCTCCGCCCTTATCTGTCTTGGATTCCTCTCGCCTGCGGCGTTCGCGCAGGACACGCCCACCGAAAAAGACGCCGCGCGCGAGGTGCTGAAGAAGATGTCGGCGCTCGAACAGTCGCTCGACGTGCCCGCGCTCGTGACGCGGTTGACCGGTTCGAACGCCGCGCGGGACCAGGTCGTCGCCCGCGCCAAGGAGTTGATGGACAAAGAACTGCTGCCGATGGCAGACGATATCGCTACGCACCCTGAGATCGGCTTCGAGGAGAAGCGATCGGTCAGCAAGCTCACCGACTTCCTGCGCCAGCACAATTTCAGCATCGAAACCGGCACGGCCAGCCTGTCCACCGCCTTCGTGGCGAAGTTCAAGGGCAACAACGGCAGCCCGGTGCTCGGCATCATCCTCGAGTACGACGCGCTGCGCGGCACCAAGGGCGCGTTCCATGGCGATCAGCACAGCGCGCAGGGACCGGTGGGAATGGCGGCGGCGATTGCGATGGCCGAATGGCTGACCAAAACGAAGTCGCCCGGCAGCATCGTCGTCTACGGTACGCCGGGCGAGGAGATGATGCCGCCCAACGCGAAGACGGTGATGCACGAGGCGCACACCTTCGATGGCGCCGACATCATCGTCCGCAGCCATTCCTCGAGCGTCACCAGCCGTCCCGAGCATGGCTTCGGATCCTGCTGTCTGAACATCGTTGGCGCGCGCTACACGTTCAGCGGAGCGCCGACGCATCAGATGACGCCGTGGATGGGCAGAAACGCCCTGCAGGCGGTGATTCAGCTGTTCAACAACATCGACGCCTCGCGCATCAGCATCCGTCCTGAAGCGCGCATCCAGGGCGTGATTCTCGAGGGTGGCACCGCGCCCAACGTCGTGCCGGACCGCGCCGTTGCCGACTTCTACATCCGGTATCCGGACGAGGTCTACCTGGCGCAAGTGGTCGAGTTCGTGGACAACGCGGCAAAGGCCGCCGCGCTCTCGACCGAAACCAAGGTCAAGATCGATCACTACGGCAAGGATTTGGACGGTATCGGGCTCGCGACGCTGGCCGAAGTCGGCTTCCAGTACATGAAGAACTTCGGCGCCACCGGCATCCAGCCCGAGCCTGGCAAGCCGCAGGGCTACGAGGAAACCGGCAGCGTCTCGCGCGACATCCCCGGCGTCGGCTTCAGCGCGCAGTCTTCGACCTCCTCGAATCACACCTACGAGATGGACGCCGACAACCTGAAGGAGATCGGCCACAAGGGCTTCACCGTGGACGCGCAGGCGATGACCGCGGTGCTGTTCGATTTCGCCACGCAAGCAGACTACCGCGCCGCCGTGAAGAAGGAGTTCGACGGCATCAAGGTTCTCTTTGGCGAGTATCAAGCGGCGCTCAAGAAAACCTACACAGTACCGAACGTGACGGATCCCAAGTAAGTCGAGTGGTTTGCCGCGTTTCCCCGCGGCCGCACTACCTGACCTCAGACCATTTCCTGCCGGCCGCGATCTGGCGCGCAAAGCAGGCGGTGGCGCGGTTGTAGGCGAGGCTCATCGCGCCGGGAGACACCGGGCGCGTCAGCTCCTGATCGGTCGGACAGGCGCCGCGATTCCGGTAGGCAGGATCCGAGGCATCGGCGCGCTCAGACGCAAAGAACGAGGCGGCGCCTTCGCGGACCCACAGCGGCCGGCCGCCGAGCGCTGACGCAGTCATCAGGTGCACGAGCTCGTGCTGCACCGTCCGTGCAAGGACGCCGCGATCGCGCAGCACCGTCAGCGGCACGAAATCCATCTCGTCCTTCATCGTCGCGCCGGCGGTAAACCAGGGCTGGCCCGTGGCGCGCTGATAAGCCTCCACGCTCGGATGAAATCGCAACGTGATGCGGGACGGCCGGTCGACGCCGAGCCGCTTGGCGAGATCGTTGCGCGAGCGGGTCGCCAGATCGCGAATGACGTCGCGCTCGCCTTCGTCTCCGGCTGGCAGCATCACGATGACGTCATCCGCCGTTGTGATCACCGGTGCGACCGGCCGAGTCGAAATCGGCAGTCCGGGGAAATACCGCGCCAGGATCTCCGCAGCGGACTGCCCTCTGGCGCCGAGCTGTGCTGCGCCAATCACGCACATGCCGACGCCATGACCGGAACCGCGGCCGCTGAAGTGAAATCCGGAGGACGTGCGGCGAAGCTCGAACGCCGTGCTCTTGATGAATTGCCATCCGAGCGTGCGGCCAACGACCGTTCTCAGATCCTGGCCGGAGATCACGTCGGGCGAAAACCCATCGACGCTGAGGCGCGCGACGCGGCCTGAATCGTTGCGGCTGCTGACGCGCAAGTCGCGCAAGTCCCTCCCTTTGAACCCGCCCGACCGTAGCGCTCGCTCGAGATCGCCGGCACTCAGGTCCGCCGACCACGCCGGTTGCCCGCCGCAGGCATCGTCCGGCTTCGACGGCAGGTATGAAGGATCGGCGGCGCCGGGCCAGACTTCTGAGGGCCTTTCGGTGTGGCCGCCGCATGATGCGCTGAAATAGATGGAGGCAGGTGCGCCGCGATCGAGCAGGATGGCGCCGGCGGTCGCTTCGGCAGCATGGAGCGTCGCCTGCGTCGGCTTTCGCAGCACCTGGCAATGGGTGGTGTCGCACAAGTCGAACTTGTCGCCGCGGTGGCGGCCCAGATTGGCCATCGCGAATGTCCGGACCGCAATCGCGAGCGCTTCGAGCGCGGCCGGCGTGCTGTCACGAGCGGCCTCGCCGGCAATGACGCCGGCGACATATTCCTCGAGACCCATCTGACGAACGGTGTAGCCGCCGTCACGGGCGATGCCGACACGCAAGGTGGTGATCGGCTCGGCCCCAGTTGGCGCCGCCGGCATGGCCGTCGCCGGTTTCGCGATCGCCGGAGCTGGCAAAGCCGGCGCCCTCGCAAGAGGTTTGGCGGCCGCTGCGGCGATCGATGGCAGCGCGGCGAGTCGTTCTGCGGCAATGCCGGCAGCATCGATGCCGGCGCCGCCTGACGCCAGCAGGACAAAACCGATCGTCGGTTTGGATGCAGGCGTCACGCCGACGACCAGACCTTGCGTGCCACCGCTGCCGCCGATGGTCGTGCCGGTTTTCGCCAGCGCATCGATGCCGCGTGCGCCCAGCGCCGTCGCAGTGCCGGTTCGCGCGGCCGCCCGCAGGCCATCGCGCACCACAGACAGCGTCTCCGTCTTCCATGGCAGCCGCGTCGGCTCCTCGGCCACGCGAACGACAGCTTCGATCAACGCTCGCGGTGCCAGATCGACGCCTTCGAGCCCCAGTGCAGCGGTGGACACGGGCACGCGACGGTCGCTGAGCGGCAGACCCAGGCTCGCCAGAGCGCGATCGAAGGCCGGACGGGAAAGCCGCTTCGCGATGGTCGCAACATAGACGTTGCACGACTCCGACAGCGCGTCAGCTGGCAGCAACGGGCGGTGGCGATCGGGATGGGTGCAGGTCAGGCGATGACCGTCGACGACCACGTCACGCGTGCATGTGACGCCGGACCGTTCGTTGATGAGGCCGGACTCGAGGGCGGCCGCGAGCGTCGCGATTTTGATGACCGAGCCGGGTGCGACCGCTCTATCCAGCCGCGAGGCCTGCACTTCATCGAGCGGCGAGCGGGTGCGCAGGTCAATTGCGAGAAAGGCAAATCCGTCCCCACGTGAAACGACGGCGCGCTGACTGGCCGGGGTCGAAAACGCTGATCCAGGAACGCCGAGCCTCGCCGTCACGGCGATCGTCGCCGCAACCCCGACCAGGAACACACCGGCCCGCTTCATCTCTCGAACCCGAGAAACGGTGCGATATCGCTCCACATCCTCGGCAGGCTCGCGATCAGCTGGTGGTCGTCATCGAGAAGAGAAAGTGTGAGGTTCGGGCGCGTGCGGGCGAACGCTTCGACCGTATGGTGATCGACGGAGGCGTCGCGCAGGCCCTGGAAGACGAGCACCGGCTGCGGAATCACGGCGTTGAAGGGGTCGTGCCGCAGGCTGTCCTCGTAAAACGCGAACCGGAGGTCGCGTTCCTCGTTGAAGGCGTAGTGGAAGAACGGCAACGCGTCACGACGCCGCCATTCGTCGATGCGTTCAGGCGGCAGAAGGTGATGACCCGGTTTCGCAAACATGACGGCCGGCGCGAGCAGCACGAGACGATCGATCTTCGCCGGAAAAGCTGCCGCCGCGAGAATCGCGAGTGTCCCGCCGAGGCTCGATCCGATCAGCGCCACCGAGCCATTCTCGAGTCCGCGCAGCTCGGCCCCGAGCTGCTCCAGCATGCGACTGATCGTCAGCGTTTCGAAGGCCGGTTCGTTGAAGTCAGGGCAGTGCAGCTCGACGCCGCGTTCGCGCAACCGTTCGCTGAAATATCCGACCTTCGTCGATCGCGGTGACGAAGCGAAGCCGTGCAGGTAGAAGACGTTCCCGGGCTTCACAGCAAGTGCTGACAGCCGGGCCGGCAGCGGCATTTGATCAAGCCCTCGCCGTCGGTGTTGTAGTGATACGTCAGCTCTTCGCCCGTACGAATCTTTCGCGCCGCCCGAATCCAGATCGTCCCGTCGAGGATGTGGATATAGCAGTTCGGCTTGCACGCGTGGTTGATGAAGCGGGCGTCGTTACCGCCAACACCGGCATCGATCACTGTTCGATTTGTCAGTTTGAAGCACCAGATGTGGCCGTTCTTGATGTAGCGCGCTTCACGCTTCAGGCTCACCTGATTGGAAATCTTCTCGCCGGCATAGTGCGTGATTCGTGTGTTCTTGGAGATCGTCTGGGTTGCGTAGACGCCCCACCCCTGGATTTTCGATTTTCGCTTCTCGATCATTCGCAAGGATTATGGCGCATCGGATTGATTCCGACCAAAAACAGCTGGGCTGGCTCGGGGATGTTTTTCTGGTGGACGCTGCTATAGTGAGTTGATGGACGGTATTTTCTCTGCTTGGGGACGCATCCTCACTGGGTATACGCCAGCGCTGTCGATCGAAATTACCCGCGAGTGTCCGCTACGGTGTCCAGGCTGCTACGCCTACGGTGACGATCATCTCGGCGGCGACCTCACACTGCGCGAGGTCCGCGACTTCAAGGGCCAGGAGCTCGTCGACGGCATCATGGGTCTGGTCGACAAGCATCGACCACTTCACGTCTCGCTCGTCGGCGGCGAACCCTTGGTGCGCTATAAGGAGCTGAACCAGATTCTGCCGATGCTCGCCGCGCGCGGCATCCACGCGCAGCTGGTCACCAGCGCCGTGCGCGAGATTCCCAAGGAATGGCACGGCCTGCGGCGGCTGTCCATCGTCGTGTCGATCGACGGCCTTCAGCCGGAGCACGACGCCCGCCGGACACCAGCGACCTACGATCGGATCATCAAGCACATCGAGGGGCACTCGATCACGGTGCACTGCACGATCACCCGCCAGCAGGTGAACCGTCCGGGTTACATCGAAGAGTTCCTGAAGATCTGGTCCGATCGGAAGGAAATCGAGAAAATCTGGATCAGTCTCTACACGCCGCAGGTCGGGGAGGTCTCCGAGGAGCGGCTGCGTCCGGTCGATCGGGAACTGGTCGTCGCCGATCTGCTCGCGCTGCGGCTGAAATATCCGAAGCTGAAACTGCCGGAGGGCCTGATCGAGGTCTACGCCGAACCGCCGCATTCGCCCGACGACTGCGTGTTCGCGCAGACGACCACGACCATTTCGGCGGACCTGACGACCAGGATCACGCCATGCCAGTTTGGCGGCGCGCCCGACTGCGAGAACTGCGGCTGCATCGCCTCCGCCGGCCTCGCCGCGGTCGGCCGTCACAAGCTCTTCGGGTTGATTCCGGTGGACCAGATTTTCGCGGGATCGCGCAAGGTCGGTCAGCAGGTGCGCCGCATGCGTCCGGCCGAGCCCTCGGTCGCGTGATGTTATAATTGAGGCTTGTCTCTCAGCACCATCAGCCGTAAAGCCCGCTCGCTGCGGGAGTTCGCCCGCGGGCTCGTCCATACCGCCCACCCGCTGCTCGTGCAGATCGTCCCCATCCGCAAGTGCAACATCGACTGCGGCTACTGCAACGAGTACGACAAGGTTTCCCCACCGGTACCGACCGACCAGATGCTGAAACGCATCGACAAGCTGGCCGATCTGGGCACGTCGGTGGTCGCCTTCAGCGGCGGCGAGCCGATGCTCCACCCCGATCTCGACCTGCTGATCCGCCGGATCCGGAGCCACGGCATGATGGCCGGACTGATCACGAACGGCTACTTCCTGGTGCCCAAACGGATCGAAGAGCTGAACGCCGCGGGCCTCGACTTCCTGCAGATCAGCATCGACAACATCGAGCCGGACGAGGTGTCGAAGAAAAGCCTGCGGCTGCTCGACAAGAAGCTGCAGCACCTGCACGACCACGCCAGCTTCGACGTGAACATCAATTCCGTTCTCGGCGGCGGCATCAAGAATCCCGAGGATGCCCGCACGATCAACAATCGTGCGCGCGAGCTGGGGTTCTCGACGTCGATCGGCATCATCCACGACGGCTCCGGCCGGCTGAAGCCGCTGGCGCCGGTCGAGCGCAAGGTGTTCGACGAGGTTTCGGCGGCGATCAGCGGCGCCGGTCAGGTGCTGAAGAACCTGTACTCTGGCATCCGAAGCTTCCAGGACAACCTCGCCGACGGTCTGCCGAACGAATGGCGCTGCCGCGCGGGGGCACGCTACCTCTATATCTGCGAAGAAGGACTGGTCCACTACTGCTCGCAACAGCGTGGCTATCCAGGGACACCCCTCGACTCCTACACGACCGCCGACATCGTCCGCGAGTTCTCTACACCGAAGTCATGCGCGCCGTATTGCACGGTCGGCTGCGTTCATCGGGTGTCGACGATGGACTTCTGGCGATCGCCGCAGGAAATGGCCGCGAGCAAGCACTCCCCCGTGGCGAGTTAGTCGGCGATCGGCAGCCCGATAGTCAAACGCCTCGATCAAGTCCGGCGAATGACCTGACGAAGATCCAGACAGAACTCATTGAGGCAAGCCAAGACCTGCCGTCCAGCGCGGGTCGCGTCTCGGCGTCCCCGGACGGCTCGCGCGTCACACGCATCCTCCGGCAAGAGCGCTTTCGATGAGCCCGGCGCCTGGACGTGATCCGAGCGACATCTGACAATCAGTTGGACGGCCGGGCAATCCGAGCGCTTGTGGCGAATCAGCGGCGCCGGTCGTGGTGCGCCTGCGGATGCGTGTGACGTCTACCGCGAGCGCACGCGAGGTCCGAGGGACGCCGAGCCGCGGCCCGCGCTGGCCGGCTGACGCTTGCGCCAAAGCAAGCGGCCAAGAGCCTGAGTGATGATGCGGCTGGCGGGGGACGGTCGTTTCTGTCGGGCGACGACCTGTGAGACGCGTGATCGGTATCGCACCAAAACCAGTCCGCAGGCGTACGGTCCGGCGTCGGCGATGAGTACGCGCACCGGAGTTCGGCGAACCCAGATGATGAACAGTCGGCTCACCGGCGATCGACAGGCCCCCAACCGACGCCGTTGATCGTCAGTCCATCGCCGGAGGACCGGTTTTGCCCCGCGGCGAACGGGAGTGCCCGGCAGAAATGACCGTTCGCCGCCAGCATCCGTCTCAGGAGGCCAGCTTCTCCTGCTTCCTGACCTTCTTCGCCCTCTTCTTCGCTTCCTTACGCCCAGTGCTGGTCAGCAGCCAGTCCGACTCGAACGTATCCTGCATCTGCCGGATCACCGCTTCG
>DASXGC010000255.1:0-1710 GCA_036489235.1 Vicinamibacterales bacterium
GACGTACGGGTTCCCTTCGCGCCGGGCCGCACGGACACGTCGCAGGAGCAGACCGATGTGCACTCCTTCGCCGTGCTCGAACCGACTGCAGACGGGTTCCGCAACTACCTCAAGACTGAATACACGGTTTCGGCAGAGGAGCTTCTGGTCGACAAGGCACAATTGCTGACGCTGACCGCGCCTGAGATGACGGTTCTGGTTGGCGGTATGCGCGCGCTGAACGCGAACGTCGGACAGTCGCAGCACGGCGTCTTCACAAAGCGCTCCGGGACGCTCACCAACGACTTCTTTGTGAACCTGCTCGACATGCGCACCGAGTGGAAGGCGACCTCGGAAGCCAAAGATGTGTTCGAGGGCCACGACCGCGCGACGGGCAAACTGAAGTGGACAGGCACCCGTGTCGACCTCGTCTTCGGTTCGAACTCGCAGCTCCGAGCCATCGCGGAAGTCTATGCATGTGACGGCTCGCAAGAGTCGTTTGTGCGCGACTTCGTGGCTGCTTGGAACAAGGTGATGAACCTGGATCGCTTTGACCTTGCCCGATTTCCACGGAAAGGCGTTCAGCAACAACGGTCTGCTGCCGAGTAAGAGATCCTGGATTAGCGGGCGGGTAGATCCGCCCGCAATTGCCGGCAGACGAGTGGTTCCCCGCTGGCGCCCGGCGATCTTTCCCACCAACGCATCGTTCTCCGGCGCGACGCTGATCGCGCCAGGGACCGGCGCACTCATCCCTTGGAGTTTACGATGTCAAACTCACTTGCACCCAAGCTCCTGGCGGAGCTCATCGGCACCTTCGCACTCGTGTTCATTGGCGCCGGTGCCGCCTCAATCGTCGGCAGCGCTGCCGGCCTCGGCGGCATCTCCGCGGTTGCCTTCGCCCATGGCCTCACGTTGATGGTCTTCATCTGTGCCTATGGCAGGGTTTCGGGAGGGCATATGAACCCGGCCGTGACCGTCGGCGTGCTCGCCGTCGGCGCGATCAGCGCCGCCGAGGCGGCGAGCTACATCGTCAGCCAGATCGTCGGCGGCATCGCCGGAGCGATGTTGTTGCGGATCGTGCTGGGTGGCGTGGCCACCGGGCTCGGCACGCCCGAACTCGCGCACGGCCTCGTTCTCGCCGGCACGCCGGTCACGATCACAGCGGAGATCGGCTTCATAGTCGAGGCGGTGCTCGCCTTTTTCCTGGTCACGGTCGTGCTCAGCACCGCGGTCGCCGGCCGCGCCGCCCACCTCGCGCCGGTCGCGATCGGCCTGACCTTGGTCTTCAACATCCTGATGGGCGGGCCGCTGACGGGCGCAGCCTTCAACCCTGCGCGCGCGCTGGGTCCGATGATCGTAACGGGCAATCTCAACGACGCGTGGTTATATGTTTTGGCCCCGATCGTCGGCTCCATCATCGCCGCCGTCGTCCATCTGGGCCTTTCTCGGCTTGCCGACGAGCGGCCTGCGGCGGCCGCGGCCCCAGCCGAGTAAGCCCTTGGCCGAGCGAGCCTTGGATGTGGGCGGAGCGGAGCAGGCAGCGTCGCGCCGCCCACATTCACGCCGCCATCATCCCAGTCGACGCCGCACCGTCCCGGGGTTTAGCTCGACAACCGACGCGGCGTTGTGCCCCTTGCTATTGTAAAAACCGTCGATCAGTGCCTTTGCGGCTTTGAGATCGTCGGTTTCGAAACCCTCGGTGAACCGATCATAGACCGGCGCGAGAAGCGC
>DASXGC010000395.1:0-25034 GCA_036489235.1 Vicinamibacterales bacterium
TGGTGAGTACCTTCGGCGGCGCCGGCCATTGGGCCGGACAGTTCTACGGCGCCCACAATCTCGCGGTGGACTCGCGCGGCGACCTGTTCATCACCGAGACATACGAGGGCAAGAGGGTCCAGAAGTTCGTCAGGCAGTAGCGGCCGGTGTCCTGCTCGGGCCTAACGAGTGGCTTCAGCAGAGCGGCGTTCGCTGGACACCTGACGCGCGGGTATCACGAGTCGCGCCCGCACTCCCACGGCTCGCATCGTAAACGCCTCCTCGTCCAATTTGCCTAACATTGCGTCGATTGACTCTGACCGCGGCGAGACCGTCCACGGAGTCACCCGCGCGCTTCAGATTCGCGTGCCGGGAAGTTGCGCGCCGCTCATGACCTGCCGCTGCCGCGACGCCTAATTGCCAATTCGGAGATCCGTTGATCGCGCACCCGCGCTTGAGTTGATTTGCACAGCTCGATGACGATTGGGCGAAGGCGATTGCGATGAATCGCTTCGCGCAACTTCCGGCTTCGCCGCGCGTGGGCACGCTCCAACTTCGGCATGCGAGCGACTCCGCCGACGGTCCCGGCGGCATTCTCGAGTGAGTGAGCGCCGACTGGCACGCAGCTTCCGTTCGCCAGGTGGGGCGGATGATGATCAGGTTCAACAGACGGCGCGAGCGGCAACGACGCCGCGCGACTCCACGCTTAGAACCATGACCGTGATCGTCTGGGACAGCGCCGGGTGTCACGAATCGCGCCCGCGCTCCCGCGGGCGCTCGCGTGGCACACGCGTCCTCCAGCGCTGAGCTCACGATCCGCGCGTCGCCTGAATTGATCCGGACGACATCTGACAATCAGTTGGGCAGCCGGGTGGCCTGTTCGTCAGTGGCGAATGGGCGGCGCCGCGCCAGCTTCGCTTACGGACGCGTGTGCCGTCTGACGCTCGCGCACGCGAGGTCCGAGGTCGCCGCGGTCGCGATTCGTGACACCCGCCGCGCCGCGCGCAACCGGGATTGGTAGTTGAATCGTCTCACGTCGCCGGGGGACGTTTTGATCGTGACGAGAAGCATCTTCAGACCGAGAGCTGGGTGTTGGAGTGGCCTCCCGAATACGTCGATGCCGAATTGCTGACGCGGGCATACGCGGCGGTACCCGCGGAGCGCAAGGATGCTGCCTTTCGGGATAACCAAAAGGATCCGCGCGATACCGCAACACCCCGGGGTATGGCCTCCCTGCTGCAGTCCCTTGCCGACGGTCGACTGCTCTCCTCTTCCTCGACGAAGCGGCTCTTGGAGATCCTGTCCGAAACGGTCACGTTTTCGGACCGGCTGCAAGCCGGCATTTCTGGCGGCCGGACCCTGGGCGCATAAGACGGGCACGAGCGGTACCTGGCGAGGCGTGACAGCCGCTACGAACGACGTCGGCATCCTGTTCGCGCCGAGCGGTCGTTCAGTGAGTGTTGCCGTGTTCATCGCAGACTCACGAGCCTCTGCTCCAGCCCGGGCAGAGCTGATGGCGAGTCTCGCACGTGCAACCACCGACCGCTCTCGATAGACACACTCCTGTGCGAATCGGAGGCCAGTGCCGACACTATCTTCACATCAACCATGGAGTTGGGGCGATGAGTTACTCCAGTGAGCGTGGCGGGCCGCGACCGCGTCTCCCTCAGACCTCGCGTGCACCATCGCCAGACGGCAAACACGGCCGCAAGCGTTCCTGGCACGGCGGCGCTGATTCGCCACTGTCCGCTGAATACCTCGTTGCCCAACTGATTGTCAGATGTCGCACGGATCAATCCAGGCGACGTACGCACCGTAAGCGCTGCGCTGGAGGATGCGTTTGCCACGCGAGCCGTCTGGGGACCGCGGCCGCGACCTGCCGCGCTCGGCGGCTTCTTCGTCAGCCCAGCGGACCGTGGGAGGGCGCGACCTCTTCATTACGGAAACATACGTAGGAAAGCGTGTTCTAATGTCCTATGTTGTCAGCCCCCACGCGACAACAGGACCGAGGATCATGGCAACGCCGCCGGTGATTCCTGAGCAGTGGAAACCGCTCGGGCGTACCTTCAACACGCGATATTTCCTGGCGTCCGATGACGTCATGATTGTACTGCCCGATCAGGGCCTGCGCGACGACGGCGCGTCCGCGAGAGTGAACATCGATTTCCAGACGGCGTACGCGCGGATGCTGAACCGGCGCTGCGCGGTCGTCGTGGTCATCGACTCCCTCACTTCGCAGGACGCCGAAGCGCGCCGCATCTACGCCTCCGGAATGCAGCCCAACCTCTTCTTCGCTGTTTCGCTCATCGTCACCAACCCGCTGGCGCGCGCGATCGGCAGCTTCTTTCTCGGCCTGACGCGGCCGCCGGTGCCGACGAAACTGTTCGAATCGGTGGACGCAGCGACCTCCTGGTGCGCCTCCCTGCGGCCATCGGCGGTGCCGTCGAAATGATGCCTGACATCAGCGCGTGGTCGGCGATTGGGCGGTCCGGCAACGCGGACTTTTACGAGATTGAGCCGGGAGTTTTAGCAGTAGTGCCCGTCGACGGTTCTGGCGATACGACTGATACGGCTGCCGAAAGCGTTCAGATCCAGCTCGAACACCTCCGCGCCACCGGCCGGCGCGCCGGCGTGGTCGTGTTCATGGACCGGGTGGCGTCGCAGACGTCCGGCGCGCGCGACGTCTACCGGAACGCCCCCGATCCGACGTTTCAGACCTGTTTCGCGCTGGTTGGCAGCACCGTATTCGGCCGGGCGGTTGCATCGATTTTCATGGGCCTGCACCCGCCGCGCGTCCCGACCCGGATGTTCGGGACCTATCAGGAGGCGCTGTCGTGGATTCGCCGGACCGCAGAGACGCGCTGACACCCGGCGATCTTCCGACCGCTCTGGTCGAAGGATTTTTTCGTCTCTGCCAGGGCGAACTCTCCTATCGTCTGCCGCGGACGCTGGCTCGTGACGCCGACGACACCGTCGCGTTTTTCTTCAACACCATCGCCGAAGAGCTCGAGCGTCTGATCGGGGCGGCGCGAAGCCGCGAGGAACGTCTGTCGCAGACCGTCGAGCATCTCTCCGATGCGCTGGTCCGTGTTGCCGCCGGTGACTTCACCGTCCAGGTGGATCGCGATCACGGCGGCGACGCCGCCGACGTGCTGGCCTTTCTCGTCAACAACACGATCTCGGAGCTCGGGGAATTCGTGGCGGCCAACGAGCGCCGCGCCGAGGAAGACCGTCAGCGGCTCGAGCGCATTGTCAGTCAGCGGACCATCGAGTTGCAGCAGAGCGAGGACAACTTCAGGACGCTGCTGGCAACCGCGCCCGTGCCGATTCTTCTCATCGGGCTTGACGATGACCGGGTACGGTTCTGCAATGAGCGCGCGGCCGATCTGTTCGGCACCACCGTGGACGACATGGTCGGCCGGCTGACGCCCCGGCTGCATCCGAGCCCGGAGGCTCGCCGCCGCTTCCGCGATCGACTCGATCTCGACCGGCGCATCGATGCCCTCGCCGTCGAAATACCTCGTCGTCAAGGCTCGACCAGCTTCTGGTCGCTGTTGAACGCGCGCACGCTGGTCAGTGCCGGCGAGACTCTGGTGATGCTCACCCTGACCGACGTCACCGAACAGAAACGCGTAGAGGATCAACTGCGGGCGCTGGCCACCATCGACACGCTGACCGGCGCGCTGACGCGCCGGCACTTCTTCGACCTTGCCGAGCTCGAGTGGACCCGTTCCGCGCGCCACCAGCATCCGCTGTGCGTGGCGCTGCTCGATGTCGATCATTTCAAGACCGTCAACGACCGGTATGGTCACGGCATGGGCGATCAGGCGCTTCGACTGGTGGCAGAAACGGTGCGCGGCAAACTGCGCCGCCGCGATTTACTCGGCAGATACGGCGGCGACGAACTGGCCCTGCTGTTTCCAGAGACCGTTTTGGGCGGGGCCAGGCAGGTCAGCGACCGCATCCGCCTCGCGGTGTCCCAGCTCGAACTGACCCATCGAGGCGAGACGGTGAAGTTGACGATCAGCGCGGGTGTGGTGGCGCGGCGTCATGACGAAGCGCTGAGAGTGGCCTGCGACCGGGCCGACGCGGCCCTCTACCAGGCCAAGGACTCCGGCCGCGATCGCGTCATCGAGCTGCAGTAGCGGCTCGAACCTCTCCGCGTCCGAGCTACATGTTCCAGCCGTGCGGGCCGGTCCAGCCTTCCTCTTCGAGCTCGCGTTGCAGGGCCAGCTGACGCTGGGTGAGCGCTGCTTGGCCGTCGAATTGCTCGACACGTTCGGTGCCGTCCGCCATGCGCACGACCAGCTCGTAAAGGTTGGTCGAGATTTGACGGGCTTCGTAGCCCAGAAATTCCGCGTTGCGTTTGAACCACGTAAACATGAGTTCTTCCCTGACCTGAAACAACCTTGCGTCAAACCGCGCCACGTCAATGTTACGGGACGCGACGCCGGGCGCCAATCACAGAAAAAGATTGGTGTGAACGGGAGGAGTTATGGCGCGAGTTGGTGGCGAACCCAGGCGATCCAGGAATCGTCCGGCCCGTGGACCTGCTCATTTGTCGGCGCCAGCGCCTCCCAAAACGGCGTCAGGTTTGGCCGAAATGGCTCTGACGGCGTGTTTCGCGCATCGGTGGACGGCTGGAGCAGCAAGAGAAACCTGCCGCCTTTACGGTAGGACGTTGCGAAGCAATTCCCGTGGCGCCCTTCGGGACGAATAAACGTGTACGGCGCGGGCCTGTCGTTGAAATCGTCCCGGCCGGTGAGCGTTCCAGCGAGGCGAAGCAGGGTGCTCGGACGAACACCCTTCAGGGTTTCCGTGATGTCGAATTCCACTATTCCATCAGTACCGTTCGCCGCCGGCAAACGCCAGTAGTCGACGGCAGTTGCGACGACGACAAGTGCGGCACGGTTCACCAACGTTTCCGGCGAAGGCACCGGCGTCATGCGACTGCACGCGGCGCCCGATCTCGCCGCAAGCATACCGGTGATGGCGAAAGCGATCGTTCGGCGGATTGGTCTGGCCATGACTACCTCGCCTTCTCTGAGTCGACGAATGTGTCGGCTCCTGGAAGCCCGTTGATTAACGTTCAATTGCTGCCAAGCTCGTTGCAGTCATCGAATCACGTGGTCGCGAACCAGGGTCACGCCGATAACAACGAAGTAGAGAACGATGAACAGGACGCAGCCCTCTACCGCCGCGACGAGCACGAATCCGCAGCCAACGATCAGAGAGCCGAGCGCTCGCCACACGATTAGAAGGATTGAATTCTGCTTCTCTTGCGCTCTCATGCTCATCCCCTGGCCGACCGCCGAGCTGCTGCCTGCGCGTGATGGGCAAACCGGAGGCGGAGCTTCCCGTAGACGTACAGCTCGCTTCGTGTGCCGCGCCGCGGCGGTTTGAGCGTGCGGACGAATGACCGAAGATGCGCGTAGAAGCGCTTGGCGTGCGGCGGCGCAGGCTGCGCGGCGACTTCCATCGCATCCCGGAGGGTTCGTGTCCTCGCAAGCTGACGGTGCAGACCGCGCCAGGCGTCGGCTTCGGTTCGTGTGAGCGTCGGGTACTTGCGTGCATCCGTTTTTCGCGCAGGCATGGATGGATGATACCGAAGGCCGCCGACCATCGCCGCTCGGAAGAGCGAACGCATGGAGTCCTCCTCAACCTTGTGGTCGTGCGGGGTGGGAGGGAGCCGAGAGAGGCAGGGGGCCGGCTGCGCAGGACGCGCGACTTCGAGAAGAAAATAGAATGGTCGGGATGGAGAGATTCGAACTCTCGGTCTCCTGACCCCCAGTCAGGCGCGATAACCAGGCTTCGCTACATCCCGAACTTGCGACTGTCGTAACGCTCGGCTGACGCCTCGCGCTAGAGCTATGCGGATCGCTTACGGCGCGCTTGGGGGCCACGCGCCGGGAGTTTCGCCGATCCGTTCCGCGATGCGGCCGTCTTGCCGCGCGCGGGCTTGCTCCTTGCTGTCGGTACCGATCTTACACGCGATGGCGCCGGCGCCGGTGCCGCCAGCTGAAACTCTTCGAAGCCGTGGGCGCCTGCCAGCAGGTCCAGAATCGACTGCAGCCCGCGCTTCACCGCGGTCAGCCGTTCCCGAGCATTCTGACCGATCAGCTCGTCCAATTCGGGCTCGTCGGCCGCCACCGGCGCGCCCTCTTCGTCGAGACGCCGCCGCGCCCCGGCCAGCGTCAGGCCCTCGACCAGCAGCAGGTGTTTGATCCGCAGCACCTGTTCGACGTCGCCCCGACGGTACACCCGTGGCGCACCCGCGCTCTTGGCGACGCCAAGGTCCGGAAACTCGGTTTCCCACGAACGCAGCACGTACGGCTGCACCTTTGCGAGGTCGCAAACCTCCGCAGCCTTGAACAATGCGCGCTTCGGAATTTCGACCTGAGCAGAAACGTCCGGCATGAAAGGCTTGAAAAGTATACCAGCTACACGCCCGAATGGCCGAAGCCATGTCCGCCGCGGCCAGTCGGCGGCAGCTGGTTGACCTCGTCCCACGACACGCGTGCGACCGGCGCGATGACCAGCTGCGCGATCCGCATCCCCCTCGATACGACAAACGCTTCCCGTCCAAGGTTGATGAGCGGCACCCGAATCTCGCCACGATAGTCGGCGTCGATCGTCGCCGGTGTGTTCGGCAGGCTGATGCCGTGCTTCACGGCCAGCCACGAACGCGGCCGGACCTGTCCTTCGAAGCCCTCGGGAATTGCCACTTCGAGCCCGGTCGGCACGAGCACGATGTCGCCCGGCGCGATCGTGACCTCGTCGCCAACCGCCGCGTGAAGGTCCATGCCGGCCGATCCGGCGGTCTGATATGCGGGAAGCGCGAGGCCTGCCGACGAAGGCAGCCGGCGAATCTGGATGGCGAATGGCGAAATCACTCCGGAATGTTACTCGATCAATCGGCGGGCGCCGACGCCGCCAGATCGATATCGTCGCGTGACACGTCGCTCACGGTCAGGCGACCATCGTCCGGCATGCGGCCCTCGCTCCAGAGCACACCAGCCAGCAGCCGTTCGGCTTGTTCATGCCAGAACGCGCCGCCGGGTGGCAGCGTGCGCCGGGTCAGCCGGTCCACGCGTGCCACCGCCGCCGGCGCGATCGATACGGTGATCACGGTAGCGGCGTCGTCGGGGAAATGACTGACCTGAAAAAGGTGATCCGGATTCGAGAGATCGCGCGCGCCTGATGCGCGTCGAATGCGAAAGCCGTTGAGCGTCACCATCTCGATGCGGGGCTTTTGTTCAGGCCGCGGTAGCGGCCGATCGGCTGCGCCGGAACGAGCGCCCGCCAGCGCGGCGCCGAGCGCGGCGCGCAAGGCGTCCGGCGTCATTGGCTTTCGCAGAAAATCCGCGGCGCCGACCTTCATCGCTTCGACAGCCAATTCGACCGACGCGAACGCCGTCACCATCAGCACCGCGGCGCCGGGTGCGCGCGCACGGAGGTCGCGAAGGGTCTGCAGTCCGTCGAGGCCTGGCATTCGCTGGTCCAGCACCACCGCGTCGATGCCGCTGCCGTCGCCGAACCGGATCAGCCCCTGCTCACCGTTCACCGCTTCGACAACCTCGTATCCGGAAGCCTCGAGGGTCAGCCGCATCATCTGTCGAATGTGCGCCTCATCGTCGATGATGAGAATCTTCATGGCTCCGCCTTCTTCGCGATCGGGATGGTGAACGTGAATCGCGATCCCTTGCCGGGCTCGGATTGCACGCTCAGTTGGCCGCCGTGCGCTTCGATTGTTCGTTGCGAGATGCTGAGGCCAAGGCCGGCGCCGCCGACCGGGGTGTCCGGCACCTGCACGAAGGGCTCGAAGATCTTCGCGAGGTATTCCCGCGGAATGCCGGTTCCGGTATCAGCCACCGATACCGCCACATGGTCGCCGATCGCGGCGGCGGAGACGGTGATCGAGCCGCCCTCTGGCGTGGCGCGGCGGGCGTTGGTCATCAGGTTCGAGACCACGCGCTCGATTTGTCCACGATCGACGAACACCTGTGGCAGGTCGGGCGCGGCGTCCACGATCACGTGGATTCCGGCCGAGTCGAGCTGCGGGCGCAACGTTTCGACCGCATCACGCAGCATCGCCGCGGTCCGGACCGCCGCGCGTACCGGAGCCACCGCGCCCGACTCGATGCGGGACAGGTCGAGCAGCTCGCGCATCAGCCGATCCAGCCGCAGGATGTCGTCGCGGCAGACATAGAGAATCTCCTGCTGCCGATCGGTCAACGGTTCCGCTCCTGATTCGAGCAGGAGATGAAGCCCGAGTTGAACGCTGGTCAACGGCGTCCGCAATTCGTGGGAGGCGGCCGCGACGAACTCGGACTTGAGGCGGCTGATTTCGCTGAGATGAGTGATGTCCTCGAGCAACGTGACCACGCCGACCAGCCGCCCGTCGGTGTCGCGCATCGGTGTCGATCGGATGCGAAACGCCAACCGAGCGCCGTCCACGGCCCACGGCAACACCGCCGCGGCGCTCTCAGAGGCGAAGGGCCGCTGCGACTGCATCACGTCAGTCACCGCCTGGGCGATGCGCGGATCGCGCGTCACTTCGCCAATCGGCTTGCCGATGACGTCGAGCCTGGCGCCGAAGAGACGTTCGGCAGCCGGATTGATCCGGGTCAGCCGGCCACTCTCGTCCGTCGCCAGCACCGGGTCGTACAGCGAATCGATCGCGGCTTCGGTCGTTTGCTGAGCGACCAGCAGCTGCCCGAGGTCAGAACGACGCAGTTCGCGGATGCGCGCGGCCATGCGGTTGAAGCCGGTCGCCAACATCCCGATTTCATCCGCGGAATGCACCGGCACCGCGGCGTCGAGGTCGCCTGCCGCCATTCGGGTCGCCGCGTCCGTGAGCTGCCGCACCGGACCGAGGATCGCGTTGGACAGGCTGTACTCGATGCCGACGCCGGCGGCCATCAGGATCATCACCAGGCCGACCGTCATGACGAACCAGCGGCGCGCGGTGCGCGAGGCGGCGTCCGCCTTGCGCCGCATGGCGTCCTGATTCAGGCGCAACAGCCGGTCGCAATCGGCGCGAACGCTGTTGAAGCGCGGTTCGAGCTCGTCGAAATAGCGATGGACGCGATCGCCGGTGGACTGCAGGAAACGGTCGAATCGGCGCAGATAGTCGTCCCGCCCGACTCGAATGGCGGTCACCACATCGCCTTCGCCAGGCTCAGTGAGGTTGGCCGCCGCCCTCGTCAGCGCGGCGTCGAACCGGCGTCGATGCTCCGCCGCCTGTTGGGCCGCTCTCGGACCGTCGCCGGCGAGTGCAAACAGTGCCGCTGAATCGATGCGCTCGAGGCTCTCCTTCATGTCCTGCGCGGCAATCACGGAGTCGTAATTCTCGGAAATGATTCGGCCGGACACGGCGCTCATCTGCTGCAGGGTCCGCGCGCTCCAGGCGCCGAGCACACCGAGGGCGACGATAAACCCGGCGTAGCCAAGCAACAGCTTGCTGCGCAGTTTCATCGGCCATCGCTTTCGTCGGCACCAGCGGATGTGGATTCGGTCGAGTCGGTGTCGCCTCTCGCGACCGGTACAATCTGCACGGTCGCGTTCCTGACGTCGCGCAGAAACCGGTCGACGATCGAGCCGTGGATCAGAAGGTTCCACCGCGACCGCGCCGACTGACCGAAGACGACATGGGTGATACCGTGCTGTTTCGCGAACTCGACCAGTGCGTCTGCGACCTTCGAACTTTTCAGGCACACGACCTGCGCGCCGAGTTGTCTTGCGAATCTGGTGTTCTCGGCCAGCGCGACGTGCTCCTGCGGCGTGATCCGTCCCGGACCCTCACGTGGCGTCTCGACATACACCGCATACCAGTCGGTGGCGAGCCGGCCGGCGATTCGCGATCCGACCCGGAGAATTGTTTTCGCGCTGCCCCGCGATGCCATCGCGACCATCAGCTTGTCTGGAATGACCGGACGATCCAGACCTTCGCGGGTGCGGTACACCTGGGACTTCCCCGCCTGGTCCGACGCCAGCTGGCGAAGCGCCAGCTCTCGAAGCGCCGTCAGGTTGCCCTTGCGAAAGAAATTGCCGAGAGCCTGCTCGATTTTTTCCGGCTGGTAGATCCGGCCCTGGCGCAGCCGCTCGCGAAGAGTCTCGACCGACACGTCCACGTTGACCACTTCGTCCGCGCGGGTGAGCAACCAGTCCGGAATGGTTTCGCGGACGCGGACGCCAGTCGTGGACGCGATGACGTCGTTCAGTGACTCGATATGCTGGACGTTCACCGCAGTGATGACGCTGATCCCGGCTTCGAGCAGATCGACGACATCTTCGTAACGCTTCTGGTGAGGCGAGCCCGGCGCATTCGTATGAGCCAACTCATCGACCACCGCGACCTGCGGACGCCGGAGCTTGATCGCGTCCAGGTCCATTTCGGACAGCGTCACGCTGCGGTACGAAATCTCCCTCAGCGGCACGCGTTCGAGATCTCCGATGCGCGCGATCGTGTCCGCACGCCCATGAGGCTCGATGAAACCGATCACGACGTCCAGGCCCTGGCGCCTCAACTCGTGGGCGTCCTCGAGCATCCGAAACGATTTGCCGACGCCGGGCGCCGCGCCGATGTACAGGCGCAACCGCGCGCGGCCTTCGAGCCTCGCGCGGGCGAGCAGTGACTCGGCGACGGACGGCGACGCTTCGGCCATCGGCTACTTCTTCATCGGATACTGATCGTCGAGCGCGAGGTTGAGTTCGAGGACGTTGACGGCGGCCTCGCCCAGAAAGCCGAACTGACGACCGGCCGTATGGAGATCGACCACACGCCGCAGTTCCGCCTCGGGAATCGCCCGCTCGCGGGCCACTCTCGGCAGTTGAAACCACGCCGCTGCCGGTGAAATATCCGGATCGAGCCCGGACGCCGACGAAGTGACGAGGTCGATGGGCACCCGCCCGGACGGATTCTCCTTCTGCGCCTCCGTGACGGCCGTGGCGACCGCGTCAATCAACTTCCTGTTCGTCGGTCCGAGATTCGTCCCGCCCGAGTTGAGCGGGTCGTAACCGGAACCGGCCGCAGACGGCCGGGACCGAAAGTAACCGGGCGAGGAAAACGCCTGCCCGATCAGTCGGGAGCCGGCCATCGCTCCGTTGCGCTCGATCAGCTGACCGTTCGCTTGTTGGTGGAACAACACCTGAGCCAGAGCGGTCACCGTCAGGGGGTAGACGACGCCGAGCAGCAAGGTCGTCACGATCGTCATCAATACGGCAACGACCAGATTTTTTTGTATGTTCACGCGAGCCTCAACGTGGTGATGATGACGTCGATAATCTTGATGCCGACAAACGGCGCAACGATGCCGCCGAGTCCGTAGATCAGGAGGTTGCGACGCAACAGCGCCTCGGCACTCAAGGCGCGATATTGAATTCCACGCAGCGCCAGGGGCACCAGCGCCACGATGATGAGAGCGTTGAAGATGACGGCCGACAGGATCGCCGACTGAGGCGTCTTCAGACCCATCACGTTCAGCGTCATCAGAACCGGGAACGCGGCCACGAACATCGCCGGGATGATCGCGAAGTACTTCGCCACGTCGTTGGCAATTGAAAACGTGGTCAACGCGCCACGGGTCATCAACAGCTGTTTTCCGATTTCGACGATATCGAGCAGCTTGGTCGGACTCGAGTCGAGATCCACCATATTGCCGGCTTCTTTCGCCGCTTGCGTCCCAGTGTTCATGGCGACGCCGACGTCGGCCTGGGCCAGGGCCGGGGCGTCATTGGTGCCATCTCCCGTCATGGCGACGAGCTTCCCGTCCTTTTGCTCCTTCTTGATCAGCGCCATCTTGTCTTCCGGCGTCGCCTCGGCGAGAAAATCGTCGACGCCGGCCTCGTTCGCGATGGATGCGGCCGTCAGCGGGTTGTCACCGGTAATCATGACGGTCTTGATGCCCATCGCCCGGAGTTGAGCGAACCGTTCCCGAATCCCTCCCTTGACGATGTCCTTGAGGTGGACGACGCCGAGGGTGCGCCCGCGATCGGCCACCACGAGGGGCGTACCGCCGGCCCGCGCAATGCGATCGACCAGGAGCCTCAATTCGGGAACCACCGGACCGCCACTCGAAGCCACGAAGCGCTCGATCGCGTCCGCTGCGCCCTTCCGCACCTCGCGACCATCGAGGTTCACACCCGACATTCGCGTCTGCGCCGTAAACGGCACAAAGACAGCGCCGTGATCGGCCAGTTCGCGGCCGCGCAGGCCGTAACGCTCCTTCGCCAGCACGACGATTGATCGTCCCTCGGGAGTCTCGTCCGCCAGCGAAGATAACTGCGCGGCATCGGCAATCTCCGATTCCGTCACGCCGGGCATCGGCAGGAACTCGGTCGCCTGACGGTTGCCGAGCGTGATCGTGCCTGTCTTGTCGAGCAGCAGCGTGTGCACGTCGCCGGCCGCTTCCACCGCCCGGCCGGACATCGCCAGCACATTCCGTTGCACCAGGCGGTCCATGCCGGCGATGCCGATCGCCGACAGCAGCCCTCCGATCGTCGTCGGAATCAGACAGACGAGGAGCGATACCAGAACGAACACCGATTGCGGGGCGCCGGAGTAGATCGCGAACGGCTGCAGGGTGACGACCGCCAGAAGAAAAATGATCGTGAGGCCGGCAAGCAGGATGTTGAGGGCGATCTCATTCGGCGTCTTCTGCCGCTCCGCGCCCTCGACCAGCGCAATCATCCGATCGATGAACGTGTGGCCCGGGTCTGCGGTGATGCGGATCTTGATCCAGTCCGACAACACCCGCGTCCCGCCCGTCACGGCGGTACGGTCGCCACCGGACTCACGAATGACCGGCGCTGATTCGCCCGTAATCGCTGACTCGTCTACCGACGCGACGCCTTCGATGATCTCGCCGTCCGACGGGATGAACTCGCCGGCCTTCACCAGCACCTGATCGTCCTTGCGCAACGCTGTCGCCGGCACCGTTTCGCTGCGGCCTCCCGGGAGCAAACGGTTCGCCGTCGTCTCGGTCCGCGTTTTGCGCAGCGTGTCGGCCTGCGCCTTGCCCCGGCCTTCGGCCATTGCTTCCGCGAAGTTCGCGAACAGCACGGTCAGCCAGAGCCAGAAGGTGATCTGAAACTCGAAGCCGAGGCCACTGCGGCGTTGCACGGCATCGACCAGCAACCGAAGCGTCGTCAGCACGCTGCCGACCTCGACGACGAACATCACCGGATTCCTGGCCATGGTTCGAGGGTGAAGCTTTCGCAGTGCATCCATCACGGCGCTTCGAACGATGCCCGGATCCCAAATCGACTTCGACTTCCGTTCCACGGCCATCAGAACACCTGCCCTTTCGTCATCAACAAGTGCTCGACAATCGGGCCGAGGCTGAGTGCGGGAAAGAATGTCAGCGCGCCGACGATGACGATGACGCCGACGAGCAACGCCGAGAACAGCGGGGTCGTGACCGGAAAGGTGCCGGGCGACGGCGGAATGCGCTTCTTGCGGCCCAGACTGCCGGCGATCGCCAGCATCGGGATGATCATGAAGAAGCGGCCGACCAACATGGCGACGGAGGTCGTCACGTTGTACCAACGGGTGTTGACCGACAACCCTGCGAACGCCGACCCGTTGTTGCCAGTCGCGGACGTGAACGCGTAGAGGATCTCGGAGAGGCCATGCGGTCCGGGATTGAGAACACTGGAGGTTCCGAAGGCCGGCGACACCACGGAAATCGCCGTAAGAACCAAAATCGTCAGCGGAAACACCAGCACCACCAGCATCGCCATCTGGACTTCGTAGGCCTGGACCTTCTTGCCCAGGTATTCAGGAGTACGGCCGACCATGAGGCCTGCGATGAACACCGCCAGGATGATGAACACGAGAATCCCGTACATCCCGGCGCCGACGCCGCCGAAGATCACTTCGCCGAGCATGATGTTGACGAGCGGCACCAGCCCGCCGAGCGGTGTGAACGAATCGTGCCAGCTGTTGATGGCGCCGCAGCTGGCGTCGGTCGTCACGGTCGCGAACAGCACGGAGTTGGCGATGCCGAAGCGGCACTCCTTGCCCTCCATGTTGCCGCCCGACGAACCGCCGTTCACAACCTGTTCGACACCCGAGGCCGCCAGCAATGGGTTGCCACGCGCTTCGGCCCAGTAGGCGGTCGTCACTCCGGCGAGAAAGAGGAATGCCATCGCTCCCCAGACGGCCCAGCCGTGACGTGCCGACCCCGTCATCTGACCGAGGGTGTAGGTGAGACCGGCCGAGATCGCGAAGATCGCGAACATCTCGATGAAATTCGTGAACGGTGTAGGGTTCTCGAAGGGATGCGCGCTGTTGGCGTTGAAGAAGCCGCCGCCATTGGTCCCGAGTTCCTTGATGATTTCCTGGGAAGCGACCGGTCCCTGGGCAATCACCTGCTCTCTCACGACGCTTGTCTGCATCTTGCCGCTGGCATCGGGTGCAGCCACGGTTTGCGGATCCACGAGGACCGCGTGGTCGTACGGTCGGAGGTTCTGCACCACCCCTTGAGACACCAACAGGAGCGCACCGGCGAGACAGGCCGGCAGCAGCAGCCACAGCATGCAGCGCACGAGGTCCACCCAGAAATTGCCGAGCGAGTCTTTTTCCTTTTGGGCAATACCACGGATGAAGGCGATCGCGAGCGCAATACCGGTGGCGGCCGAAGCGAAATTGTGGAAAGCCAAGCCGGCCATCTGAGTGAAATAACTCATCGTGTTTTCACCGCTGTAGGCCTGCCAGTTCGTGTTGGTCGTGAACGACGCCGCGGTGTTGAACGCGAGGTCCGACGGAACTGCCGCAAACCCTTGCGGATTCCACGGCAGCCACTGTTGGGCGCGTTGCATCACGTAGAGGACCAGCATCGACACGACGCTGAAGAGCAGCATCGCAGTCGCGTACTCGGTCCAGCCCATCTCGCGCGTTTCGTCCACGCCCGTCACTCGATAGATCATCCGCTCGAGCGGGCGCAGCGCCGGATCGAACCACGTCCGTTGCCGCTGGAACACTCGCGTCATGAAACGGCCGAGCGGCGCGGTCACGGCCAGGACCGCCGCGAGGAAGATCCCAATCTGGAGCCAGCCATTTGGCGTCATCTCAGAACTTCTCCGGACGCAGCAGCGCGTAGGTGAGATACACGAGCAGTCCTGCCGTCACGATCAGGCCGACGAGATAGTCGATAGTCATGGTTGTCCGTTCGACGACATCACTTCCCCAGCCGCTCGCAGCCGGCGACATATGCGCCTGCGACGACGAAAAACATAATTCCGACGGCGACGTACGCCAGATCCAGCATTACTCTCTCCTCACCACGTGCCTCGTTTGTTGCCCCACCACCACACGGCTCCGAGGGTGGCGGTGCTCTGACTCGACTTCAGGACGCCGGTATTCGAGGTCAGGAAGAACGGTACGCTGGAGAAGTCGCTGCGCCACTCGGTCCGCATCAGGAAGCCTTCGGCGACCTTGTATTCGTAGGTGACGGTCGCCTCCTGCAGCGACTGCGTCACGCCGGTGAACAGCCCGCCATCGTCGCGCAGATATTCAGCGCGAACCGCAAACGCGGCCTTCGGCGTCAGCTGCTGACGCCCGTAAATCGCCCCGCCGTACACGTGCGACGGCGTCGTTATCCGTCCGGGACCAGGCTCGTTCCAGGCGCGGCTGACGACGTAGTCGCCCTCGAGCGAAAACGACGTTCGAGGCGCCACCTGCCAATTCGCGTACGAGTCAACGATGTGGAGACGCCCATCCATGGCGGGCACGATTGGGACAATCGAAAGACCGGGTTGGGTCGGGAGCGTCGGCGGGCCCGGGGACACGATCGGCTCGACGTCCGGATGTTCCTGTCCCATGTAGAAGTTCGTGGTCCACGTCATCGACCTCCACGGGTTGAGGACTGTCCCGAACAGCTGATCCTTGTAGTTGTTGAATGCCTCGGTCTGCTGCGTGCCGTTTGTGATCCAGTAGTTGGCGGCCACCGCATCGTTGAAGCGATACGTCGCGCGCGCGCCCATGTGATAGAACGGCAGAAAATCGAACCAGTACGAACGCGAGTAGTTCGCCTGATCCTTGGTGTAGTTGCCCTCGAGCCCGATCGAGCTGGCCCATTTCCCGAAATCGACCGTCAGTCCCGACCCGAGTGGAAAGACGTAAGTGCCGTAGGCCTGAAAGATGTTTCGGTAAACCCAGGGTCGCGGCTCGCTCGCGAGGCTGCCTTGAAGCGTTTCAGTGGCCTGGCCGTACTGCATGTCGAGGCGGCCGCCGAATCGGCGACCTGCATCGATGTCGGGCGGGCTCTCGACGAGCATGCTCGCCTGATTCAGACTGAAGTTGTTGCTGGTGACGTCGTACGCCCGCAGGTAGGTGACGCGACCGATCGGTCGGTTGAGATTGAACATGTAGTACGTGTCCAGGCCACCGCCGTAGTTCAGACCGTGGAGAAAATCGTTCGGCGCCGCGGGCGCGGCGGCGGCTGTTTGCGACGTCGACGCTGGCGGTTCGGCCGCGGGCGCAGCGGCGCTGACGCTGCGGGTCGTCAGCAGGGCTTTCAACTCCGCCAGCTGCGCCTCCAGGGATTCGACCTTTCGCAGCAGCTCTTGATCGCTCGGCGTCTGGGCCGCCGCCGCAGGACAGCACGCGATCACGACCATCGCCGCTAGGAGAAGTTCAGTGCGGACACGCATCACCCGTTCAGGCTAGGCGGCCGCAACTAACAGCCGCCCAAAGATGGCCTAAAAGAACCCTAAACTCAGAATTTGACGAGGAGCGCGGCGGTGACGCGGGTCTCCGACTTCCGGAGATCCGGCGCCCATCCGGGCACCAGAGATCCGAGCGGCGCGACGTTGCCGCCGGGCGGCGTGACCCCTCCCTCACCGGAGAAATAGGGCACGTTTGCGGCTCGATGATTTCCCTCGAACCGAAAGGTGACGAACTCGCTGGGCATGTAGTCGAACGTCAGGGACGCGTCCCACGCCTTGTAGGGATCGCCGGGGTTCTCGGTGAAGTACGGCGTGCCGGAACTCGCGGTGGCGCCGTTGATCGGGGGCAGCAGCACAAGATAGCGGCCGGGATTGTCGATGGCTCCGCCACCGAGGGTGATCGCATACCGATCGTGGTCGAACCACAGCCGGTTGTAGACCATGAATCCCAGGAAAAATTGCGAAGGGGTCGCGTCGGTGCCGCCGGAGCAGACGACACCGCCGCCGGATTCACAACCGGCGTCGAAGGTGACTGTGAACGCGGCTTTGCTGACAGCGTTGTCCGGCTGGTCGTAATACTTGACCTGAATGCTGTCGTCGGTGTGAACGCGCTTCCGGCCGGGATTGCCGAGCGCGTCCGTGCCCCAATAGTTGTTCGCGAGGATCGAGATGGAACCGTTCGGCCGCCACAACACCTGCCCGCCGAGTCCAGGCGCGGTGTTGAACTTTCCGTACGATTGCCAGCCGTTGATGATCCACGGCTCGATCTTCAACTTGTCGGACGGGAAAATCTGGATGCGGACGCCGTTGAAGAACCACGGCGTGTTTGACGAGACGTACGAGGGCTGGTACACCCAATTGTCGAACTGGTAGTAGCTGTCGAGCCCGACGTAGGACATGAAGATGCCGGCATCCACGTTGATGCCGTTCAACTTGTCCCAGTGGTATCCGCCATACGCCTCCGACACATACCGATAGGCGCTGTCCAGGTTCCACTGTCCACGCGACGGGCTGGCGTCGTTCCTCGGCGTGGTTTGGGAATAGAGGCCGAACTGCGTCATCAGACGGCCACGGACGTTGTCGTAGTGAAAATCGCCACCGACGCCAAGCTGCGTGAGCTGGAATTCGCCGGAGCGGAACACCTCGCTCGATCCGGAGATGGTGTCGTCGATCGGGTGGTTGAATGAATATGTGAAGTTCGTGTCAACGCGAAATTCGCCGGTGAATGCCGGTGTATCGAGCGGCGAGCTTTTCGTTCGAGGACTACCCGTCAGCCACGTGAAGTCCGCGAACGCGAACGGTTCGGGTTTTTTGTCAGGAGCGTCCTGCGCGGCCGCAGAGGTCGAGCCGAACGCGAGGACGAATGCGAAGAAGACAGTGAAGGCTTTCATGCATCGAGCATAGAAACGCCTTCCTAAGCGCCGCCGGAAAATGGCCTAAAAAAGTCCTAACCGGTTACCAGCCGATAGCCGACCCAGGGCTCGCTGACCAGGTAGCGCGGTTGCGAAGGATCGGGTTCGATCTTCTTGCGCAGCTGGCCGATTAGCACCCACAAATGCTCAGGCTGCTCGACCGCGTTCGCCCCCCAGATCGCTTTGAGGATCGTCCGGTTGGTCAGCACGCGATCCGCGTTCCTGGCAAGCAGCGCGAGCAGTTCGAACTCCTTCGGCGTCAGGCGAATCTCGTCCTCCCCACGCACGGCACGGCGGCGGTCGTAGTCAATCGTCAGGTCGCCGACGGTCAGCCGGCCAACCTCGGCGGAATCGGCCGAAAAGACGCGACGCAACGCAACCCGAACCCGCGCGAGCAACTCCTCCGGGCTGAACGGCTTGGTCACGTAGTCGTCCGCTCCCAAGTCCAGCGCTTCAACCTTGTCATCGTCGGATCCTCGCGCCGACAGGACGATGATTGGGACGGCTGACGTCGCGCGAATCCGGCGGCAGACTTCGGTGCCCTCGAGGTCCGGCAGTCCGAGATCGAGAACGATGACATCGGGCGTGCGAGAGGCGGCCATTAACAACGCCTCGCCGCCGGTGCCGACCACATCAACTTCGTAGCCGCGGGAGCGCAGCAGCGGCGCAATCGCCTTCTGAATGGGTACTTCGTCGTCCACCAGCAGGATGCGCGCGGAACGTGTCATGAGATCGCGTCGCCCGTCTGCGCGGGCTTGATGTCCGCGGCGAGCGCGATTGTAAATCGCGCGCCGCCATCGGTGCAGTTTTCGGCCCAGACCCGCCCGTGCGCCGCGGCCAGCAGTCCGCGCGCGATCGCGAGCCCCATGCCGGTGCCGGTCGAATGACTGCCCGATCCGGCGCCCCGGTAGAACCGATCGAAGAGATGCGGGGCGTCGCCCGACGCGATGCCGCGGCCGTGGTCGCGCACACTCAATTGCAGTTCACGATCGGTCGCGGTCACCGCGATGTCGATCGAAGTTCCTGCCGGCGCGTACTGCGCCGCATTCTGCAATAGCTGGGCAAGCGCGGCCGCCGTCAGCCTGGGGTCGATCCGAGCGAGCACATCTGCCTGAATCGACGTCGAGAGCGCGTGTGCGGTCAGGCCCGGGCCCACCTGATCGCGCGCCGCTTCGATGATTTCTGAAGGGTGAACCCACTGCTCTGTCGTTGCGATGACGCCGGCGTCGATCCGAGCCATCTCGAGAATGTTCTCGAAAATCCGCGTCAGACGCGTGACTTCCGCCAGCACCAGTTCGCTCTGCTCGCGTCGATCGTCGTCGGTCAGCCACGACGCTTGCAGGTTGCTCGCGGCGATGCCGATGGCAGTCAGTGGTGTGCGCAAATCGTGACCGATCGACGCCAGCAGCGCCGATTTCAATTCCTCTCGCTGCTTCGCCAGCTCGACGGACTTGAGCTCCTCGAGGAAATGCGCGCGCTCGATCGCGATGGCGGCCATCCCGCCGAGCGCGTCGAGCGCTCCTGCCTCGGGGGCGTGTCCCGAGATGGCGAGCAGGCCGATCGGTTTGGCTCCGAGCCGCAGCGGGACCAGGGTCAACGGACCCGACTCCAGCCTCTGGTTTCCGCTGAATGCTCTGGATAGCTCTGCCGGGTTCAACGACACGGCCAGCGCACCGCCGGCCGCAATGTCCCACCCATCGGCGCCTGGCAGGCAAATCGCCGCGTAGTCCAGATCGAAGCGACGGGCGACCGCACGCGCCAGATCCGGAAGCGCCTGGCGGCTGTCGGTCATCAGCAGCACGTCGCGGCTGACGTCGAACAGCCTCGTCATCTCGTCGCGACGCGCCAGCGCCTCCTCGGTCCGCGACCTCGCCATCGACGACAGGTTGCTCGCCACGAGGCTCACCGCGAGAAACGTAAACAGCGCGACCCAGTTCTGCGGGTCGGCGATCGTCAACGTCCGGACTGGCGGCAGGAAGAAAAAGTTGAAGCTGATCATCGCCGCCACCGAGGTGGTGATCGCCACCCACAACGGCGAGGTGGTGGCGGCGACCAGGACAATCAGGAGGAAACCGAGCGCCACCGTGGTGCCATTGCTCACCTGCAGCCACTGCACGTCTGCCAGCGTGAGCAGGCCGACGGCCACAAGACTGAGCGCGAGCCGGATCAGGTGGCGAGGCACGGGCCTCAGTCCTTCTTGTTGTCCCGGCGATTTCTGGCGGACCGGCGATCTTCCTGAACCTTCTTTGCCACCCTCTTGTCCCAGCTCTTCGCGTCGCGCCGTGGCTTCGGCTTGGGCTTGCCACCGACGTTCGTGTTGCGATCGCGGCGCCGAACCTGAATCCGAATCGGCGACCCGATGAAACCGAACTTTTCACGCAGCTGGTTGATGAGGAAGCGCTCGTAGGAAAAATGAAACGTTGTCGCGACATTCGTAAAGAACACGAATGACGGCGGCGCGACGCCTATCTGAGCCGCGTACATGATGCGGACGTGCTTCCGCCCGGGACTGACCGGCGGATTGGCCGCGATAATCCCCTCGATGAACTTATTCAACGCCGGAGTCGGCACGCGCATCCGCCGCGCCGCTGCCACCTTGTCCATCGTCTCCAGCACCTTGGTCACGCGCTCGCCGGTCCTCGCCGAGATGTGCAGGATTGGGGCGTAGTCGAGAAAGCGCATACCGTGCCGCAGCTTATCGTCGAAGACCGTGACGAAATCCTTGTCCGCCGTCTTGACGAGGTCCCACTTGTTCACGACGATGACGACGCCGCGTCCGGCCCGGTCGGCTTCGCCGCCGATGGCGGCGTCCTGATCGGCAGCGCCGGTGCTGGCATCGATCACCAGGGCGACGACGTCCGCGTCGGCGATCGACTCCTTCGCGAGCGCCACGCTGACCATCTCGACCTTGCCGCCGCCCGACACCCGTCCGGGCCGGCGCATGCCGGCGGTATCGATGATGCGGAAGCGGCGCCGATGCCAGAGCAGCGGTACATCGATGGCGTCGCGGGTCGTCCCGGGCAAGTCGCTGACCAGCACCCGCTCTTCGCGCAGCAACCGGTTGACCAGCGACGATTTTCCGACATTCGGGCGACCGATGATGGCGAACCTGGTCTCGGCGGGGGTGTCGGGAGTCGGAGCAGGGGCGTCGGACGGCCCAGGGTGTTCCTCGTGCCCTGAGTCGGCGGCATCTGGACCCGGTACTGGAACCTTCGTGCTCTTGGGCAATCGCGCCACGATTTCGTCGAGGAGGTCTGCGACGCCAGTACCGTGCTCGGCGGAGATCTCGAGGACCGGGTCGAATCCGAGCTGGAAAAACTCCATCGCCGATTTCTGCGACCGTTTGTCGTCCGTCTTGTTGATCGCCAGCAGTACCGGACGACCGGTCTCCCGAAGCTCTCGCGCGATGCGCTCGTCGCCGGGAATTAGTCCGTCTCGACCGTCAACGAGCAGTACCAGCAGGTCCGCGCCGACGATTGCCCGCTTGCCCTGCTCGACCACCAGCTCGTGAAGCGGATCCTCGCTCTCACCGTAGAGTCCGCCCGTATCGAACAGCTCAAAGACTGCGCCTCGCCAGAATACGGGTCGCGCCAGCGCGTCCCGGGTCGTGCCCGCGATGGGCGCGACGATCGCCCGCCGGCTGCCGGTCATCCGATTGAACAGCGTGGACTTGCCGACATTGGGACGACCCACAAGAACGACGGTTGGAGTATGCGAGGCCATTGCGATGTGGATGAGTGTAGCCTGTCCGCGATTGGCCAGCGTGGGATTGCGAGGGACACTTAGCCGTACGCTTGACAGCCTAAGTATCACAATCTATAGTATTTACAAGTCTCCTGGGGACCCTAAGCATGATCAAGGTCGACATCGTCAACGAAGTGTCGAAAATCGCCGACATTACCAAGGTTAAAGCCGAGGTAGCTGTGGACGCGGTGTTCGATGCGATGCGGACCTCCATGCAGCGAGGCGAGCGGATCGAGCTGCGCGGGTTCGGGGTCTTCCAGGTGAAGCCACGTAAACGCGGAATCGGCCGTAACCCTCGGACGGGTAAGGAAGTACGCATCCCGCCAGGACGCACCATCCGCTTCAAGCCGGGCAAAGAGCTCCAGAACATCGGGTAACTTGGAACCTACCGTTGTCGAGTGGCAGCAGCGATCGAAGTTCCAGGATCGCGTGTGGCTGCACGTCCTCCTGTTCGTCCTGACCCTCGCCACCACGACTGGCGCCGGCGTCCTTCAGTACCTGGGCTTCCTCGAGAGCTTCGGCTCGCTCGACACGCACGTCCTGCCGATGGCGATCCCGGCCCTGGTCCTTCGAGGACTCTGGTACAGCGGAACGATCCTCGCGATCCTGGGCTGCCACGAGCTCGGACACTATTTCGCGTGCCGCTACTACGACGTGGACGCCACGCTGCCGTTCTTCATTCCGATGCCGCTGCCCATGACCGGCACGCTTGGGGCCGTCATCCGCATCCGCGAGCCGTTCCCCAACAAGCGGGCGCTCTTCGACATCGGCATCGCCGGACCGATCGCCGGTTTTCTTGTGGCAGTCCCGGCGCTGATGCTCGGCATCGCGATGTCGCCGGTTGTCCGGATCCCGCCGGGATTCGTCGGCGACGAACTCGGCGAGCCGCTCCTGTTCAAGCTGATCAGTCGCGTGATCTGGGGTCCGACGCCGGCGGGCTTTTCCCTGAACCTGCATCCGATGGCGTTCGCGGGCTGGTTCGGGCTGCTGGCGACAGCGCTCAACCTCTTCCCAATCGGCCAGCTCGATGGCGGGCACATCGCCTACGCCGCGCTCGGACGCCGTTCGGTCTATGTCACCTTCGCCGCGCTGACGGTGGTCGCCGGGCTGACGTTCTTCGCCAGCACCTGGATCTTCTTCACGCTCCTCATGATCGCGATGCTCGCACTGTTCGGACCCAGGCACCCGATGGTCTGGGACGAGCACGTGCCGCTCGATCGAGGGCGGCTGATACTTGCCTTCTGCGCGGTCGTGATTTTTGCGCTGTGCTTCACGCCGGCTCCGATCACGATTGCCGACCTCACTGGACGCTGAACGTTCCGATTTCTGATTTTCTAGAGCACCGAGAGCGGATCGATATCGACGACCACGCGCCGCTGCAGTTCGGGTCGTGAGGCCAGCGCGACCTGCAGGCTCTCGCGGATCCTGCGCCGATTCGTACCCTTCACCAGCAGCTGAGCACGGTATTCGCCTCGGAGTTTGCCCAATGGCGCCGGCGCCGGTCCGAGCACGTGGAGTCCCTTTCCTTCCGACCGTCGCAGCTGCCCCGCCAGGTAGTCGGCATCGTCCATGGCTCCGGCGAAGGTTCGTGCGCGAACCACGGTGTTGACGAGCGAGATGAACGGCGGGTACCCCATCTGGCGCCGAAACTTCAGCTCGCGCTCGTAAAACGCGGGAAAGTTCTGCTGGCGGGCCAGTTGAATGCTGTAGTGATCGGGGTACAGCGTCTGCACAATCGCCTCGCCAGGCTGCTCGCCGCGGCCGGCCCGCCCGGCGACCTGCGTCAGCAACTGGAACGTGCGCTCGGAGGCGCGGAAATCGGCGACGCCGAGTCCGACGTCGGCCGAGACGACCCCGACCAGCGTCACGCTGGGAAAGTCGTGGCCTTTCGCTATCATCTGAGTGCCGACCAGGACGTCGATGTCGCCCTCACGAAATCGAGTCAGGAGCGATGTCAGCGAACCGCGGCGGCGAATCGAGTCGCGATCGAGCCGCGCGACGCGCGCGGCGGGGTTGGTTCGCTTCACTTCGACCTCGACGCGTTCGGTGCCGAATCCTGCCTGCTCGAGGTACGGACCAGCGCATAGCGGACAGACGGCAGGAACCCGCGCCGTGTAGTTGCAGTAATGACAGCGCGCCCGTCGTGACGCCCCGTCACCGTGCACCACGAGCGAGACGCTGCAGTTGGGACAATCCAGCGTGCCGGCGCACTGGCGGCAGAAAATCGCGGTCGCGAAGCCGCGGCGGTTCAATAGCACAAGAGCCTGCTCGCCGCGCGCCAGCCTGGTCTCGATTCCCTGCCGCAGCGAACGACTGAGGATCACGTCGGGTCCTTCGACGGCGTATTCCTCCCGCATGTCGACGATCGTCACAGACGCCAGCGGCCGATCCAGCACCCGGCGCTCGAGGACGATGCGCTCGTATTTGCCGGCCATGGCGTTGTGATAGCTCTCCATGGACGGCGTCGCCGATCCCAGCACGACCAACGCGCCCGCGCGTTGACCGCGAACGATCGCCACGTCCCGCCCGTTGTAGCGCGGGCTCTCGTCCTGCTTGTAGGAACCGTCGTGCTCCTCGTCCACGACGATCAGCCCGACTTCTTCGAGCGGCGCGAACACGGCGGATCGAGTGCCAACCACCACGTCGATGTCGCCGCGCCGGATGCGCTGCCACTGGTCGTGGCGCTCGCCGTCCGACAGGCCGCTGTGCTGGATGGCAACGCGGGTGCCGAACGCTTCCCGGAACAATCCGGCGACCGCTGGTGTCAGCGCGATTTCTGGCACGAGCATCAGTGCGCGGCGGCCCGCCGCACTGACCGACGCGGCCAGGCGCAGGTACAGTTCGGTCTTGCCGCTCCCGGTCACCCCGTGAAGCAGAGCGACGCGAAACGCCCTGGCCGCGGCGAGAGCACGAAGCCGTCCGAGCGCGGCGTCCTGCTCCGCCGTCAACGGGCGCTGCGTGACGCCCGGTGGCACGGCGGGCGCTTCGGCGGCCTTGAAGGGATCCCGGTCGATCCGATCGTGGCGCAAGCTGACGAGCCCTTTTTTCGCCAGCCGAGATACCGTGTCAGCCGCAATCCCGCGAGCGGCGAGGACAGCGGTCCCGATTCCGGCCGGCGCGCCGGCCAGCAGGTCGAGCGCCTCGCGCTGCTTCGCCGTCAGTGCATCCGGCGCCGCGAGCGCTTCGGTGCCGGCGATGGTAATGGTTGCGACCCGCGTGGTCTTGTGT
>DASXGC010000437.1:0-2257 GCA_036489235.1 Vicinamibacterales bacterium
GATATCGGTGACCGCCACCGCGTACGACCTCCACGCCAGCGAGCGCCAGACGAACAGCCTCGAAGCGCAGATTGCGGCCATCGCTGCGTTGGACGATGGGCGGGTCGGCGCAGCCGCGGTGTTGCTCGAAACGCACGAGCGCGTAGCAATCCGTGGCGACGAACACTTTCCGATGCAGAGCGTTTTCAAGTTGCCGGCCGCGCTGTGCGTGCTGCACGAGGCCGATGAAGGCCGCGTAAAACTGGACGCGCCGATCGCACTGATGGCGGCGGATCTTCTTGGCGGCGGTTACAACCCGATCGCGACCGAGTTCCCGAATGGCGTGACTCTGACCGTCGAAGAGTTGTTGCAGCGCATGGTGGCCAACAGCGACAACACGGCGGCGGACGCGCTGCTCAAATTGGTTGGCGGCCCTTCGTCCGTGACGAAGAGGCTGCGCGAGCTCGGGATCACCGATATTCGCGTCGATCGGACCGAACGCCAGCTGGCGCTCGACCTGACGGGCCCGGGCGCGCTCGAACGTTACGAGCGCGATCCGCGTGACACGGCGACGCCGAACGCCGCCGTCGATCTGATGATCAAAGTGCTCATGGGCGGCGGCCTGTCGCCGGCGAATCAAGGTCGGCTGAGGAAATGGCTCACCGAGTCGCCGACTGGCGCGAGCCGGATCAAGGGACTGCTGCCGTCCGGCACACCGGTCGCGCATAAGATGGGCACCGGCCCCGATCGTGATGGCGTCAACGCCGCCACCAACGATGTCGGGCTGGTCATTCTTCCCGGTGGCCGCCATATGGCGATTGCGGTCTTCATCGCCGGCTCCCGCCAGCCGCTCGAGGCGCGGGAAGCGATCATCGCCAGAATCACCAAAGCCGCCTACGATTATTGGACGCGGTAACGTCTTTCGTTTTTGAGGGGTCAGCAGATGAGGAACATCCGGGCGCGAGCCGACAAACGGCAGCGCATCACGTACCGCTCTCTCTGGAAGCGGGAACCGTAGATGCCGCATCCGCTGCCGTGGTACATCGCCGGACCGCTGATCGGCCTGGTGGTTCCGACGCTGCTGTTGCTCGGCAACAAGGCGTTCGGCATTTCGAGCAACTTCCGTGACATCTGCGCCGCCGTGGCGCCAGCCGGCATCGAGTTTTTCAGTCACGACTGGAAAAAAACGGGACTGTGGAATCTGGTGTTCCTGTCGGGCGTGTTCGTCGGCGCGATGATCGCCGCCGCAGTCGCGCCGCCACCGGTCCAGATTTCCGCGCATACCGTTGACGCGCTGCGGGCGATCGGTGTGCACGACTTTTCCGGCCTCGCCCCTCGCGACGTCTTTGCGTGGTCGTCGCTGCTGACGCTCCGCGGCTTTCTCTGCATCATCGTCGGCGGCTTCCTGGTCGGGTTCGGAACCGCTTACGCGGGCGGCTGCACATCAGGTCATGCGATCGCCGGCCTCGCGGACGGCCAGCTGCCGTCGCTGCTCGCGGTGATCGGTTTCTTCGCCGGTGGATTAGCGACCACGTTCCTGCTGCTGCCGAGGATTCTGTGATCGGCTATTTCCTCGTCGGCGCTGCGTTCGGCGCGATCCTCATGGAGGCCGAAGTGATCTCCTGGTTCCGCATCCAGGAGATGTTCCGGTTCGATGCTTTTCACATGTACGGCATCATGGGCGCCGCCGTGGCCGTCGCCGCGGCGTCGTTGCTGGTGATCAAGCGGCTCGGTCTTCGCGGCGCCGACGGCCAGCCGCTGGCTTTGCCGCCGAAGCGGCTCGGCTCGGGGCGGCGTTATGTTGTCGGCGGCAGCATCTTCGGCGTGGGCTGGGCATTGACCGGCGCGTGCCCGGGTCCACTGGTGGCGCTCGTTGCCGGCGGCGTGCCGGTGATGCTGGCCGCTCTCGTCAGCGCGCTGGCCGGAACCTGGGTCTACGGGCTTCTGCGTCCGCGCCTGCCGCACTAGAATAGCTTCCATACCATGACGGACGACCACGTGTCCGAGGCCGAAGTCGGCGGCCCGGTGGATTTCATTCGATCGATCGTCGAGGCGGACCTCGCGTCGGGCAAACATCACGGCCGGGTTGCCACTCGTTTTCCGCCCGAGCCGAACGGCTACCTGCACATCGGGCACGCCAAATCGATTTGCCTGAACTTCGGCATCGCCGGGGAACAGCGCGGCATCTGCAATCTCCGCTTCGACGACACCAATCCGACCAAGGAAGACGTCGAATACGTGGACGCGATCAAGGAGGATGTCGCCTGGCTCGGGTTCA
>DASXGC010000004.1:0-2189 GCA_036489235.1 Vicinamibacterales bacterium
GCTGGCGGGACTCAGGCGGGTGCTGAAAATCGCACCGATCAACACGGTGGTTGCGCGCCGGCGTCTTGCCGACGCGACGGTCGAGCGCGGAGGCTATCCGATTGCGTAACGGACTGGAACGGGGTGCGGGGTGCGAGGTGCGGCGCGCCTGCGTGGCGCAGCCATGACGCAGGCTGCTAGCCAAAGTTGGGCGGCCCTTTCAGGGCCGCGGCGAATAGCTCTTGCGACCACGATCGTCGCCGTGGCCATCGCCGCGATCGCGTGTACGCCACCGGCGCCCGATCAACGTGACTACGCGACCAGAATCGGTGCGGCCCGCGCCTCCAAGGACGCCGAGTTCGCGCGCAGCGACGACCCGATTCCAACCGCTCGCCACGCACAGTTCCTGCCGCTGGCCTATTTTCCCATCGATCCGGATTACAACGTCCCGGGCACCCTGCTGCCGGTGAGTGATTCGACGATCTACGAAATGCCGACGTCCACCGGCGCGAACCGCAAGATGCGGCGCGTCGGCACCCTGGCCTTCACGCTCAAGGGTCAGGAGATGAAGCTGCTCGCGTTCAACGAAGTCGGCACCGACCCGTCCTCGCTGTTTGTGGCGTTCAGCGATCTGACCAATGGCACCGAAACCTACGCGGCCGGCCGATTCATGGACATCACCCGGAATGCAACGGGCATCTACGAAGTGGATTTCAATCGCGCGTACATTCCCTACTGCTACTACAACCCCACCTACGAATGCCCGTATCCACCGCCCGAGAACCGGCTCAAGATTCCGATTCGGGCGGGAGAGAAAATGAAGAGTTAGGTGAGCGATAGTGCCGTTGCGTGCCATTGTTTTTGACTTCGACGGCGTCATCGCCAACAGCGAACCGCTGCACTACCTCGGATTCCGCGACGTGCTCGACGCGGAATCGGTGGCGTTGACCGAGGACGTCTACTACGCCGAGCTGCTCGGGTACGACGATGTGGGTGTGTTTCGGGCGGTGGCGGCGACGCATGGGCGGCCGTGGACGCCGGCGAAGATCGCCAGCCTGGTCGAGCGCAAGGCGCAGCGGCTCGAGCAGCTCGAACGCGAAGTGTCGGTGCTGTTTCCAGGCGCGGCTGACGCGATTCGCCGCGCGGCCAGCGTCGTGCCGGTCGCGATCGCCTCGGGCGCTCTCGGCGCCGAAATCCGGCGCGTGGTTGACCGCGAGCAGTTGACGCCACTCTTCACCGCCATCGTCGCCGCCGAGGACACGCCGCGCAGCAAGCCGTCGCCGGACCCGTATCTTCGCGCTTTGGCACTCCTGTCGGCGAGCGCCGGCACCGATCTGCGGCCGGCAGACTGTCTGGCGATCGAAGACTCCCACTGGGGCCTCGAATCGGCACGCGCGGCGGGCCTGCGGACCGTTGCAGTAGCAACGACGTATCGCTCTGATACACTTGAGGCGGATCTGACAATCCCGTCGCTTTCTGCGCTGGACGTGACAGTCCTGCAGCGTCTCTTTTCCGACTAACCGAATCCCACCTGACCGACCAATCCAACCTGTTGGATTCACTAGTCTGACGATTACTTTTGCTTGCCTTCGCGCTTTACTCGCGAACAGCTGGGCGAAATACTTAGCCATCCCCGGACAGCGACCGCTTGCGGTACGGTACGACCATTTTCGACACGGTGTGCGACGCCGGGATTGTTCCACTTGCTTAACGTAGTTGGAGGAGGTCGGATGAGATTACGAGCAATCGTTCTGGCGATGGTGGCGCTCTTTGCCACGAGCGCGATCGCGAGCGCGCAGAGCCAGACCGGCGAAATTTTCGGCAAGGTCAGCGACGGATCGGGCTCCGTACTGCCCGGCGCGACGGTCACGCTCAGCGGGCCGAGCCTGCTGCAGCCACTGGTGGCAATCAGCAGCGCCACGGGCACCTATCAGTTCCCGCGTCTTGACATCGGCACCTACACGGTCAAGTTCGAGCTGACCGGGTTCAAGACGGTGATCAACGAAGGCGTCAAGGTCACGGTCGGCTTCAGCGCCCAGATCAACGTGCAGATGGGCATCTCGGCCGTCCAGGAGACGATCACCGTCACCGGCGAGAGCCCGATCGTCGACACGAAGGAAGTCGGGACCAAGCAGACGTTCACCAACGAACTGCTCCAGAGCATCCCGTCGGCCCGCGACCCGTGGGTCATCCTCCAGCAGACCGCCGGC
>DASXGC010000019.1:0-22978 GCA_036489235.1 Vicinamibacterales bacterium
CTGGCCGAGATGATCGAACGCGCCGAGCACTTCAACAGCGTGCGCGCTGACGGCGCCGGCCCGAACCCGAGCCGATGGACGCTGTTCCGCCGGGAACTCGAAAGCGGTTCGCTCGACAGCTACCAGTACGTCGCAGTGCACGACTACGGCTTGCCGATGGTTCGCGCGACCGTTGAAGGGATCATCGCCAGCGAAAAACTGGACGCGATCGTCTACCCGACATCCTCGCGACGTCCTGGCCTGATTGCGGACACCGGCGCACCTGGCGCGGGCGGTGGTGCGCCGTCGGCCACGAACATCGCAAACCTGACGGGTTTTCCCGACCTGATCGTGCCGGCCGGATTCACCGGCGACAATCTGCCGGTCGGCATCTCGTTTTTCGGTCCGGCGTTCAGCGAGCCGAAGTTGCTCGCGCTCGGATTCAGCTTCGAGCAGGCGACGCACGCACGGCGCCTGCCGGTCCACACGCCGGCACGGCCAGGCGAATCGATTCCGGTGCCGTAGAAACAATCGATCGAGTGGGGGCGGAGCAAGCTCCGCCCCTACGCGATCAGTGTAGGGGCCGAGCTTGCTCGGCCCAAATCAGATAGGCGCCGAGCTTGCTCGGCCCAAGGAGCGCATCCCGAATGTCCATTCTCGACGAAAACAGACGACGGTTCATGGCGACGTTTGCTGGCGTGGGACTCGCGTCCACGCTTGCGCCGGGCATCGTGTGGGCCCGGATGCAGGACGCCGGCACGCAGACCATCACGCTGGCGATGGTCGCCGATGCGCTGAAGCTCTCCGGCATCGAGATGCCGGAGGACGAACAGAAAGCGCTGGTCGACAACGCCAATCAGAATCTGAAGCGCTACAACGATCTGCGCAAGATTCACATCCCGAACGACGTGTCGCCGCCGTTTCACTTCAGCCCGGTCACGCCAGGCATGACCGTCAGCCGCAAGGCGATCCCGTTCACGCTGAGCGCGCCGCCGTCGGTGAAACGCCCCTCGAATCTCGAGGACGCGGCGTTCTGGCCGGTTCGCCATCTCGCCGAACTGATCCGCACCCGACAGGTCACCTCGCTCGAGCTCACCGACATGTACCTCGGGCGGTTGCACCGCTACAACGGTCTGCTCAACAACGTCGTGACGTTTCTCGACGACCACGGGCGCGCGGAGGCGAAGAAGGGCGACGCGGAAATCGCCGCGGGCAAGTACAAGGGACCGCTGCACGGGATTCCGTGGGGCGCAAAGGACATCATCTCCGTCAAGGGCTTCAAGACGACGTGGGGATCGCCGGCGTTCAAGGACCAGTCGTTCGACTACGACGCCAGCGTCATCGAAATGGTGCGCGAAGCCGGCGGCGTGCTGATCGCGAAGCTGGCCACCGGCGAACTCGCCGGCGGCGACAACTGGTTCGGCGGTCAGACCAAGAATCCGTGGGACCCGACGCAGGGGTCGAGTGGATCCTCCGCAGGCCCCTCGTCTGCCACCGCGGCCGGCTGCGTCGGATTCGGCATCGGCACGGAAACGAGCGGATCGATTCTGAGTCCGTCGGCGCGCTGCGGTCTTGCCGGCCTGCGCCCGACCTTTGGTCGCGTCAGCCGTTACGGCGTCATGGCGCTGTCGTGGACGCAGGATCGCCTCGGCCCGATCTGCCGCTACGCCGAGGATTGCGCAATCGTGATGCACACCATCTCGAAACCGGACGGCCGCGACATGAGCGTCACCGACTTGCCCTTCAACTGGGACGCGCACACCGACATCAGGAAGCTGCGCGTCGGCATCATCGAGGAATCGTTCCAGGAGCTGACCAATCCGGCGGCCAGGGCGAACGCCGAGAAATCGCTGGCAACGCTGAAGTCGCTGGGCGTCACGACGTTCATCCCGGTGTCGGTGCCCGACGTTCCGGTGAATCAAGGCGGCTTCGCGGTCGAGTCAACCGTGTTCTTCGACGAGTACGCGCGGTCGGGTCAGATGAAAACGGCGCGTGGCGGCGGGCGAACCAACGGCAGGCTGGTGCCGGCGGTCGAATACCTGCAATCGCAGCGCGTGCGGATGATGATGATGATGAAGCTCGCCGAAGCCACCGCGCACGTCGACGTCTACATCGTCGGATCGAACAACATCGGCGGCACCGGGGCGCCGGGTGGTCGCGGTGACGGACGCGGTGCGGCTGGCGGTCCGCCGCCTGAGGATCGTCCGCAGACGCCGACCCAGCGCCATTCGAACATGGCCAACCTGGCGTGCTATCCGGCGATCAACGTGCCGAATGGCTTCAGCGAAACCGGCAGTCCCACGAACTTCACGATCTTCGCGCAGCCGTACCGCGAGATGGAGATCATCGCGCTGGCGAAGGCGTATCAGGACGTGGCCGGATTCCACCTGATGAAGCCGGCAAAACTCGATGTCGGGACAGCGTAAAACGAAAAAGGGACGGCCCAAGGCCGTCCCCTCCTCTTACCAGCCCAGAATTTTCGCGAACATCAACGGCGCGACGATCGTCGCGTCCGACTCGATGATGAACTTCGGCGTGGACTCACCCAACTTGCCCCAGGTGATCTTCTCGTTCGGTACCGCGCCCGAGTACGAGCCGTAGCTGGTGGTCGAGTCGCTGATCTGGCAGAAGTAGCCCCAGAGCGGAATCTCCGGCAGCCGCAGATCCTGATGCAGCATCGGGACGACGCAGATCGGAAAGTCGCCGGCGATACCGCCGCCGATCTGGAAGAAGCCGATCGAGGATGCTGGCGCCGTGCGCTGGTACCACGCGGCCAGCGCCATCATGTACTCGACACCCGACTTCATGGTCTGAACCGACTTGAACTTGCCGCTGATTGCATGCGCCGCGAACACGTTGCCCAGCGTCGAGTCCTCCCAGCCCGGGACGAAAATCGGCAGGTCGGCGTCGCTTGCCGCCAGCAGCCAGCTGTTGCGCGGATCGATCTCGTACAGCGGCTCGAGCACCTTGGACCGCAGCAGCCGGTACATGAACTCGTGCGGAAACAGCCGTTCGCCTTTCGCGTCCGCGGCCACCCATTCCTGCAGCACGACGCGTTCGATGCGACGCATCGCCTCTTCCTCGGGGATGCAGGTGTCGGTGACTCGGTTGAGATGGCGGTCGAGCAGCGCCTGTTCGTCTTTCGCGGTCAGGTCGCGGTAGTGCGGCACGCGCTCGTAGTGGTTGTGCGCTACCAGGTTGAAGACGTCTTCTTCGAGATTGGCGCCGGTGCAGCAGATGCCGTGGACCTTGCCGCTGCGGATCATCTCGGCCAGCGAGATGCCGAGTTCGGCGGTGCTCATCGCGCCCGCGAGCGTCACCAGCATCTTGCCACCGGACTCGAGGTGCTGGTGGTACGCATTCGCCGCGTCGATCAGCGTTGCGGCGTTGAAGTGGAGAAAGTGGCGATCGATGAACGCTGAAACAGGGCCGGTCGTTCGGCTCATGTTGTGTTCCTCGGCGACGCGCGTTTAAAAACCGGGGAGTGGGTCGCGACAGCTCACCCGGGGGCAGCGCGCCTACGGTCGCATCAGCGACCGCCATCGGCACACAAAGGTGGCTTCCAACACGGACTGCTACATTGTTGATCAGAATTGAGCCAAACGCACGACGACTTGAGCCGGTACGTTCGCGACGGAACGCCCGCCGGCCGCGTCAGAATCGGATGATCGAACGCCGAGCACTCCCAACCAGACCTCCCAGCCGACGACACGGACCCGGTGGCTGAGTAGTCTGCGTGTGCAGTTCCGATCCGACGTGCAGCAAATTGTCGCACCCGAGCCTGCGCCGAACGCCGTTACACTTGAACCGGCGCGCAAAATGGATTCTGCAACTGGATCTGAGCAGGCGGCCCGGTATCTGGCGGCGACGCCCTCGCCGACCTTCGCGGTACCGTCGCTGGCTCGCGTGGAATGGGAGCACATTCAGCGCGTGCTGGCCGACTGCGGCGGGAATCTCTCGCAGGCGGCGCGGCTCCTGGGTATTCACCGCCGCTCGCTCCAACGTAAACTCTGGAAAGATCCCGTGCCGGAGAATCAGTGAATCGGTTGACAGCTGCCTTGTGTGCGACCGCTGTGGCCCTCGCGTTGACTGGAACGCGGCTGCTGGCGCACGACGTCGTCGTCGATCAGGTGATCGACATGAACATCGCGGTCCGCGGTCCGCAGCTGGTGGTGCACTTGCATGTGCCCGCGACGGCGCTGGCAGATGCGAATCTGCCGAGGCTGCCCGATCGCACGATCGATCCATCTCGCGCCAGACCGCTGCTGGCCGGAATTGCGGCGGATGTCGCGCGCAATCTCGATCTGCAGCAGGGCGAGAACAGGTTCGCAGCGCCGACCGCGACTGCTCGCGTTGGCGACGATCAAAAGTCTGTTGATGTCGAACTTGTTTACACCGGCGGCGTCTCCGGATCCGTGTCGGCACGATTGAACGCGTTTCGCGCCGTCGAAGGGCCGGCGCGCACCGACCTGCACTACTCGACAGCAACCGGCAGCGAGCAATCGCTGACCGTGACGGGACCGCCGGTCCGCGTTCAGCTCGACCCGTCAACTCTCGATGTCGCGCGGCAGTTCATCGGACGCGGCGTCCGGGCGGTGTTCGACAGCGGCGACGAGCTGCTGTTCCTGCTGTGTCTGCTGTTGCCGCTGCGACAGCCTCGTCTGGCGACCGCACTCTTCGCCGTCATTGCTGCCGGACAGCTCGGCGCGATGATCATCGTCGCGTCTCAATCGCCGATGGCACCAGCGGCCGTTACGGCAGCCGGCATGGCGGCCGCGTCGGTGGTGGTCATCGCGGGGCTTCAGAACGTCGTCGAGGCGCGACCAGCACGAGTGATGGCGCTTGCCGCATTGTTCGGGGTGTTGAGTGGCGTTTCGCTGGGAAGCACCGTGGTTGCCTCGGCGCCATTTGGCGGATCGCATACGTGGCTGGCGACGATCTCGTTCGTCGTCGTTGCGCTGATCTGCGAGCTGTGGCTTGGCGCCGTCGGCTGGGGCACCCGGCTGTGGCTCGACCAGCGCCGAACGCCGGCGCGGACGCTCTCTATTCTCGGATCAGTGCTCATCGCCCACGAGGCGGTCCATCGCGTGGTCGATCGTGGACACGTGCTGGCGCAATCGGGTGCCTTCGACGGCGATCGCGTGATCATCTGGCTCACGCTGGTCTGGGCGGGCGTGATGCTGTGTCTCGCGTTGGTGAATCGCCTGTCAGCGGATGCGGATGCCTCCGGTTCGAGCCTCGGCTGGGGCGCGGCGCGTAGCCGATGACTACGGTCGTCCAGTCCGCCGGCGGTTCCAACAAGGGTGGGCGGGAACGAGTTGGCGTGCTCGCCGTTGCTGGCGCGGTGGTGATGCTCGTAGTCGCCTACCTCGCGCTCAGCGCCGGAAACACGGACAGCCGGCGTGGTCTTCTTCCGTACCAAACGCTCGCGAGCACGCTGCCCGAATCAGATCAACAGCAGTTCAAGGCGCTGCGCCAGAAGCTGCTCGACGCGGAGGCCGAACGTTCGCGTGTCTCGCGCTGGCCGAGCGCCGAGTCACTCGGTCTGCCAGGCGCAGGTTATCGGTGGACGCGCTTCGACCGCGGCGTTGTCACCAACTATTTCGGTCAGCCGACCGATGCCTCACAGCCGGCATGGCTGCTCGAAATTCAAGAGCCCGAGCCTGGCACCGCGGCGGATCCCGCGCCCAACGACGAGGAACATCATCGACTGGCGGACGGAACCACCTTGCACGTCTATGTATGGACCCATCGCTTCGGTGGACAACTGCGGGCCGAGTTCGTTGCGGCGCCGCAGAACACCGGCTGGGCCGAGGTGTTCGCCGAGGTGCCCAATCCCGTGTTCGCGATCAAGAGGTAGTTGAATGACGACCCGCCGCCGACTGTTGGTCGTGACCGGTGCGTTGATGCTCGCTGTGCTGTGCGGGAGCGGTCAGGCCGTGGCGCAGACCAGGCCGACCCTGAAGATCGGCGTCACGCTGCATCCCTACTATTCGTGGACCAAAAACATCGTCGGCGACCTGCCTGGTTACGAGGTGCGGCCGATCCTGCCGGGCGAGATCGACGCCGGCGACTATCAGCCTCGTCCTGATGACATCAAGAAGCTGGTCGATCTCGACGCCATCGTGATCAACGGCATCGGCCACGATGATTTCATCATGCCGATGCTGAAGGCATCGGGCAACAAGAAGATCATCATCATCCGGCCAAACGAATTGACGCCGCAGATCCATGCCGCGCACGGCACCAGCGTCAACTCGCACACCTTCATTTCGTTCACCAACGCCATCCAGCAGACCTACGCGATCCAGCGCGCGATCGCGGCGCTCCGGCCACAGGACGCCGTGGCGCTGCAGAAAAATGCCGGAGACTACGCGCGCCGTCTGCGTTTGATCAAGTCGAAGGCCGCCCAGTCGCTGGCGGAGGCCAAAATCACGCGCGTGGTCACCGTGCACGACGGCTACGGCTACCTGTTGCAGGAATTTGGACTCGAAGTCGCGGGCGTGGTCCAGCCCGCGCACGGCCTGACGCCGTCGGCCGCCGAGCTGCGGGACATGGTCAAGCTGCTGCAGAAGGACAAGATCAAGGTCGTCTTCAGCGAGGAGACCTTCCCTGAGGCGATGCTGAAGGTGCTGAGGGACGAAGGCGGCGCGCGGGTTTACATCATCACGCACATCGCGTCCGGCGCGTACACCGCGGACAAGTTCGAGCGCGAGATGCAGCGGAACGTGGACACGATGATACGCGCACTGGTCACGGAAGGATGACCGAGAAGGTGCGAAGTGCGGAGTGCGAGGTGCGGGGTGCCGAGGCAACAACGTTGCTCGAAATTGACGCGCTCACTGTGCGCCGGCATCAGGAGCTCCTGCTCGACAATGTCACGCTGCGAGTGGAACCCGGCGGCATTCACGTCCTGATGGGACCGAACGGCGCCGGCAAGAGCACGCTGATTTCCGCCATCCTCGGACAGATTCAATTCGACGGCCGCATTGCGCTGAACTGGGCCGGCAGCGGGACGATTGGGTACGTGCCGCAAAGCTTCGCCGTCGATCCCACGCTTCCAGTGACCGTCGGCGATTTTCTGGCGCTCACGCGTCAACGCCGGCCGGTCTGCCTCGGGCTGACCCGGGCGGCGCGGACCTCGATCGCGGCGCTGCTCGGCCGCGTCGGCCTCCCCGGCCTCGAAGCGCGTCCGCTGGCCGTGCTCTCGGGCGGCGAGCTGCGTCGCGTGCTGCTGGCGCACGCACTCGATCCGGAGCCGGAACTCCTGATCCTCGACGAGCCAACCGCCGGGCTCGACGAGTCTGCGATTTGCATTCTCGACGAGATCCTCCAGTCGCTGAAGCGCGCGGGCAAGACGACGGTGCTGATGGTGTCGCACGACATGGAGCAGGTGCGTCGCGTTGCCGATCGCATCACTGTGCTCGACCGTCGCATCGTCGCGGACGGTGGCGTGGACATGCTCGGCCAGACCGGAATTCGCGAGCTGCTGCCGCCAACCCCCGATCGGAAGCTGGTCAAAGCATGACCACCTTCTATGCGTGGATCGGAAGCCTCGCGCAACGCGGGTTTCTGCCGGGTGATTTTCAGTATCCGTTTCTCGTCCGCGGTTTCCTGTGCGTCCTGGTCCTGGCACCAATTCTCGGCGGCGTGAGCCATCTGGTGGTGACGCGGCGGATGGCGTTTTTCAGTGCCGCGCTCGGACAGGCGGCGATCACCGGCGTCGCGCTCGGATTGTTGCTCGGCGAGCCGCTCAATGCGCCGTATGGCGGCATGTTCGGGTTCTGCCTGCTCTCGACCCTGGCGATGGTGTACGTGAAGCGTCACGCGACGCTGCCTCCCGACACGCTGATCGGCGTCTTCCATGCGCTGACGCTCGGGCTCGGCCTGTGCCTGCTGGTGGCGCTGACGCGCCAGTTCAATGTGCATCAGGTCGAGTCGGTGTTATTCGGCAGCCTGCTGACCGTCACCGATGCCGACCTCGGGCTGCTGGTCGCGGTCGGCATTGTGGTCGGCGTGCTGCTCGTACGTCAGTACAACAACCTGTTGCTCGACAGCCTGAGCCCGCCGCTGGCCACAGTCGCCGGTGCGGAGCCGGCCTATCTCGAGTACTTCTTCGCGCTGCTGCTGACGCTCTCGATCGTCGTGAGCCTGAAAATCATCGGCGCGCTGCTGGTCGAGGCGCTCATCGTCGTGCCCGCGGCGGCGGCGCGCAATGTGGCGACCGGCACGCGCAGCTATCTCGCGTGGAGTGTCGCCGTGGCATTTCTGGCCGGGGTCGGCGGACTGGGCGTCTCGACCCGCTTCCTGGTGCCGACCGGCGGCGCGGTCGTGCTGGCGGTGACCGCCATCTTTTTCGTCACGCTGGCGGCGCGATCGCTGCTGCGGCGGCGGCTGGCGTGACTGCTGCGGCTGGCGCCATTCGCCGGATCGAAGTGCGGCCGCTGTCGGCGCGCGTCGAGCTCGGCAACGTGGTCCGCTTCGGCATGGTCATCGTGATCAGCGTGTGGATGTACCTGGCGACTGACGGCGGCACCTTTCACAGCGCCGGCGCCGATCGACGACATCTGCTGCCGTTCCAGACGCTGATTCAGGATCGTCCTTCGACCGAGCAACGGATGTTCCGCGAGCTGCAGGAAGGGCTGCTCGAAGCCGAGACCAGACGCGCCGACGCCGGCAGTTGGCCAGACGTCGCACGGCTCGCTGCCGACGGCATCCCGCCGTTCGCGCCAGATCCCACCGCCAAAGGTGGCGCGTATGACTGGCGCGTCGGACGCAGCGGATCGTTCGTCAACTACCTCGGACTGCCGCAGCGGCCGAACGCGCCGGCCTGGCTCGTGCTGATTCAGGAACCGGACCCCGGCGCGCCGCCTGATCCGGCTCGTGAGGACGAAGAACATCACCGGCTCGTGAATGGCACGATGCTGCACGTCTCGACCTGGATTCGGGCAGACGCCAACGTCGCGCCGCGAATTGTCCGCACGCCGCAAGCTGAGGGATGGACCCAGCTCTACGCGGTCGGACCGGCTCTGCCGATCAGCCAGCCGGCCGCTATCGGTGGCGGCCGGTGATTCGCGTGCCATCGCGCCGCGGAATCTCGTAAGCTGAGGACAGTCGAAGGCCTATGCGTTCGTTCGTTATCGCCCTCGTCGTGGTTGCCGCGCTCGGTCTCGGGGCGTTCGTTTTCGTTCAGCGCAGCGGCGGATTCAGCACGCGCGCCGAACCGTCGATGATCGAGCACGTCGCGGCGCGTGCGATGCGGCACATGGCGATTCCATCGCGCGCCCGGGACGCCAGGAATCCGATTCCGTTTTCGCCTGAGGCCTGGTCGGATGCGCGAGCGCACTTCGCCGATCACTGCGCCTCCTGTCACGGCAACGACGGCCGCGGCCAGACCGAAATGGGACAGGCCCTCTATCCCAAGGCGCCGGACATGCAGCTCGCCGACACGCAGACCTTGTCGGACGGCGAGATCTACTGGATCATCGAGAATGGGGTCCGGCTTACCGGGATGCCGGCTTGGGGTGGCGGCTCGGACAACGATGTGGACACTTGGAAGCTGGTCCATTTCATCCGTCACCTGAGCCACATGACCGGCGATCAGCTGAAGGAAATGGAATCGCTCAATCCCAAGACAGCATCGGAGCTCGAAGAAGAACGGCAGGATCGCGAATTTCTGGAGGGCACGGACCATCCGACCTCGCCCGCGCCGGCCACTGCCACGCATCATCATAAGGAGCCATCATGACGCGCCTGTTTACGCTCGCCGCCGCATTCATCCTGATCGGAACGCTGGCCTTCGCTCATGGGGGATTCGACCATGTCCGCGGCGTGGTGACGCAGGTCTCCGCGCAGTCGATCACGGTCAAGGTAGCTGACGCCAGTACGAAGATCCTGACCATCGACGAGAAGACCACCGTCAAGAAGTCGGGCAAGGCGGCGGCCGTCGCTGATATCAGAGCCGGCGACCGGGTGGTCGTGGACGTTCCCGAAAAGAAAACGAACGCGGTCCTGATTCAGATTGGCGTCGCCGCCAGCACGACCACGCACAAATAGGCGGTTCTGTAACCGCTCTGTAATACCTCTGTAATACCCGCCCGGACCGAGAGTTAGCGCTTTGGTCCGGCGTCGACTTTCGCTATCATTTCTAACTCGAGCATTTATCATTACGGCTTGTTGAGACGTCACTTTTGGCGCCGAATCGTTCACGCTCGACGGCACCCTCAGCTGACCGCCGCTGGCTGAGGATTTATGGCGCGCGGCGTCGGGAAACGATAACCAGTGCAGGGAGCGGCATTACCCTCCGCAGCCATCACGCTGCTGGACGCAACCAGCGGAATTCGACTGCCGCTGTGGCTCTGGCAGGACCCCGTCTCGGGCGCCGTTTCGTGCACATTTGAGCAGGAGCCGCCTCAGGGTGCGTTCCTCTGGGGCTGCCTTCCGGCGGTTTACCCCGAGTGGCTCGGTAGCCGCGAATTCTGCATCACCCACCACGTCCGCTTCCCCTACATCGTCGGCGAGATGGCGAACGGGATTGCGACGGCCGCGATGGTCATCGCTGCGTCCCGCGCCGGCGTGCTCGGATTCTTCGGAGCGGCGGGACTGAGCCCGGCCCGCGTCGATGGCGCGATCGACGAGATCCAGCAGGCCGTTGGATCGGCGGCGGTCGGATCGAACCTGATTCACTCCCCGAACGAACCCGAACTCGAGGCCGCGATCGTCGAACTCTATCTGCGGCGCGGCGTCCCGCGGGTCTCGGCATCCGCCTACATGGCGTTGTCACCGCACGTCGTGCACTATGCCCTGCACGGCCTGCATCTCGATGCGGCGGGCCGGATTCAGCGGCGCACCCACGTGTTCGCGAAAATCTCGCGTCCTGAAGTTGCGCGTCAGTTCATGGCGCCGGCGCCGGCGGAGATGATCGCGGCGCTGCTCGCGCAGGGCAAGATCACCGGCGAGGAAGCACGGCTGGCGCCGCTCGTCGCCGTCGCGGAAGACATCACCGTCGAAGCCGACTCGGGCGGCCACACCGACAACCGCCCGCTCACCGCGCTGCTGCCGATTGTGCTCGGTCTGCGTGATGAGATCGCCGCGCGTCACGGTTACGCGCGACCCGTACGGGTCGGCGCAGCCGGCGGCATCGGGACGCCCGGATCGGTCGCCGGCGCGTTCGCGCTCGGCGCCGCCTACGTGATGACCGGCTCGATCAATCAGGCGGCGGTCGAATCCGGCCTGTCTGCTCACGGCAAGCAGCTGCTAGCCAACGCGGACGTCGCCGACGTGGTGATGGCGCCGGCGGCCGATATGTTCGAGATGGGGGTCAAGGTCCAGGTGCTGAAGCGCGGCACCATGTTCGCGCCGCGCGCCGCACGTTTGTACCAGTGCTACGACCTGTACGGCTCGCTCGACGCGATCCCGGCGGCCGAGCGCAGCCGCCTCGAACGGGAAATCTTTCAGCAGCCGATGGCGGCGGTCTGGGAAGAGACGCGGCGCTTCTTCACCGACCGCGACCCGGCCCAACTCGATCGTGCGGCGACCGACCCGAGACACCAGATGGCGCTGGTGTTCCGCTGGTATCTCGGTCTGTCGAGCCACTGGGCGATCGCCGGCACGCCGGAGCGCAAGATGGATCTGCAGATCTGGTGCGGACCGGCGATGGGCGCGTTCAACGCCTGGGTCGCCGGCTCTTTTCTCGAACCGCTCGAGGAGCGCACGGTCGCGCAGATTGCCTTCAATATGCTCGAGGGCGCGGCGGTGATCACGCGCGCGCAGCAACTGCGGTCGGCCGGCGTGCAGATGCCGGATGCCGCGTTTCATTTCGCCCCTCGTCGTCTTCAGCCGTAGTCAGGAGCCCTCGTATGCGCGCGCCGTGTCCACCTGTCGCTGTAGTCGGTGTTTCGGGGATCTTTCCGGGCTCCCGGACGATCGCCGGCTTCTGGCGGGACATCATCGAAGGACGCGATCTGTTCACCGACGTACCGTCCACGCACTGGCTGGTCGAGGACTACCTCGATCCCGATCCCACCGTCCCGGACAAGATCTACACCGCGCGCGGCGCGTTTCTGCCGTCGATCGACATCGATCCGGTGGAATTCGGCATACCGCCGGCACTGTTTCCGTCGACCGATACCTGCCAGCTGCTGGCCCTGCTCGCCGCCCGTGACGTGCTCAACGACGTCACCGGTCACGACCTGTCCAAGCTGAAGCGCGATCGCATTGCCGTGATTCTCGGCGTCACCGCCGGCCAGAAACTCTACGTCGAGATGTCGAACCGGCTGCAGCGGCCGGTCTGGGTGAAGGGGCTGCGCGAAAGCGGCTTGCCCGAATCCGAGGTCCAGGCGATCTGCGATCGCATCGCGGCGTGTTACGTGCCGTGGACGGAGAGCACGTTCCCCGGCGCACTCGGCAACGTGGTCGCCGGCCGCATCTGCAACCGCTTCGATCTGGGCGGCGCCAATTGCGTCACCGATGCCGCCTGCGCCAGCACACTTGCCGCGATGTCGCTGGCCTTGAGCCAGCTCTATCTCGGCCAGGCCGACATGGTCATCACCGGCGGCGCCGACACCTTCAACGATCCGTCGATGTACATGTGCTTCAGCAAGACACCGGCGCTGTCTGCGAAGGGACGCTGCCGTCCCTTCGACGCGGCTGCCGACGGCACGCTGCTCGGCGAAGGCATCGGCTTCTTCGCCCTCAAGCGGCTCGACGATGCGGAGCGTGATGGCGATCACATCTATGCGGTGATCAAGGCGCTCGAAGGCGCGTCGGACGGACGTGCCCTCAGCGTCTACGCGCCGCTCGCGCAGGGTCAGGCGCGGGCGGTCCGCCGTGCTTACGAAGCGGCCGGCATCAGCCCGGCGACCGTCGAACTCGTCGAAGCGCACGGCACCGGCACGCGGGCCGGCGACGCCGCCGAGTTCGCCGGCCTGAAAATGGTGTTCGAGGAGGCCGGCCGCGAGCCACAGTGGTGCGCCATCGGCTCGATCAAGTCGCAGATCGGTCACCTCAAAGCCGCCGCCGGCGCCGCCAGTATGTTCAAGGCGGTGATGTCACTCAACGAAGGCGTGCTGCCGCCGACCATCGGTGTCGATACGCCGAATCCGAAACTCGACATTCCGGCCAGCCCGTTTTATCTGAATACCGAAGCCCGTCCCTGGGTGCGCGACGCCGCGCATCCGCGCCGGGCCGCGGTCAGTTCGTTCGGCTTCGGCGGCAGCAACTGGCACATGCTGCTCGAGGAATATCGCGGCAGCGGCACCAAGGCCGATCGCTTCCGCGCCAGCCCGACGGAATTGGTGCTGCTTGGCGCCGACACACCGGAAGCGCTGGTCAAACAGTGCCGTGACGTGGCCGCTGAATGCACGCCGGCGACGACGCTTCGCTGGCTGGCGCGACGCAGCCAGCTGGCGTGGGCGAAGAGCAGCCATGCAGCCCGCCTGGCGATTGTCGCCAGCAGCGAATCAGACCTCGCAGCCCGTCTGAACCAGGCCGCCGATGCCATCGCACGCGCGCCGAAGACGGCGTTCAACCTCCCCGGTGGCGTGTCGTACACGTGGCAGGCGGAACCCGGCAAGATCGCGTTCCTGTTTCCGGGACAAGGCAGTCAGTACGCCGGCATGACGGCCGATCTCTCGATGGCGTTCGAGGGCGCCCGCTCGGTCTGGGACGCCGCCGACGACACCCATCTCGGCGACATCCAGCTGCACGAGGTGGTCTTTCCGAAGCCGGTTTTTACCGACGAAGAGAAAGACGCACAGGCCGCGCTGCTGAAGGCGACGGAATGGACGCAGCCGGCGGTTGGCGCTGCCAGCCTCGCGTGCCGCGCTGTTCTGAATCTGGTCGGACTCAACGCCGACATGATGGCGGGACACAGCTTCGGCGAAATTTCGGCGCTGGCCGCCGCGGGCGCACTTGCCGATGCCGACATGCTGCGCATCGCGCGCCGGCGCGGCGAGCTGATGGCTGAGGCCAGCGGATCCGGCGGCGCCATGCTGGCGCTCACCGCGTCGCGAAAGGACGTCGAGCAGCTGCTCGCGTCCTGGAGACTTCCGCTGCTCGTCGTCGCCAACGACAATGCTCCCCAGCAGGTCGTGCTGTCCGGAAGCGTCGAATCGATCGACGAAGCACAGCGGCGTGCGAGTGCAGCCGGCCTTGGTGCCACCCGCCTCCCGGTCGCGGCGGCGTTTCATTCGCCGTTGATCGAGCAGGCGACTGCGCCGTTCGCGCAGGCGCTGGCTTCCGCGTCGTTCGCAACGCCCCGGGTACCGGTCTACGCGAACGCGACCGCGCAGCCGTATACCGGCGATGCCGCCGCGGTGCGAAATCAACTTGGCGAGCAGATGCGCAGCGCCGTCCGCTTCGTCGAAACGCTGGACGCAATGTACGAGGCAGGGGCGCGGACCTTCGTCGAAGTGGGGCCGAGCGCCGTGCTCACCGGACTGGCGCAGCAGTGTCTGGCCGGCCGCACCGCATCGGTAATCGCGATGGACCGCAAGGATGCACACGGCCTCACCAGCCTGTGGCAGGCGCTCGGACAGCTCGCGGTCGCCGGCGTCCCGCTTGTGTTCGATCGGCTGTGGGATCGCGTGGCCGTCGCCGCGCCGATCACGAAGAAGCCGGCGATGACGATCACGATCACGGGGGCGAACTACGGGAAGGTGTACCCGCCTGCGAACGGAGCTGCAGGATTGCCGAAGCCGAATCCGGAACGCGCGTCGCCCGGTGCGACGCCGTCGAGACCGCCTGCAGTCGCGTCGGCTTCGACGCCTGCGCCCGTGCCGACAGTCGCAACGCCAGTTGCCGCAGCACCACCGAAGTCTCTAGGCGCGCCGGTCTCGGCACCTCCGCCGGTACCGGCACGCACGTTGACGCCTGTTGCCCCCCGCGCGATGCCGATCCATGCGTCGAGTGACGGCGCGCGTCTCCTGACCGAGGCGCACGAGGCGTTTCAACGCACACTCGGCGATAGCCAGGCCCAGTACCTGCGCGCGATGGAGTCCGCGTTTGCGAACTACTGCGCGGCGCAGTCCGGCAGTCCGGTCGTGACATCCAGACGGGACAACCTGAGGGCAGTTTCATACGCGCCCGAAGTGGCGGCAGCATACGAAAACGCTCCTCAGCCAGTGACGCGGCAGCCGGTCAGCGCCGCGCCCGCAAGGCCGACCGCGCCGATAGCTCCGACCGCTCCGACCGCAGCCACCACGAAAATGGCACCGCCCGCGCCGCGTCTCGTGTCGTGCGTGCCCGAACCAGTGTCGGAGCCAGCGAAAGCGGCAGCGAAAGCAGCAGCGACGCCGGTTGCGGCGAAACCGGCCGCCGTGCCGGTCGCAACGTTGCTGCTCGACGTGGTATCCGAGAAAACCGGATATCCGGTGGCGATGCTCTCGCTCGACATGGCCCTCGAGGCCGACCTCGGCATCGACTCCATCAAGCGGGTCGAGATCCTGAGCACGATGCAGCAGCGCGTGCCCGATCTGCCGGCAGTGGACGCCACGGCGATGGCCGCGTTGAAAACTCTCGGCCAGATCGTCGCGGCGATGGGATCGACCGTGACGACCGCAGCTGGTCCTGCGGCAGACGGCCTTCAGCTCGTCCCCGCGACAGCGGCCGCTGCCGCGGTCAGCGCTCCAACCGTCCCGAACGCCGAGGAAGCCGCGGCGCGGCTGATCGAAGTCGTCGCCGAGAAAACCGGCTACCCTGCGACGATGCTCTCCCTGGACATGGCGCTCGAAGCCGACCTCGGCATCGACTCGATCAAGCGCGTCGAGATCCTGAGCGCGCTCCAGCAGCGTCTCCCCGGCCTTCCGCCGGTGGACGCCACGGCGATGGCGTCGCTGAAGACGCTCGGTCAGATCATCACTGCGATGGGCGGTTCGACCGCCGCGAACAGCCATCAGTCCGGCGCTGCGGCTGTTGCGCAGACCGTGGATGCCGCGGCGCGACTGCTCGAAATCGTCTCAGAGAAGACCGGCTATCCGGCAGCGATGCTCTCGCTCGATATGGCGCTCGAGGCGGATCTCGGGATCGACTCGATCAAGCGGGTCGAAATTCTCGCGGCGATGCAGCAGCGCTGCCCCGACCTGCCGCCCGTGGACGCGACCGCGATGGCCGCGCTGAAAACGCTTGGCCAGATTGTGACCGCGATGAACGGCGCGGCGCCGTCGGGTGGCGATTCGAACGCAACCCCTGGCAACGTTCCGGCCGGCCCGGCTGCGGCCGGCGCGGCGCGGCCTTCTGGCGCTTCGACCGCCTCGGCGGCGCTCGATCGTTTTCGCGTCGTCGAGGTCGCCGCGCCTCCGACCGCGGCGCGACGCGCCATTGCCGGTCCTCTGGTCGTGACGCCTGATGGCCGCGGCATCTCGACCGAATTGGTCGGGCTGCTCCGCAAGCGCGGCGTTGACGCAATCGAAGTGAGCGACGTGCCAGCAACGGCGCGCGGCGTTGTCTACCTCGGTGGCCTGCGGCGCATGGACGATGTCGACGCGGCGCTTGCGGTCAACGAAGAGGCCTTCCGCGCGGCACAGACGGCCGCCGCCGCGATCGAAAATGGCGGGCTCTTCGTCACGGTCCAGGACACCGGCGGCAACTTCGGTCTCGACGGTCACGACCCGGTTCGCGCGTGGAGCGCCGGCCTCGCCGGACTCGCACGCACGGCCGCGCTCGAATGGCCGCTCGCGCAAGCCAAAGCGATCGACCTCGAGTGCAACGGCCGATCGATCCGGCAGCTCGCGCTCGTCCTGGCGGACGAACTGCAGTCAGCGTCGCCGGCCGTTGACGTCGGCCTGCACGCGGACGGCCTGCGCACCACACTCGAGGCGGTGCCGTCGCCGCTCGTGTCCGGCGAATCGTCGATCACGGCGCAGTCAGTCCTGCTGGTGTCTGGTGGGGCCAGAGGCGTCACCGCCTCGGCGATTGTCGAACTGGCGCGAGCGTCGCATCCGCGTCTCGCCCTGCTCGGCCGAACACCGCTGGTGGACGAGCCCGCCACGACGGCCGCCGCAAAGACCGATGCCGAGATCAAACAGGCGCTGTTGGCGGCAGCTCAATCGTCGGGCACGAAAGTGACGCCGCAGGAGCTGGGAGCTCGCGCGCTCGAAATTCTTGCCGTGCGCGAAATTCGGGCAACCCTGCGCGCCATCGAAGACGCCGGCGCGAGCGCGCGGTATTACGCTGCCGACGTGCTCAATCCGTCCGCGCTCGCCACCGTGCTCAAAGACGTGCGGAGCACCTTCGGGCCTGTCACCGGTCTGATACATGGCGCCGGCGTGCTGGCCGACAAGAAAATCGCCGACAAAACCGTCGCACAGTTCCGTCGCGTGTTCGAAACCAAGGTGCTCGGCCTGCGGGCGCTGCTCGAGGCCACCGAATCCGATCCGATCGATACCATCGTGCTGTTCTCGTCTGTCGCGGCCCGCACCGGAAATTTCGGGCAGTGCGATTACGCGATGGCCAACGAGATCCTGAACAAGGTCGCGGCGGCTGAATCGCGGACGCGCGGCACCTGTCGCGTGCGCGCGATTGGCTGGGGACCGTGGGCCGGAGGCATGGTGACGCCGGCGCTCGAACAGCACTTCCGCGAGCGCGGCGTTCCGGTGATTCAGCGTCCCCAGGGCGTGCGCCACTTCGTCGCCGAGCTGTCTCACGCCACACCAAATGAATGTGAGGTCGTGGTGGGCGGCTTGCTCGTCGGCGTCGCGAGCGTATGACCTTTCGCCCGATCGCGATCGTCGGGCAGGCGTGCGTCCTGCCGGGAGCAGCCACGCCCGACGCCCTGTGGGACGCGGTCATCTCCCGCCGCGATCTGCTGACGCCGGTTTCCCCCGAGCGCTGGCGCATGGACGGCGACCTCGTCGTCGCCGCCGATCCATCCGATACACGCGACCACATCATTTCGAACCGCGCCGGCGTGGTCGCCGATTTCGCGTTTTCTCCGGACGGACTGCGGCTGCCGGCCGACGTGCTGGCTCCGCTCGATCCCCTGTGCCACTGGCTGCTCCACACCGGACGCGAGGCGCTGCGAACCGCCCGGGTCGGACGCGAGGAACGCGGCGGTGCGATCTTCGGCAACCTGTCGTTTCCAAGCGACGGTCTGAGCTGTTTTGCCGAGTCGGTGTGGTGCCAGAACAGCGGACTGACGCCGATCGGCGGAGCGGTCGCGCGGGAGAACCGGTTCATGTCCGGGTTACCCGCGCACATTCTCGCGAACGCGCTCGGTCTCGACGCCGGCGTGCTCGCGCTCGACGCAGCCTGCGCCTCGTCTCTCTATGCAATGCAGGTGGCGTGCTCGTGGCTTTCGACCGGGCGCGCCGACGTGATGCTGGCGGGCGGCGTCAATCGCGCCGAGATGCTCTTCCTGCAAATGGGCTTCACCGCGCTGACCGCGCTCAGCCCCACCGGCCGGAGCCGGCCGTTTCATCGCGAAGCCGACGGCCTCGTGCCGGCGGAAGGCGCGGCGCTCATCGCCCTTCGCCGGTTGGACGATGCGGTGCGGCGGAAGGACACGATTCTCGGCGTCATCCGCGGCATCGGCCTGTCGAACGACGGACGCAGCGAAGGCGTACTGATTCCCGCCAGCGATGGCCAGGTGCGCGCGATGCGCCGCGCCTACGAAGTCGCCGGACTGTCGCCGGCCGACATCTCGCTGGTCGAGTGTCACGCACCCGGCACGCACATCGGCGACGGCATCGAGGTCGCCAGCCTGAGCCGCGTGTTCGAAGGCTGTTCAGGCGTCGGCATCGGCTCGGTGAAATCGAATCTCGGTCATCTCATCACCGCTGCCGGCGCCGCCGGTGTGATCAAGGTCCTGGCGGCGATGAAGGCGGAGACGCTGCCACCGACGCTGCACGCAGACGACCCGCTGGCGAACATCGAGGGCTCGCCGTTGCGGTTGCTGCACGACGCGGAACCGTGGAAGGCGGCGGGACTGAGACGCGCGGCCGTCAGCGGCTTCGGGTTCGGCGGCAACAACTCACACGTCATCGTCGAAGAGTGGCGGGAGCAGCGAATCTCGTTCCCCGCCGCCGGCGTTGCAACCCCGCCGCCCGACCTTGCCATCGTCGGCATTGGAGCGGTCGTGGCGAGCACCACCGGCCTCGCCGATTTCACACGCGCGTTGATCGACGGCGAATCGCGACTCGGGGCTGCCGCCGACGGCAGCTTGCGTGGCGCCGCGAACGACGTGGTGCTGCCGCTCAAGGGCCTGCGCTTCCCGCCGCGAGACCTCGAACAGACACTGCCGCAGCAGCTCGCGGTGCTGCAGGCCGCACTCGAAGCCGTCGGCCCGCTTGGTGATCTCCCGCACGACCGCACCTGCGTGCTCGTCGGCATGCAAACCGATGCCGAGATCGCCCGCTACGGCATGCGATGGCGGCTCGAGTCGTGGTGCCGGGCATGGATCGCGGCCGGCGCCGGCACGCCCGACGCCGGATGGCTGGCGAATGCCCGCCAGGATGTGGTGTCGCCTCTGCAGGCGGCCGGCGTCATCGGCACGATGCCGAACATTCCCGCCAACCGCATCAACCGGCAGCTCGATCTGCGTGGACCGAGCTACACCGTCTCGGCGGAAGAGCTCTCCGGAATTCGCGCGCTCGAAATCGCCGCACAGGCCCTCCACGATCGCGACGTTGACGTCGCCATTGTCGGCGCTGTCGATCTGTCGTGCGAGGAAGTCCAGATCGCGGCGATGCCGGACGTGACGCCCGGCGATGCGGCGGTCGTGCTCGTGATCAAGCGACTGGAGCAGGCGCGACGCGACGGCGATCGCGTGTACGCCGTGTTGCCCGCCGTCGATCATGGTCGCGATGCCACGCTCACCTTCGAGGCAGGCGCACGGGGAGCCAATTCAGCGCTGACGTCGCAATTCGGCCACGCGCATGCGTGTTCGGGCCTGCTTCATGTCGCCGCTGCCGCGCTGGCCTGCCACCACCGTATGGTGCCGGATGCGCCATCTCCGGCGCGACCGTGGCTGGCCACGCCCGACGGCCGGATTGCGGAGGTTCGCGTCGGCGCACTCGGCGGCCAGCACGCCACGGTGATGCTCCAGACCGATCCTGCGTCGCCGTCGACGATACCGAGTGGCCTGCCAAACCCGACGCTGGTGGTTTACAGCGGCAGGGATCGCGCAGATGTCATCGCCGCGATCGATGCTCGGCGTTCCGGGAACCTCGGGCCGGCGCGATTGGTTCTCGTTGCCGACGCCGCGGATCAGATCGAACCGCTGCAATCCAGCGCGCGCGAGGCGTTGCGATCAGGCAGCCCACTCCCCTCCGGCGCGTACTTCCACGAACGTCCGATCACGGGCGAACTGGCGTTCGTGTTTTCCGGACCCGGCGGTGCGTATCACGGCATGGGTCGAGATCTGCTGCTGGCGGCGCCAGAGCTCGTCGACGGGTTGAGCAGCTTGATCACGCGCCATCGCGAGGCTGCCGGATGGCTTTACCGGCCAGACAGCGTGCCCACGCCGACCGACAAGCTGTGGGGCTCGTCGTACCTGACACAGGTTCACGCGCAACTGACGCGCAAGATTCTCGGCCTGCGCCCAACCGCGGCGATCGGCTTCTGCTCCGGTGAAACCAACGCACTCTTCGCGATGGGCGCCTGGTCGGACATGGACGCGTTCCATCAACGCGTGACCGATTCGGGAATCTTCACCCGGGAGATCGGCGGCGAACACCTCACCGTGCGGCGCGCCTGGCAGGAAAAGGATCCGATTCGGTGGACCAGTTGGCAGGTCCTCGCGCCTGAGAGTTCGCTGCGGGATCTCCTCGCAGGGGAACCGCGCGTGCACCTTGCGATCATCAACGCGCCGGGCAACTTCGTGATTTCCGGTGACGCTGACGGCTGCGACCGCGTGCTCGCGACGCTGGGAACGCAACGCGCGCGCCCGCTCAACTACGACCTGTGCACTCATTGCCCGGAGACGTCGGCATTCTTCGACGAGTGGCGCGCCCTGCACCATCGGCCAACCGCCCCGGTTCCCGGCGTCCGCTTCTACACGCACTCGACCATCGACTCGTATCAGCCGACCGACGACAGCGCCGCCGACGCGCTGGTCGGTCAGTTCTCACACACGGTTGACTTTCCGCGCCTCATCCAGAAGGCGTGGGACGATGGTGTGCGGGTGTTCGTCGAGCACGGGCCGGTTGGCAGTTGCTCACGGTGGATTGATCAGATCCTCGGCGATCGCGAACACGTCGCGATTCCGCTCGATATTGCGACACGCTCTTCCTGGAATCAGGTGTGGCACGCGATCGGACGCCTGGTCGCGGCGGGCGTCGAAATGCCTGGCCTCGATGGCTGGATCGCACGCGCTCGTCAGGACACCTTGCCGGCAGCGGCGAGCGACCACGTCTCGAACGAAGGGCCGATGCTGCGATTGCCAGCGCACCCGCCGGCCATTCGTCTGGCGCCACTGCCTGTGCCGAACCGAAACCAAACGTCAATCGTCCCCGCCGTGGTGCGACAGGTCGTGGTGCCGTCAACGGCCGCGCCCGTCGGGCAATCCATGGCGGCTCCGCCATCGTCGCCGCTCGCCATCACGATTCGGCCGGGTGTCGCCGTTGCAGCATCGCTGTCACACACGTCGATCGCCGTGAACGAACCGGAGGCGCTTCAGACACTCGAGGTGTCCGACCTCCACGGCCAGTTCCTGCGCACCATCCAGCAGATGGGCCAGGTACATCAACAGTATGTGGACGCCGCCGAGGGGGCCTACCGATCGTTGCTGTCGTCCTGGCCGGCGTCTCAGCACGTTCTGGAACGCGACCTCTCGATGTGGGTCGAGGCGCCGCTCCCGGCCGTAGACGACGAAGCCCACACACAGAATGAAAATTCCGAAGCGGCGGTCGATTCGTCCGCCGAAGCGCAACAGACTCCTCGCGATCGTGACGTGGCCCGACTCTCACCGGTTGCTCCCTTGCCGGGACCGAAGTTCTCGCGCGCGCAGCTCGAGTGGCTCGCGTCACGCGAAGTGTCGGCGGTGCTCGGCGACCTGTTCAAGCGTCAGGACGGCTTCGCGCGCCAGGTGCGGATGCCGGAACCGCCGCTCCTGCTCGCGGATCGCGTCACCGGGATCGACGCCACGCCTGGCGTACTGGGCGAAGGCACGATCTGGACTGAGACCGACGTCGCTGAGGATGCCTGGTATGTGCACGCGGGACACATGACTCCGGGCGTCATGATCGAGGCTGGTCAGGCCGATCTGCTCCTGGTCTCGTGGATGGGCGCGGATTTCCTCAACCAGGGTCGCCGTGTGTATCGTCTGCTCGGTTGCGAGCTGACCTTTCACGGTCGTCTCGCTCACATCGGCGACACCTGCGCCTACGACATTCACATCGACGGCCATGCCGATCACGGCGACGTCCGCATTTTCTTTTTTCATTCCGATTGCCGAATCAGCGACGACATCCGCCTGTCCGTCCGGCACGGTCAGGCCGGATTCTTCACCGACGAGGAGCTGGCCTCGTCTGCGGGTGTGTTGTGGGACCCGGCTGCGATCACCCTGCCACCCGGCCGCGTCGATCCGCCGCTGGTCCCGACGGTGCGCAGTTCGTTCACCGCCGCCGAAGTCCGCGCCTTCTCGGAAGGACGTGCGTTCGAGTGCTTCGGACCCGGCTACGAGCTCGCGCAGACGCACACCCGGACGCCGACGATTTCAGCTGGACGCATGCAGCTGTTCGACGAGGTCACGCATCTCGACCTCACCGGCGGACCGTGGGGGCGCGGCTACCTCCGCGCCGAGCAGCATTTGCATCCGGACGACTGGTTCCTCAAAGGCCATTTCAAGAACGATCCGTGCATGCCAGGCACGCTGATGTTCGACGGTTGCATGCAGGCAATGGCCTTCTACCTCGCCGCGCTCGGCACGACGATTGAACACGACGCCTGGCGCTTCGAACCAGTGTCGGGTGAACGGTTCACCTTGCGTTGCCGTGGACAGGCGACGCCAGCCTCGCGCCTGGTCGTCTACGAAGTGTTCGTGCGTGAAGTGATCACCGGGCCG
>DASXGC010000023.1:0-4128 GCA_036489235.1 Vicinamibacterales bacterium
TGATCGCGATGATCGGACCGGTGATCTCCGACATGGCCTTCTTCGTCGCCTGTTGGACCGTCAGCTCGGGCTCCTCCTCGATCACTCGCTCGACGTTCTCGATGACCACGATCGCATCGTCGACGACGATGCCGATCGCCAGCACCAGGGCGAGCAACGATACTGTGTTGGCGGAATAGCCGATGACCAGCATGACCGCGAAGGTGCCGATCACCGAAACCGGCACTGCGACCAGCGGGATCAGGGTGGTCCTGAGCTTGCCGAGAAAGAGGAAGACGACAATGGCCACCAGCACGAAGGCGATGACGAGGGTGCGGACGACCTCGGCGACGGTGTCCGTCACGAACACGGTGTTGTCGAAGAACACGGTGTAGGCGATGTCGTCGGGGAAGCGCTGCTTCAGCCCTCCCATGACCTCGCGAACCTGGCGCGCCACCTCGACCGCATTGGCCCCCGGTGACTGGTAGATGCCAATCGCGGCGGTCGGCGCGCCGTCGAAACGGCTATAGCGCTCCAGGGTCTTGGCGCCGAGTTCGATCCGCGCCACATCCTTCACCCGCACCACCGAGCCGTCCGGATTGGAACGCACGACGATGTTTGCAAACTCCTCCGGATGGCTCAACCGACCTTCGGTCTTGATGCTGAGCTGGACCTGCTGCAGGTGCGGTGTCGGTGCCGAGCCGATGCGTCCGAGGGCCGCCTGGATGTTTTGGCTCTGCACGGCCGCGACGACGTCGTTCGGTGTGAGATTGAAGGCGGTCAGTCGATCCGGGTCCAACCATAGCCGCAGCGAATAGTCGGATGGACCGAACAGGATCGCCTGGCCGACGCCGCGAATGCGTGCCAGCGGGTCGATCACGTTGATCGTGGCGTAGTTGTTCAGATACAGCGCGTCGTGCGTCTCCTTGGGTGAGTAGATGGTGATGATCTGCAGCAGAGCCGCCAGCTTCTTGCGAATCACAAGTCCTTGCGCCTGGACCTCGTTCGGCAGCAGCGGGACTGCGAGCTGCGCGCGGTTTTGCACGTTAACGGTGTTGATGTCCGGGTCTGTGCCGAGCGCGAAGGTGACCGTGAGGTTGTAGCTTCCGTCCTGGCCGCTGGACGACTGGTAATAGAGTGCATTGTCGACGCCGTTGACCTGCTCCTCGATCGGCTGCGCGACCGTCTGGTCCACAGTCTCGGCGTCGGCGCCCGGATAAAGCGTGGTGACCGAGACCTGCGGCGGCACGATGTCGGGGAACTGCGCGACGGGGATTGCTTGGATCGCCAGGATGCCGGCGAGCGTGATGACGATCGAGACGACGAACGCGAGCCGCGGTCGGTCGATGAAGATGTCGGAGATCATGGGTTCCTCATCAGCTCCCCGCCGCGGGCTGCACCACCGTTTCCTGCACCAGTTGGCCGGGGCGCACCTTCTGAACGCCGTCGACGATCACGTTCTCGCCTTCTTTGAGGCCCGACGTGATGACCACATCGGCGTCGCGGTTGGGGCCGGTCTTCACCGGGCGCCGCTCGACCTTGTGCTCGCTGTCGACGACGAGCGCATAGTAGCCGGACTGATCAACCTGGAGGGCAGCCTGCGGGATGATCAGGCGCGGCGCTTCGCGCCGCTGCTGGATGACCGCGGTGACGAACTGGCCGTCGATCAGGAGGCGGTTGGGGTTGGGAATCGTCGCCCGCATGATCAGGGTGTCGGTGGTCTGGTCGACCTGCGGATCGGTCAGGTTCCATACGCCGGCCAGCGGATACTCCTGACCATCAGACAGGCGCACGCGGATATCAATCTTGGCGAGGCCGCCGTCCGCCTCGCCCCGCGAAGCGCGGATGATCTCGAGGTCGCGCACGCTGACCGGGAACAGCACATACATCGGATCCTGACTGACGATCGTCGCCAACACGCCGCTCGCCGGGTTGACAAGGTTGCCAATCTGATACGCCGTGCGGCCGATGCGGCCTTCGATCGGTGACCTGATGTCGGTGTAGCCGAGATTGACTTCCGCCTGGGTCAGTGCGGCACGCGTCTGCATGACTTTCGCCCGATCGCTATCCAGGCTGGCCTTGTTGCGGTCAACCAGCGACTGCGGACTGAACTGTTCCTTCGACAAAGCGAGATTTCGGCCGTACTGAAGTCCGGCGTTGGTTGCTTCAGCCTCAGCCGAGACAACGTTCGCCTTGGCCTGGTCGACATCCGTCTGGAACTGGATCTTCTCGATCTGATACAGCAGGTCCCCGACCTTGACATCCTGGCCCTCGCGGAACAGTACTTTTTCGAGGAACCCTTCGATGCGGGCGCGCAGGTCCACCTTATAGATGGCCTGGATGTGCCCGACGAACTCAAAGGATTCGCTCACGCCTTTCATCGCCGCCGGGCGTACGCCCACCGCCGGCTTCGGCGGCGGGGCCTCCGCTTGCTCATCGCAGGCGGCCAGCGCCAGCAAGCCGATGCAGGCGGCACCCAAGAAGGCGGCGCGAAAGCCTAGTCCTGTTCTTTCGCACCTCGGCGAGGGGCCAGGATCACTTTGGTCTGCTGCCGAATCGACAGCCGTCTGGGCGATCGGCCGGGTTCCAGGTGTCGAGCTTGTCATGGTCATCTTCCTTTTGGACTGCCGGAGGGTCGTCGGGTTCCGGCCGCCGCGATCGGGTCTCTTGGAGCCCGACGCCTCCGAATTCAGAGAGGGTCGCGGCAATCAATGAACTTGCACGGCATCTCCGCAGGCGGCGGTGCAGAGGGCGGCGCGGTCTCTTCGCCGCTAATTAAGCCGAAGGCGAGCAGGCAAGCCGCGAATGCCACGCAGGCTGCCACGAGGGCCGCCGACGCGAAGCCGGCCCCGTAGGCCGCCAGCGCGACCGAGCTCAGCGGCTCGCGCACGCCGGGCGGTGCGGCCGCCAGCAATCCGGAAAGATCGCCCGATGTCGCACGAGCAGCGGCCTCGCGCGCAGTGTCGGCCGACAGTCCGATCTTGGTGGCACCCACAACGAACCGGTCCCGCGCCACGTCGGCGAGGACGGCACCGAGTGCCGCGACGCTGACGAGGATCCCGATGAAGCGCGTCGTGCTAGCGATGCCCGAAGCCATACCAGCGCGATCCTCAGGAACCACGCCCTGCAGGACTTTCACGGTCTGCCCATTGAGCAGGCCGGCGCCGCATCCGGCGACCAGCATGGCGACCAGGAACAAGCTGTATGGCAGATGGGACCCGGCAACGAGCCAGAACGCGGCATTCCCGGCGACGGTGATCGCCAAGCCGGCGGCAAGAAGCGTACGCCCCGAGTAACGGGTTGCGAGCCGGCGCGTCTCCCGCGGGGCAAGCACCATCGGCAGCGCAAAGGGGATCATCGCAATGCCAGCCGCCCGAGGCTCAACCCGTAGGCGTTCTGCAGGTATAGCGGAAGGAAGAAGATCATGACCTGCGCGCTCGCGCCGTAGCCGATCATCGCGAGCACCGCACCGACGAACGTCCTACTGCGAAACAACCCGAACTCCACCATCGGGCGGTCCTGACGGACCTCCACAATGACGAAGGCGACCAGGAACACGAAGGCGACCACAAGGCGCAGGACGATGGTCGGGCTTGACCACCCCGCGTCGTTCCCGTCGATGAGGGCCCAGATGAGGAGCGCGAGGCCCGCACTGAACGTGACCGTGCCGAGGACGTCGAGGCGTTTAGCGTTAGGATCGCGAGACTCGCCAATGAACTTCAGGGTCCCGGCGACGAGGATGGCGGACGCGGGGACGTTGACGATGAACACCCACCGCCATCCGAAGTAGTTCGTGATCACGCCGCCGATGATCGGCCCTATCGCCAGCGCTATGCCGAGGCTCGCTCCCCAGAACGCGAAGGCGTGAGCGCGTTCCGCGCCGGTGAAGGCGTTCGACAAAATCGCAATGGACGCCGTCACCAGGAAGGCGCCCCCCACCCCCTGGGCCGCGCGGGCGATGTTCAGCAGCAGCGAGCTCGTCGCCACGCTGCACGCCGCCGACGAGGCTGCGAACACCACGAGGCCGATCAGCATGGACTTCCGGCGGCCTCGAAGGTCTGCATAGTTGCCTGACGCCATGAGGAGGGCGGCGTAGGTGAGGACGTAGGCGCTGATCACCCACTGGACATCGGTGAAAGAGGCCCCGAG
>DASXGC010000040.1:0-6062 GCA_036489235.1 Vicinamibacterales bacterium
GCCTATTTCACGCCTTTCAGTGCACGTGCCGTAAAGCTCACCTTTCCATCCTTCACCGCGACGCGGAACGCGACTTCGGCGTTACCGGCGCTCTTCAATTTGTTGACCTGGCCCTTCACCAGCTCCGCGAACTTGTGGAACGGCGGCGCATCTTCGCCCACTTCGCGCCGGGCCTCCGCCATCGACTCGTAGAGATCGGTGAGCTTGTCGATCTCGCGGACTGGATCGCGAAACGACGCGACGTGCAGGATCCGGTCCTCGGGACCCTGCTTGACCGGTTCGGTCGGCGTCCGCGGTTTGATCGGAAACGGACCGGCACGTCCTTCTTCCCGCGAGCGGATTCCACGATCCCAGAGGTCGATGAACGCGGCATAACGCGACTGCACCGTCTGGAAGTGAAACCGTTCGCCGGTGTTGGGGATGTGCTGGCGATCGAGTTGCTTGACCAGCGAATCGACCAGCGCGCGCGTCTCCCACGGCGGTTTCGGCATCCGACCGGCGAAGAACATGTTGTACTCGGCCTCGAGATGCTTCAGTTCCGCTTCGAGCCGCTGGATGTCTCGTTCGATGGAAGCCACAGCGCCCTACCGGGGAATCAGCAACCAGACGAGTGGAAGCCACAGCTCGCGCGCATACGGCACGGGCCGATCGTCGATCAGCACCTCGACCGCGTCGGCGTCGCCGACAATCTGAAACAGATCGCGCAGACGGGAGGCGTCACCCGACCAGAAGCGCGCCCGATAGCGCCGCGACGCACCCTCGCCTGTCTCGCGAAACTCGGCGGAGGTGCGTGCTAGATCGAGGGCACGCGGGAAATCGGGAACCTCGAGCGCGGGAAAGACCAGAGTGATCGAAAACGGACGCGATTGTGCGCCGAACAGCACTTCCTGGAGCTCGGGATCGAGCGCCGCCACTTCCTCGGCGGTCGGCTGTTCGGGCAACTCGGCATACGGCCAGAATCGCTCGAGCGGGCGGTATCGCGGCGGATCCGAAGTCATCGGCTTGTTCGCAGGAAGAGCCGATAGCATACCATTTCGGCGATGCCGGACTTCCACGTGATTCCATCGATTGAACAGCTCCGCCAGCGCTCGGGGGTGCAGTTGCTCGAGGCCGCCTTCGGCGCCGAGGCCACCGTGGACGCGCTCCGTACGGCCGCAGCCGAGTTGCGACGCGCGATTGCCGCCGGCACGGCTGGGCACTTCGACACGGATGGCGTGGCTGCCGGCCTGGAGCAGGCGGCAGCAGCGAGCCTGACCGCCCTTTTTCATCCATCGCTCGTCAGCGTCATCAACGCCACCGGTGTCGTCATCCACACCAACCTGGGACGAGCGCCGCTCGCGGCCACCGCCGTGGACCGCGTCGCCGCGGTCGCGCGCGGCTACTCGTCGCTCGAGTACGACCTGGAACACGGTGTGCGCGGCCGGCGCGATCGGCACGTGGAAGCGCTGTTGTGCCGGGTCACCGGCGCCGAGGCGGCTGTGGTGGTCAACAACAACGCCGCGGCAACACTGATCGTGCTCGCGGCGCTGGCGAAAGGACGCGAAGCGATCGTCTCTCGCGGGGAGTTGATCGAGATCGGCGGTGGATTCCGGATCCCTGACGTGATGGCGCAGTCCGGCGCGGTGCTGCGCGAGGTCGGAACGACCAACAAGACGAGAGCCGCTGATTACGGCGCTGCGATCTCCGGCCAGACCGCGATGATTCTCCGCGTCCACCCGTCGAACTTCAGGATCGAAGGGTTCACCGAACGCCCTGCCTTGCCGGAACTGGTCGCGCTCGGCCGGAAGTTCAACGTGATCGTCGGCGACGATCTCGGAAGCGGTCAGATCGGCAACGGCCGTCATTCCATTCCCTCAGCGACCGCCGGCGATGTCGACGAGCCGACCGTGGCCGCGTCAATCGCGGCCGGCGTGGACGTCTGCTGTTTCAGTGGCGACAAGCTTCTCGGCGGACCGCAAGCCGGCATCATCGTCGGACGAACCGCGACGGTTGATCGAATCCGCACGCATCCGTTGATGCGAGCCCTTCGCGTGGACAAGATGACGTATGCGGCACTGGAAGCGACACTTGGGGAGTACGCCGCGGGACGCGAAGCCCTCACGGTTCCGGTCCAGCGGATGCTGATGATGAACGCCGCAGAAGTCCGCCAGCGGGCAGACTTATTTGCGAGCGCGTTGAACACCGAGGCTGACTGGAACACCGAGGTTATCGCGGGTGTCTCCGCTGTGGGCGGAGGCAGTGCGCCTGGTGTCGAGCTCCCCACCTGGCTCGTCTCAGTCGCGCGGCAGGGCACAACCGCCGATCACCTGGCGAATCGTCTTCGTCAGCTGACGCCGCCGATCATCGCGCGCGTGCAGAACGACAGGATCGTGCTCGATCTCCGGACCGTATTCCCCGAACAGGACGCCCTCCTCATCCAGCTGATTCGAAATCTGTGAGTACGCCCCAGAATCGAACATACGCTCGAAGGCGAAAGCTCTGAATTCCCTTCGATTCATTTGAATTTCGACCTGCCACCTTAATTGCAGAGCTCATAGCATCGTGCCGCTCTCTTTAAGGAGGCTCGTATGAGGCTTCGCACATTTGCAGCGTCGGCGCTTGCATTGCTAGGCGCCACTACCACTGTCCACGCGGAATCCGATCGGATTCACGCGTGCGTCAATCCCAAGAACGGCGAGATTCACGTGATTGCGGGTTCGTCGTGCCCCGCCAATCAAGTGCTGATCTCCTGGAATCGCGAGTTTCCATTCGGACACGGCGACAACGGTCCGAAAGGAACGGCAGGACCGCAGGGTCCGGCGGGACCTGCAGGACCGGCAGGTGCGCGGGGCCCGGCTGGTCCCGCAGGGCCACAGGGCGCGCCGGGAGTTGCGGGAGTACAAGGACCTGCTGGGCCGGCAGGCGCGACAGGGGCCGCTGGACCGGCTGGGCCGGCTGGACCTGCGGGACCCGCTGGACCCGCTGGACCCGCTGGAAGCGGAGGCTCGAATTCACTGATCGTGGTCGATCAGAACGGCACGGAGATCGGCACCGCAACCGATCCGTTCGGCGGCATGATCGTCCGTCGCGCGGGTGACGATGCGGTCGCGCTCTTTGGGTCAACCGGCGGACTCGACGACGAGATCACGTTCTACCACACGACGACCAATTGCACCGACCCGCGTCAGTTCTACGTCGACGGCGGGTCAGGCCTGGCGTATCTCGGAGCGGCCCACGGCGGCGCGCTGTTCTACACCAGGACCATCATCCCGGGGCCGCAGGTGCCGGTTGTCGCGGTTGAGCGTTTCGAAAAAGGTCAGGACGCGACGCAGCCTGGCGTCTGCACGCTTGAAGATCATGGCTCCGGATCGCTTGGCGTGGTGACGATGGTGATCGATTCGGCGCTGGCGAACCTGGCGTTACCGCTTCGATTGAAATAGTCCGCGGAACGCGAAGCCGCCTATAATCCGCCGCATGAGGCGACGGCTTCGCGTTCTCACGCTTGCAGCGTTGCTCATCACGCCGCGAACCGGCTGGTCGCAGTCACGACCGGCGGCAACCGCGGCGACCGACGTGACGGCCGGGCGTCGTGTGTTCGACGCTCAGTGCGCCTGGTGTCACGGCGCCGGTGGCGAAGGCGGGACCGGTCCGAATCTGCACGGGCGACTTCGTCACGCCACCACTTCCGCCTCCATCGTCGAGATCGTGATCAACGGCATACCGGGGACGGACATGCCGTCGTTTCGTCTCGGTCTCACCGACGGCAGCGCTCGCCAGGCGGCGGCGTACGTCGCGTCGTTGTCCCGGACACCGGCGCGGCCAGGACCGGGCAACGCCGAACGTGGCGGCGCGCTCTACCAATCGAGCGGCTGCGCGTCGTGCCACGTCATCGAAGGGCGGGGCGGCGTGATCGGTCCGGTGCTGACGGAAATCGGCGCCCAGCGCGGACCGGCCTATCTGCGCGAATCTCTCCTCAAACCGGCGGCATCGCATCCGCCCGGCTATCTCGTGGTGCGAGCCGTGCCGGCATCGGGACCGGAGGTTCGCGGCATTCGTGTGAATGAAGACGTGTTCTGGGTCGAGATTCGTGATCAGGCCGGAACCGTGCACACGTTGCGAAAGTCCGAGCTCTCGAGGCTCGACCGCGAGATCGACGCGTCGCTGATGCCGTCGTACGAATCGCGACTGACGGCGCCGCAGCTCGACGACCTGGTCGCCTACCTCGGAACATTGCGGGGTGTGAAATGAACGCGAGGCTTCGCCTGGCTGAAGCTGGCGGGCAACCACAGGTTGGCGTCGCCCGAACCGCGAGAGCTGTCGCACGGCGTGCCGTTGCCGTTCTCGCGATCGCCGTCGTCACCGTCCCGCTGCTGGCGCAGCAGGCAGGCGACTGGCCGATGTATTCCGGCGCTTACGACTCGCACCGATTTTCGTCGCTCAAGCAAATCACCACCGACAATGTCGCGAAGCTGCGCCCGGCGTGGGTGTATCAACCACCTGGCTCGGGCTCGATCGAATCGACGCCGGTTGTGGTCAACGGCGTCATGTATGTCACGTCCGGACCGACCGCGGTGTTCGCGCTCGATTTGAAGACCGGCAAGTCGATCTGGGAATGGACGCGGCCGATTGCACCGAGTGTGCTCAATCTCGGTTTTCCGCGAGTGAACCGCGGCGTCGCGGTGCTCGAGAACATGGTGTACGTCGGCACGCTCGACGGTTATCTGTTCGCGCTGGACGCACGCGCCGGGGTCGAGCGCTGGTCGGTCCACGTCGGCGACAACCCGACCGGACACTCGATCACGGCCGCTCCGCTAGTCGTGGGCGACAAGGTGATTGTCGGCATCAGCGGAGGCGAAGCCGGGATCCGCGGATTTCTGGACGCCTACGACGCCCACACCGGCAAGCTGGCGTGGCGCTTCTGGACCGTGCCTTCGCCCGGTGAACCTGGCAGCGAATCGTGGCCCGGCGACAGCTGGATTCACGGCGGCGGCGCGACGTGGCTGACCGGGTCGTATGATCCGGCGCTGAAGCTGCTGTACTGGGGCACCGGCAATCCAGGACCGGATTGGAACGGCGACTCGCGCAAGGGCGACAACCTCTACACCTCGTCGCTCGTCGCGATCGACATCGAGACCGGAAAGGCCCGCTGGCACTTCCAGTTCACGCCGCACGACGTGCACGATTGGGACGCCAATCAGATTCCGATCCTGGTGGACGCCGAAGTCGGCGGACGGCAACGCTCGCTGGTCGTCACCGCCAACCGGAACGGCTTTTTCTACGCACTCGATCGCAAGACCGGCGAGTTTCTGTTTGCGGCGCCGTACGCAAAACAAACGTGGGCCAAGGGCATCGACGGGCGCGGCCGTCCCATCGAAATTCCAGGAATGGAGCCCTCCGAGAAGGGCACGTTGGTGTATCCAAGTCTTCAGGGGTCGACGAACTGGGCGAGCCCGTCGTTCAGTCCGATCACGAACATGCTCTACGTGCCCGTCCGCGAAATGGGATCGATTTACTACAAGACCGGCGTTGAGTACAAACCCGGAACCTACTACACCGGCGGCAGCGAGAAGCGGCTCGACGAAGAATCCTGGGGCGCGGTTCGCGCGCTCGACGTGAAGACCGGTAAGCAGGCGTGGGATTTCAAGCTGCCGTCACCGACCTGGGCCGGCGTGCTGTCGACCGCGGGCGGGCTGGTGTTCAGCGGCTCGAACGAAGGCAACTTCTACGCTCTCGACGCGACCAGCGGCAAACCGCTCTGGCAGTTTCAGACCGGCGGCGCCGTCCGCTCCGGTCCGATGTCCTATCTCGCCGACAACAAGCAGTACATTGCCGTTGCGGGGGGACACGCGCTGTTCGTCTTCGCGCTCGACTGACCGTTCGTCAGGGCGGCGACCATCGACCGCCGAGGCGCCGGATCGGCGTCCACAGACCCTTGGCGGCCACCGCACCGGCAGCGCCGGACACGAGGCTGATCGGAATCAGCAGTACGGGAATATCGATAAGCGCCTCGTCGATACCGCCGCTGCTCTGCCACGCGCGGAGCGTCGCAGGATCGTGCCAGATGCCGAGCAACACGCCAGAAC
>DASXGC010000046.1:0-13877 GCA_036489235.1 Vicinamibacterales bacterium
CGATCGTCCACATCTCCACGGCTTGATCTTAGGCTGGGCGGCCGGTGTCGGCCTCGGAATATCAGACTGACGCCTACATAGCCCAGCTTCGAAATCTGTAGTTCCGTCCTTGCGGTCGACCTGGCAGTAGATGGTGCCGTCTTTGCCGCTGAAATCAGGACGCAGATCAAGGGCGAACGACCAAGGCCCGCCCGAGGGCAAGTTCGTCGCCAGGAAAATTGCCGGGAAGTGACCGCGATTCTGGAGTTAGGGTCAACGTGTTAAGACAGTTGCGTGAGTGCTCTGCCGGAGCGGCGGTGCCGGACGCGGTGGTTGTACGGTAAATAGGTTTATGAGCATCACGTTTCCGAACGAATCACCGGCCTATCGCTCCGCGCGCGCGGCGCTGCTTCAGCGTGAACTCGAATTGCGTCGGCAGATGGAGGGCGTTGCGGTCGAACTGAGGGCCCTCCCTCCTGGCGGGAGTGTGCCCGAGGACTATCAATTCGACAGCATTCGGGACGACGGCCAGCCGGGGACCGTGCGGATGTCAGAGCTCTTCAGGGGTGGCGATACCCTGATGCTGTACCACTACATGTTTCCTCGCGACGGCCGGGACACGCGGCCAGGTCCGAGCACTGGCACTACCGCGACGCTACCGCTCGAGGAAGGGCCGTGTCCGTCTTGCACCGCGCTGATCGACATGTGGGAAGGGACGATGCCTCACTTCGAAGGGCTCGGGGGAAATCTGGCGATCGTCGCCAAAGCACCGATCGAACGCGTCGCGGCGTTTGCGCGCGACAAAGGATGGCAGGAAGTCAGACTGCTCTCGGCTGCGAACAACAGCTTTCGCCGCGACTACGGCGGTGACGGCCCCGACGGCCACCCGGTCCCGATACTGACGGTCTTCAAACGTTGGCCCGATGGCGTCATTCGCCTGCACTGGGCGAGCGAACTGATCTACGCACCCAGCGATCGCGGCCAGGATCCGCGCCATCTCGGCACGGTCGAACCGCTGTGGACGCTGTTCGACCTCACTCCCGCCGGACGTCCCGACGCCGACGAACAGATCGCATATCCGTGCTGCCATCGTTCTGACGAGCGGTCCCGACCGTGACCTCGGGCGAGCGGTGTGACCCGCCATGCCCGCATTGTGGGCACGCAGCCGATAGGAATGGCTCAGACCACCGCCGCGCTTGCAGATCCGGAAGTGGCCGGCTAGCCTGTCGAATGAACGACACAACGAGGAGGCAATCGTGGCGACAACACAAGAAGCCCTGCAGATCAGCACGATCGTTCCCACCCTCACCGTCGACGACTTGCAGAAGAGCGTTACCTTTTACGAGGCGCTCGGCTTCACTGTCGATGAGCGGTGGGAAGACAAAGGGATGCTGCTCGGCGTGATGATGCGCGCGGGCAAGAGCCAAATCGGCTTGAACCAGGACGATTGGAAGAAGGGACGCGACCGCCAGAAGGGAATCGGTGTCCGATTGTCCCTGTCGACGCCGCAGAACGTCGACCAGATCGCGAGGCATGCGAAGAGCGCTGGGATCACGCTCAAGTCAGAGCCGCGGGACACCGAGTGGAAGAGCCGAGCGTTCGAGGTCATCGATCCGAGCGGTTTCCTGATGACCATCTTTTCGGAAGCGTCGGCATAGACCGGAAACGCGGCCCGCAGGCGACGCCAGCGGGACGGCCTTCGCGAGAAAACAGGGAGCGAAGGCTGGTGAGCCAACGTGAGCTGCGGCGAGCTCAGCCGCGAGCGACGGACCTGGTGGCGCGACCAGGTCTTCGAAGCCTTGCCGTCATCCCACTCGAATTCTTCGACATCCTCGAAGAGCTGATCGCTCGATCGCCTGATCACCACGAACACGGCCGACATCCAGGGCGACTGTAAAATGGCTCGTCATGGCTGCTGCGCTCCCAGGTCGCAACGATCCGTGCCCGTGCGGCAGCGGGCGCAAATTCAAACACTGTTGCCTGGCGGCGAGTACCGCGGAGCACTCTGCGCGCTTGCGCCTCCGTGGCGCCGAGGGGCGCGTGGTGGAAGGGCTCCTGAACTTCATCGCTGAAACATGGGGCGAACCCCTCATGGTGCATGCCTGGGAGGACTTCTGGAACTACGACGATGTTCCAGAGGATCTGGCGGCGACGCCAGAATTCGATCCCATGTTTATTCCGTGGCTCGTTCTGGGGTTTGTGCCAGACCCGGAGGGTGACGATGCCGACCCGGACTGGCCCACCAAGCCGGTCGGCCTGCACTTGGCTTGCGGAGACCGACGACGACGTCCCGGACCTGGATCGCCGTTATATCGAAATGGCTTGCCGCAGCCCGTTGAGCGTTTTCGTCATCGAGCGGGTCGATCCCGGCCGCAGCCTCGACCTGAAGGACGTGCTGACCGGCGTGCGATTCCACGTGCTCGAGCAAGGCGCGTCGCAGAATCTGCGGCAAGCCGATCTGCTGTTCACGCGCGTGTTGTCGATGGACGGCGTCAGCATCATGTTCGGAGCGGCGCCGTTCATCGTGCCGCCGCGCTGGCACACGCACATCATCGATTGGCGACAGCGCCTGTTCCGGACGCGGCTGATGACCGTCCCGGACCTGGCCGACTTCGACATCGAGATTCGTGACATGTACTTCAACATCGCGGCTGAGTTGCTCGATCCAACGCCGCCGCAGTTGTCGAATACCGATGGCGATCCGCTCGCGCTGGTGACGCTGACCTACGAGTTGAGGGTGACGCTGAGCGAGGCGTTCGAGAGACTTGCACCGCTTGCGAACGTTCACGGCGAAGATCACGTTGACGATGTGACGCGGGATGCATCGGGCGCCGTCACGTCAGCGAGTCTGAGCTGGGTCAAAGCGGGAAACCGTCAGCACAAGGGCTGGGACAACACGGTCCTTGGCGCGCTCCGGCTCGATGCAGGGCGTCTGGTCGCCGACGTCAACTCCGACCGCCGCGCCGGCAGGTTGAAGCGGGAAATTGCCAGGCGCCTCGGCAAGAACGCGACGCTCGTGGACACCGCGACCGTGGATCCGTCGACAGTGTTCGAGGAGCGGCGGCGACAGCCCGCCTCCGGCGACGTTCGAAACACACGCGCCCTCGAGTCGTCTGCGGAGGCACAGGAACTCGAGGAAGAGATGCGGCGTCAGCAGTGGGCAGCGTGGCCGGACACGCGTGTGCCCGCGCTGGGCAACAAGACGCCGCGTCAGGCGACCCGGACGCCCGTTGGCCGCGAGCGACTGGAGGCGCTGCTCGCGCAGTTTGAGCGTGACGCCGTGGATGGACCGTCGAGTACGGCAACGCATCTCGCCTCGATCAGGAGCAGGCTTGGGCTGACCAAGCCACTGACGTGAGGGTCGGAAGACCCCCGAGCCTTCGCGGCTCGATCGACTACTTGCGATCGAGATTTCGGTCACTTGGAATCAACAGCTTAGGCTGGTGAGCCAATTTTCGCGATTTGGAACCAGCTCGACTGCTGGCGGGAGGGTAGAGTGTGAGTTGGAACCAAACGGCAGCCTGGCTTCGGGTCGTGGACTCGCTTCGGCACGTGGCCTGAACGTACGCTGACCTGTTTACTTCGCGCGCCGTCGTGGCGCGGTCGCGGCTTTTCGAGGTCGACCGCCAAGCCTACCGTTCTCGCGCGAGGCGCGCGCCTTCGTTGTGCTTCGATGTGCGCCTACCAGAGCTGCCGGGCCGACGATGTCGACCTTCGTCCGAGCTGTGGTGGAGAAGCGTGCCACGCGAACTCGTGCATCTGGCCGGCTGTCGGGGTGCGTCTCGAGGTACGCGGTCAACATGGTCCGAATCGCACGTTCGGCCTTCGCATGCGTCTCGGCGGCAGCATAGACGGGCAGCCCGGGCACGTACGCGCTCACCGCGCCGCTGTCTTCGGTTTCAAGGACAATTGGGTAGAGCGTTGTCATTCGACACCTGCCTCCCGCAGGATGCGATTGCCTAGCCGCCCGGCATCCTTCTTGATGTGAACGGCGACCCAGACTTCCCGACCGGACGTGGGATGCTTCAACAGCAGGTGACTACCTTTCCCGGCCCTGACCTCGACGAATCCTGCAGCCTTCAATTTGCGGATCACCTCGGCCCATGTCACCTCAAGATCGTAAACCTACCGCTAGGTTTCGTCAATTCGGTGATCGTGGGTTGAGGCAGATCGATGGCTTTCGAGCCGTTGCTTGAGCCCCCGTGACGGCCACGGCGTCGTGGAACTCGTCCACGGAATCCACCGTGCTGATAACACCGAGCGCGCCGTGAAGCTTTCGTCGAGGGGCTTATTTCCACCGTCGTCAGTCCGCCTTCTGATGACGAAACCACTTCGGCATTCCGTGCAGAACGCGCCAGAGGTATAAACCGGGAAGAAGGGCGTTCGACCGCACTCCGTATCGCGTGCGCATGTAGCCGGCCGGAGGCAGCAGGTGTTCGCGAATCAAGCGTCCTCGCGTGCGCCAGTTCGGCAGCGCTTCCAGATCGAGCCGCAACACCGCGGCCTGCGTCAACCGCTCCTCGATCGCCGGCACGTGGTCGTCGCGCCACCGCATGGCCTGCAGCGTGGCGATGAGCCCGTCAAGGGCGACGCCACCGAAGCAGTCCCGTGCGACCGACAAACCGTCGGCCGCAATGCGAGCCAGCCCGCGATCGAGCGCGACGTCCACGACATGGTCTTGTTGCCCGCTGGACAGCCCGCTCGCAAGAACGTGGAAATCGTAGAGCCACAGCAGGTTTTTCGAGCCCGGGTGATGTCCGGCGCGATGTATAAGCGCCAGCAGCAGGGCCGACGCGGTGTCAACGGTGAACGCGCCGGGCCCAAGCGCAGGTATGGACACGCGGCGGTCCCACAGCTCCGCCACGAGCAGGCGCTCGGCGAGCGACTGAAGATTCGAGATCTTCCAATGGACGTCGAACGCGTGGGTCACGCCGTAGCCGTCGGTCTTCTGATAGTGATTTTGGTACGAGACGAGACTTCCCGAGTTTTCTGGGGGCCTGGTATAGGCGAGGCGGCTCATGACCCGCTCGAAAGGCGCGAGATCCGAGAACGCGATCAGGAGATCCGTGTCGGCACGAACGCGAACATGCGGCGCCGGATAGTGCGTGTACGCGACCGCGGCTCCCTTGAACAGCAGCACGCGCGCATGCGCGGCGGCAAGCTCGGCGAGAACCATCGCCAGTTCGTTGTGGCGGACGCAGTCCACGGCAATCGCCTGGCGCTCCGCATGGAGAAACCCATCGACGAAGGCCGCGGGCCAGCGGTCGAGGCCGGAAAGCTCGCGAAGGCGCCAGCCGAGCAGCAACAATACACGGTGCCGGCACGCCGCCGCGATGAATTCATCGACGTCGCCCGCGATCGCCGACGATGACGGGTCGCGAAGCGCTTGTGCGAGACACGGGTCGGCATCAACCATCATTTGTGGGCGGTGAGCTGCTGCAGCCGACCGACGGATAGAGGTGTGCCAAAAAAATCGGATTGCTGGAATACGGCCCTGGTCTGACCATGGGCGTCATCGACCCGCGTCTCCCAACGATAGATGTAGGAAGACTGTACAGCATCCGCGCGCAGCTGCACGCGAACCTCGTCGCCCGCACACAGATCGAGCGGCTCGGGCCACGGAAAAAACGCCTGTCCGAAGATGTGCCGCTCTCCGGACAGCGGGGAGTTCGAGAAGCCGATGCCTTCGGCGCCCTCCCAGTCGAACCAGACGCAGATACCGTGCGCGGAACGTCGATCGAGGGCCTTCCAGAGCAGCTCTCCACGCACGTCCGGCGACTGCAGTGTTTGATATTCGAGCGTGGCCCAGCAGGCCGGAACGGTCACCAGATCCGGTGCAGTCAGCCTCGTTTTGTGCCACGTATTCATGGCGGCGGCGCGCATGGGAGTGAGGTCGAGCCCCAGGACATCGAGACCCCAGACGCCCACCACCTCGTGATGAAGCCTCGGGGCCTCGACGATCGCCGCCCATAATGTCTCTCGGCTCGGAATCAACGCGCCGCCGCGCGCGAGGAAGCGATCGCGCGCATCGATAATTGAGGACAGCCCTCGCCGATATGCAGGCAGGACTCCGTGCAGATCGGACACGATGACGTCGACCTTTTCGGGAAGATCGATGTCAAACGACAAGCCCTTGATGAATTCCACGCGCCGGTCAAGTCCGTTCTGCGCGGCAGCGCGCTGGCCGAACTGCACGGCATCACTCGGCTCGATGGCATACACCTTCCGGGCGCCAAGCTGCGCCGCGAGCAGAGCGAGGAAGCCGGTGCCGGCGCCGATGTCCAGGACAACCGAATCGGCGGTCACGACGTGCTTGAGGCTCTCCGCGTACGCCCGCGAACGGCCCTCGTCGAGGATCATGCCGCCGTAGTCGTAGATTTTGTACGCGTCGCTCACGGCCGGATCTCGACCAGACCTTCCTTCGTGAGCATACCGACGAGCACCCGAATCATTTCTTCGTCGAGGCGACCTGCAAGCGTCTCAATCAAGTCGATCATTGGCACCGGCGTCCCTTTCTGAAGAAGCTCGACGACCCACCGCATGCCTGGCGGAAACCGGAAGCGTCGTCCAGCGCAGTGCAGCTCGAGCGGCTCGCCGTTGCACTGGTCGGTGCCGGCCACTTGTCCGCGCACCTGCATCCGCACGACGAAGCTTCTGCCCGGCGGCAGCAGCGCAGGCGTGGCGCTCCACGGCAGGCTGAATGACGGACGTGGCTTGAAATTCGACCCGGTCTCGGCGACGTACTGCTCGACCAGGTCGGCGTCAAGACCGTCGAGCAGCGCGTCGCGGAGCCGCTCGCTGAAGGCGAGCCGCTCGTTCGCGTTGGCCAGCAGCGGGAGATCTCCTTCCGCAACGCTCGTCGTGCGAGCGCGGTCCACAAGCCAGTGCAGCAGGTCGCTGCCGCGCGGATTCTTGACCCCAAGGGTGAGGTGGAGCGCCGGCTCGTTCATCGGCACGGCGATGTGATAACAACCTCTCGGTATGTAGAGAAGGTCGCCGGGCTGCAGCACCTGATCGAACTCTGCACCCGAGGGCGGATCGGACGTGCGGCTCAGGTCTCCGCAATCCACTCCATCCACAGAAACGCCGTACAGCAGCCAGCGCTTCCGCCCCTCGAGCTGGAGGATGAAGATTTCCTGATTGTCGCGGTGCAGATCGAGACCGTGCAGCGCTCGCCATCCAGCGTAGATGTTGATCTTCGTGCCACCGCGGAAGAACGTCTCGAACGATTCGGCCAGCCGAGTGAGCGGTTCGTGCACTTCGTCGATGGCGTCGAACGACAACGTCGCGCCGCGCCGCAGATGATCAATCAGGTCCTTGGCGCGGATTCGCGGCGTATGGCCGCCGAGATCCGCGTACGATGCGGCATCGAGGTCACGGCCCTGCAAGGCCAGCCGAAAGCGGAATGTCTCCCGCCAGTGATGCTCGAGGATTGCGTTGAGTGCGGGCCACGAGAGCAGCCCTGAGAATCTGTCCGCGCGACCGCGGCAGAACAGATGGCGTGTGAGCCAGTACTTCGAGAGGAAGCCTTCCACCGCCACGGGGGCGAGGAGCTCGGACAGCCACGACTCCGAGTCGCTACGAGAATCCATGTCCCCAGGGCCGGCGGAGCGCTAGGAGGTAAAGTGCATGTTCGGGTGGGCGGAGCCGTCCTTGGTTTTCGAGCCGGCGATCCCCTGCGTGATCTCGGCGAGATCGCCGTACACCTCCAGCGAGGGCTTCTGATAAACCTTGCGCGCTGGTGCCTGGGTGGTTCGTTCACCGGAGGCGGGTGTCTCTCGCGGTTCCATTCGCGTTTCCCTTCAGTTGTTGCTCAGTTCACGCAACCAGTAATTCAAGCCGAGCGCTCGCAGCGCGGCGCGCATCTCAGGCACGCTCGTGGGCGCGGTGGGAATCTTGTCCGGGTTGACGTATCTGGAGAGATCCGGCGACGGGGTCAGCCGGGGCATTCCAGACGCGACGACGCGCACGAAATCCGGATTCACGCCAACACTCGTCTTCTTTCGCCGGAGCACCTCGCCGGGCAACGCGCCGCGCATGGCCCGACGAATAATCAGTTTGTTCCGGCACCATGGCATAACGGGCACCGCCAGCATGTATTGTAACAGCCGCAAGTCGAGAAACGGATGACGAAACTCCACTCGGCTCAGCGCGCCGTTGATATCGCAGTCTTCAAAAAGCGATTGCCACCGAACGTCGCTGAAGCCGCCGTAAGCTAGAGGTCTGACAGGGTGCGGCGACGACGGGCGGCGTCGCGCGTCCCATCGCACTCTGCACCCGCAGCGCTCCGCGAAGCCTTCGTCGAGCCAGCCTGGAAACTCCTCCCGCCAGCGCTTGTCGTGCTGCCTGGCTCCGCCAATCTGTCGAATCGACGACCAGAGCGGCACACGCCGGTGCATCATCAGATCCTGTGACAACGCGCGAACCAGCGAGCCGACGCGCCGCTCGCGCAGGAGATACGACAAGTAGGCGCTCCACTCGTATTTCAGCGCGTCATCAGGTCCCTCACCATACAGGAACACGCGCGCGTGTGCGGCCTGCTTCCTGAGGAACTCTACGCCTGCCGCGAAGGCTGGTGGATTGTCAACCGGCTCCGGCGTGTGGATCGTCGTGCGATCCCAATCCGCGATGGATGTCTCGTCGTCCCGCACGTCATAGTGGATGGGAATATTCAAGTGGTTCGCCGCCAGGCCCGCGTAGTGACGCTCGGCATCCGGTATCAGCCGGTCGTACACGGAGGTAATCGCCTGCAGCACACCATCGGTTGAACGCCGGCGCAAAACGCGCTGCGCCACGGCTGCGAGTGTCGTCGAATCCAGCCCGCCGCTCATTAACAACGCGACGCGACATGTCCGCAGACGATCGCGAATCGAAACACCCAGCAGTTCAACGAATCGTTCAGGGTACTCATTCGCACGCCTGAAGAAGATCGGTTCCTCCACCGGCAGCGTCCAGTAGCGCTGGCGCCGCGTCGTGTCCCAGGACATGGTCATGCTGTGGGCGGGAGGCAGCCGCTGGATGTCTCGAAACGTCGTGGTGCTGCTGTCCTGATTAACGCCGAACAGCAGAAAATCGGCGATCGTGGATTCGTTGAGATCACGCGAGACGCCAGGATGCACGCGGAGGCAGTCAAGCGTATTGCTGACGACGACAGTCGGTCCGAGCTGCGCGTAGAAGAAGGGTTTCACCCCGAGCTGATCCCGCGCGCAGAAGAGACGACGCGCCGCACTGTCCCACACGGCGAATGTGAAATCTCCAAGAAGGTGCGACACGCAATCCTCGCCCCACACACAGTAGGCGCGGAGAATGAGCTCCGCATCGATGGCGTCAGGGGCGACCGCAGGCTGATCGCTGGCGTTCAATTCGGCGATGAGATCCTGCCGAGCATCGACGCGGGCGTCGGCCACAATCCAGCGCCGGCCGTCCAGCGTAACCGGCTGTTCCTCGTGCGTCGATTCATCGGTGACTGTCAGGAGCGCGTGACCGAGACCCGCGCTCCCGTCCACCTGCACTCGGCTGCCGTCGGGACCTCGAAACGTCAAGTACTCCGTCATCCGGTTCAACAGGGCGGCATCGATCGGCGAGCCGTCGAGATTCACCATCGCGACGATGCCGCTCATGCCTGCGGGGGAGTGTTCTGCCGATCGATCTGAATCAACTTCTGCGCGAGCAGCTGGTCGATGAATTCTTCGACATCCGTGCGCAGCTGCACGGCGCCAACCTCATACTCTCCGAGCAGCTGATTGTACGCCGCATGGATCGAGCTGGCGCTGCTCAGGACACTCCACATTCGAGCGCCGACAGGATTGAGACCGAGGTATCGCTCGGTCGTCAGATTCACAAGAACGCCTTCGTCCCCCACGAGACGAAACATCACGTCCGGGGCCACACTCACTCGCGCACCAAAGGCAACGGCCATCATGCCCTCAGTCGAGTCTCTGAGCGTGGTCAGCCAGCACCGCGTCGCGGACTTCCGGCAGACGGTCGAGCATTCTCGGATAGCTGAGCGTCTTGACCGGTATGAGATCCGCCAGGCCTGCCATTGCGCTGAATTGACGCGCCAGCCGCTCTTGGCTCACGACGCGGCGGTTGAACGTGCCTTTCACGAGCGCGAGGAACGCCTCTCGGCGGGAAAGCGGCTCGATGCTCGCGCTGGTCGTGCGGCAAGCGTCGCGGGGAGCAGCCAGCGAATAAATGGCCTCGAGCTTCACCGGGATCGCACAACTCGATTGTTCCTCCAGAGGCACGATGTGCTTGTCGGTGCCTCCGTTCATGCGCACGCGGGCCATGGGATAGGGAGTGAAGCGGTTGGCCACCTTCGAGAACAACTTAATCCGCGGAGCTCCTGGATATGCGACGACGCCATCACACGATGTCTTCACGACGAGCAGATCGTCGGTCAACTGGCGGTACCCCCCGTCCAGAAAGCAGGCGGCCAGAGTCGACTTCCCGAAGGAATGACCTCCGAGAAACGCCACGGCCCTGCCGTCCACAACCACAACCGTCGCGTGCAGCGGCTCGACTCCTTGTGTGACCAGCGCAAAAGACAGCGCCTGCGCGAGCATGTAGACCTGAAATGATTCATCGGAGGATTCCTCCGCGCGACGACACACCAGCTGTCGGCCGTTCGCGCTCACGAGAAACTCTCCAACCGAGTCCCACCGCACGTACGTCGAGCCGTCCTGCAGCACCGCGTACTGGTACCACGAGTCGGGCGCCGAATCGAAGCGCGCGTCACGCGTCGCCGTGAGGAACACCGACGCTGGAGCGGTGAGACACTCGACCTGCGCGAATCCGCCGCCGGCATACTCAGGCAGCGGGAGCCGGGTGTCGCTGGTGATGGCGATTCCGTACACGCCGTACCGGTAGCGCTCGCCTGTTTCAGGTTCGGTCATCACGCGGGCTGGCGCGTCCAGGTGACGATCGGGAGGTACTCGTCGCCGGTCGCGCCGATCAGCACGCAATCGCGCCGCGTCACCCACGCGTGGGCCTCAAAGGCACCGGCGCTGTTGTGGCGGACGCCAATCGTGAGGCTGACCGGGCCATCATCCGAATTGAGTACGAGTTGCGCGACCAGCGCTCGAACCAAACACGTGCTGAACCGGCCCAGCCGCCGGCCCGTCGCCTCGATCGCCCAGACCAGCCGTTCGTCGGGCTCGTTCACGAGTAGCCGCGCGACCCGGTTGGGGCGACCGGTGCCCGATCGCCACGCCGACAGTGGCAGGATACGCAGCGAGGCCGCCACGGCAATCTGCGCCGCGGCAACGACAACGAGCAGCCACCAATCGCGAACTCTCAATTTTGCGTGGCGTACGATCGCACTGGTGATACGCTCACGCGCGGCCGACATCGGCCTGTGGCTCGCGCTCGTATTTCCTTCCATCTTCGTCGTTTACACGTATTCTGGCTGGACGTCACGATAGTTTACACGATTGCCCGAGGCGGCATCGTTGCGGTGAAGCCATGCTGACGGCGCGCGACTGCCTGGCGCGATCGAGCTGGGAGTATCGGAACATCCCGTCGTGCTCGGCGCGGCACCCCTGGCACCGGGTCGCTTTTTCCCGGCGACGAGTACACACCGTAATCGCGCGGACGAGGCGTCGCGCGCAAGCATCGATGCCGCGCTACCTCGTCACGCAGGAACGACTGGACCACGATCTGGCGCGCCGGATGCGCGCGGAAGGCACGGCGATACGTGGAGAGCGCCGAGCCTAGCGGGCCCTCGGCGCCAGCCCGATAATCACGAGCGCGCCGATGATGGCCAGTCCTGCGCCGAACATATCGGTCTTCGTCGGCGGCTCGCCTTCGACCAGCCACAACCACATGAGCGACGCAGCGATGTAGATCCCGCCGTAGGCAGCATAGGCCCGCCCAGCCAAGGCCGTGTCCGCCCGCGTCAGGGAGACGGCAAAGCTGTGGCCGGGGGGGCGCGTCCGAGACCGGGTCTTCCGTAGACCCGAGGAACGATCCTCGGCGGGAACCTGATCAAGCTGCTTCGACTTCCCGCGAGTTACGCGCAGGCGCGTGTCTTCGCGTTGTCCCGCAGGAACGGCAGTGTACCGACGGTCAGGGCGATCCCGGGAATGACGATGAAGATCAGCGCTAAACGGAGCTGGAAGTTGATCTGGAGGGCCTCCGGGCTCGGGCGATCTCCAAACATCGCCGCGACCACGACCGTGACGAACATGGACACATGAAGCGCCAGCGGAAAGATTCCCGCGACGACGCGGGCCGCGACGCCGCCGCCAGCGCGGCGCGACAACGAGGCGCCGAGCGCGCCGAACGCCAGATATGACAGGAGCAGCCCTGCCGTCATCGGCATGGTCGCTCTCGGATCGAGCCAGAGCGAAGCCGGGAGCAGCCGCGGGGCGCCGAGCATCACCGCGGCCGCGCAGCCCAACGCCGCCATTCCGGGCAGCCAGAGGGTTTTCGCGTCGGGACTCATCGGACCTTCTTTCTGATCGGCGCGGCGGATGGCGTCCGCCAGGCGTGTCCAGTCGGGCACGCGCTCCAGTGCGCGGGCCACGGCATCCTCTTCGGTGCAACCGCGCCGGATCGCATCCACATAGGCATCTTCGAGGTGTCCGGACAGCTCGGCGCGAATCTCTTCCTCGCGCTCGGCCTCGATGCCGAGCGCGATCAGCCGCGAGCGTACGACGCTCGACCAGTCACGCACGGCTTAAGCCCCCGAGCTGGTTGAGCGCGCGGAAAAACACGCTCCATTCACGGCGCGACGCCGCGAGCTGCCTCAACCCCGCCGCTGTCAGGCTGTAGCAGCGGCGCTTCACGCCGCCGGACGTCGTTTCCCAGGCGCCCCTGGTCCAGTCGCGCTTCTCCATCCGGTACAGCAGCGGATAGAGCGACGCGAGCGTGAAATGAAGAACGCCGGCCGTGTCCCGCTCAATCCGGCGCGCGATCTCGTAGCCGTGCAGCGGCTGGTCTTTGAGCACCATCAGGATGGCGAGCTCCGCGCTGCCGCGTTTGATCGAATGACTCAGCGATGCCATGGAGTCCTATATATAGGATATCTATATATTAGATGTCAAGGCCTGTGGCTGTGGGCGGCGGGAGACCTCTGGGTGCAGGCGACGCTCGACCACAAGCAGCGGGCTTCAGCAGCTGTTTTTTCCGGAAGGCGTGGCGTTCGATGGAAATCGATTCAATCGAACCGCCGTAACGGCACCACTCTTCAAGTTCTTGGCGCCGTCTGAGAGTGCTGATGAAAAGGTGGTGAGCCGGGCCACCTTCGCCTTTTCAGGCTTCGGTGCCCGCCGCGAAGCCAACCGGAGCTCGCGCCACGATTAGCACGCGCGAGCGAATGTTGGTGAGCCGGGACGGAATCGAACCGTCAACCCGCAGATTAAGAGTCTGCTGCTCTGCCAATTGAGCTACCGGCCCACGTCGGTCTTTCTTCACGCGGGGAAACTCTAATTTTAGCACAGTGACCGGGTGCAACGCACGCAAGCGTCGCCAGAAGTTGTTCGCTCCGCGCCGGCTGCACTACACTGGTGAGACCGCGCCCGTAGCTCAGTTGGATAGAGCGGCTGGCTTCGAACCAGTAGGCCGGGGGTTCGAGTCCCTCCGGGCGCACCACAAAGACTGACACCGACTCCACCTCAAAGCCGGCGCAGCGCATGCGACCTCAAGGTGGGTATGATTTCGACTGTGCGCGCCGCAGAGATCGACGAGATCGTCGATGCCTTCGTGCAAAAGGTAAACACGCGCCAGCACGAGCGACTTCCGCTCAAAGATGTTCCCCAATTCTTGCGGATGCCATTTTCCGGGGACAACGCGGATTCATGGACGGATTGGCAGATTCACAAAGCCGATAACTCCGAGGCAATCGAAGACCTGGAAACGCGAATCGGACGACGGTTCCCGGCTGGCTACCGAAGTCT
>DASXGC010000087.1:0-33132 GCA_036489235.1 Vicinamibacterales bacterium
GCCAGCAGCGTCGCGGTCGGGTAGCAGCCAGGATTGGCGACGAACTGCGCGCGTGCAATCGCACCGCGCTCCCGCTCGGTCAGGCCGTAGGCGATGCCGGCCGGCAGCCGGTGCGTTTCGGGATACCACCGCGCCCGCGCCGTGGCGTCGCGCAGGCGGAACGCGCCCGACAGGTCGATGACACGCACGCCGGCGTCCACCAGCGTCGGCCCGAGCTCGGCGGCAGCGACATCGGGCAGCGCCATGAACACGACGTCGGCCTCGCTCACCAGCTGCTCCGGCGCGAGTGGGCGGATCGTTCCGGTCCAGAGGTGCGCCAGCGCCGGCAGCCGCCGTTCGGCACCCGCCTGTCCCGATGACATCGCCGCCGTCAGCGCCACCGCCGGATGCCGCGCCAGCAGGCGCAGCAGCTCCTGGCCGGTGTAGCCGGTGGCACCGGCCACTGCCACCCGCGCCACTGGCCGGGTCGCCGGCATCGCGGACTCGGAAGCAGTGGACACTGGCGTCGAAACTGTATGCATCAGAAAGAATACTTATACACATTCCAGTCGATTCGATCAATGAAAATCGATGTATAATTATTTTGTTTCGTCATGAAAACACGCCGCCAAGCCACCATCCTCGAGCTCATCGATCGCGAACCGCTGGGCAGTCAGGAACTGCTGCGGCGCCGCCTGCGCCAGCACGGCTTCGAGGCGACGCAGGCGACGATTTCGCGCGACATCAAAGACCTCGGTCTGGTGAAGCGCTCCGGCGACGGCGCCTATCAGCTGCCGGGTGTCGAAGCACAAAACCCCGAGACGGCGCTGGTCGCGCTCGAGCGCACGGTCGCCGACTTCCTGCGCAGCGTCGAGCGGGTCCAGCAGATGGTGATCATCCGGACCGGCCGCGGCCAGGCACAGGTGCTGGCCGAAGCGCTCGACCGCGCGCGGCTGCCGGAAGCCGTCGGCACCATCGGCGGTGACGACACGATTCTGGTCATCGCCCGCGGCGGACGCGGCGCGGCTGCGCTGGTCAAGCGCCTCAAGGAGTACTCGGCGGCATGATGCGAATCGTCCTGGCCTATTCCGGCGAACTGGATACCTCCATCGCCATCCCCTGGCTCGCCGAAACCTACGGCGCGGAAGTCATCGCCGTCACCATCGATCTTGGTCAGGGCAAGGATCTCGAGGCGGTCCGCGATCGGGCGCTCGGGAGCGGCGCGCTTCGCGCCCACGTGCTCGACCTGCGGGACGAATTTGCACGTGACTTCATCGTGCGCGCGTTGAAAGCCGGAGTGCTGTGCCGCGAGGGCGCGCCGTTGACGGCCGCTCTCAGCTGGCCGCTGATCGCACAGACGCTGGTGACGATTGCCCACATCGAGGATGCCACCGCGGTGGCCCACGGCGACAGCAACGTCCACCAGACGCCGCTCGATGCGGCGATCCTCGCCCTCGACCCGGCGCTCAAGGTGATTGCCCCGGCGCGCGAGTGGGCGATGACCGCCGACCAGCAGCTCGACTACGCTCGTCAACGCGGGCTGACCCGTCCGACCATCGGCGGCGACGGCTCGGTCACGCTCAGGGGCCCCGCCGCGCCCGACGAGCCGGCCTTCGCAGACATCGTCTTCGACCGTGGCGCGCCGGTCGCGATCAACGGCGTGGCGATGCCGCCTCTCGATCTGATTGGCAGTTTCGATATCATCGCGGGCGTCCACGGCACCGCCCGGGTCGAGAAAATGGACCCAGCCGCGCTGGTGGCGCTGCATACGGCGCATCACGAGTTGCACAAGGCGACGGTGGGCGCGGACGCAAAGCGGGCTTCGAAGGCCGTGCGGCTTGGCGAGCAGTACCTCGAGATCATCCGATCCGGCGCATGGCGAAGCCCGGCCCGGCAGGCGCTCGATGTCGAGATCGACGCGTTGGAAGCCCGCGTGAACGGAACGGTCCGGCTCGAACTGCTCAAGGGCCGGGCGACGCTCGCCGCGTGTCGTCCGCAGGCCGCCGGCTCGGCCATCATCCCGCTGGCTAAAACTACATGACGAACCTCTGGTCCGGACGATTTGATATTGCCCCTGACGCCGCCGCCTTCGAGTTTGGCGCGTCGTTCCGCTTCGATCGAAGGTTGTTCGACGATGATGTGACAGGGAGCATCGCCTGGGGACGTGGGCTTGCGAAGGCCGGCGTGCTGTCGCCGGACGAGGCACGGCAGATCGAAGATGCGCTGACTGCGATCCTCGATCGCGGCCGATCGGATCCGGCATTCGTCGACGGTCCGGACGAGGACGTCCACAGCTTCGTCGAGCGCCAGCTGGTCGAACGCGTCGGCGACGCGGGGAAGCGCCTGCACACCGGCCGCTCGCGCAACGAACAGGTCTCGCTCGACCTCCGGCTTTACCTGCGACGCCGGATTCCGCTACTGCAGAGGGCCGTCGCCGCGGTGGTGGAGGCACTGGCGGCTCAGGCGGCATCGGCGGGAGCCGCGCTGATGCCTTCCTTCACCCATTTCCGGCCGGCTCAGCCGGTGCTGGTGGCGCACTTTTTCCTGTCGCACGCTGCCCCGCTCCGCCGCGATTTCGCGCGGCTTGCCGGCGCCCGCGACGAAGCGGACGCCTGTCCGCTCGGCAGCGGCGCCGTCGCCGGAACGGCCTACGCCATCGACATTCCCGCTCTGGCGCGCGAACTTGGCTTCTCGCGCATCGTGGACAACAGCATGGACGCGTCGTCGGACCGCGACTTCGCGGCGACGTTCCTCTACGCCTGCGCGTTGACTCAGGTCCACCTGAGCCGGCTCGCCGAGGATCTGATCATCCTCTGTGGCGACGAGCATCATTTTTTTGAGCTGTCCGATGCGCTCAGTACGGGCAGCAGCATGATGCCGCAGAAGAAAAATCCGGATCCGCTCGAACTCGTGCGCGGCAAATCGGGTCGCTCGATTGGCCACCTGATCGGCATGCTGACCACGATCAAGGGTCTGCCGACCGGCTACAACAAGGATTTACAAGAGGACAAAGAGGCGGTGTTCGGCGCGGAAGACACGCTGAGCGGCTGTCTTGCAGTCGTGCGATCGGTTGTCGGCGGCCTGACGCTCGACCGTGAGCGGGCCGCGGCGGCGGCGTCTGGATTGTTGTTGGCTACTGACGTTGCAGACTACCTGGTCGGACGTGGGGTACCGTTCCGGCGCGCCCACGAGATCGTCGGTGCGCTGGTCCGGCAGCTCATCGCCGAGCGGCGCGACTTCGAATCGCTGTCGCTGGCGGACTGGCAAGCCTCGAGCGATCTGTTCGAGGCCGATATCGTCGCGCGGATTACGCCGGCGGTGTCAGTGGCGGCGAAACGCACGCCGCAGTCAACCGCACCCGATGCCGTGGCCGCCCGGCTCGCCGAGCTGCGGGGCTGGCTGGACGGCCCGGGCCGGCTCTGCTAATATTGGCGCGCCTTTCGCATTTCATTTCCCCGCCAGCGGTATTCTCGGGAGCGTTGATGCAGCAGCGCCAGCTTCGGCTTGGTGACATTCTGGACGATTATTGTCCTCGTGAGCGGCGCGTGACCAATCACGTCGTCGTGGCGATGGTCGGCGACGACGTGAAGCAGACGCGGTGCTCCACGTGCGATACCGAACACGAGTACAAGCATGCGAAGATTCCGCGCCAGCGCCGCAAGGCGGAGACCCCGGCGCTGTATGCGCAGGTGCTGGCTGGCGGCCCCAAGCGCGTGGCACACGAGCCGCCGCGCGACGGCGCGCCGGCGACAACTGAGGACCAGACCGACGCCCAGGTCGCGGAAGAACTGGTGAACGCTCCGCAGGAGGAGATCACCGACGATCGAACATCCGGCGACGAGCAACTCTCGGCGGCAGACGAGGAATCGACGGCTGACGCGGCGATCACGCCGGAAGAGGACGCACCGGACGAGGAGCGCGACGATGAAGAAGGACCGGTTCACCGCCCGCTGATTCGAGCATCGCTGCCGCGGCACGACGGTCAGGCGCCGCCAACCCGGCCGATTCCCGAATTCACCATTCGCCAGCCTGCCGGGCGTCCGAACCGTTTCCGGCCGCGCGGTGCCGGCGGCGGTGGCGGCGGACAGTTTCAGGGCGGCGGCAACCGATCGAACGGCAACATGAGCGGTGGCGGCCAGTCGCGGGGCGGCGGCATGCGGTCGAGCGGCCGCCCTCAGCAAGGCGGCGGAGGCGCCGGTGGCGGTCCGCGGCGTCAGGGTCCTCCGGGACGCCGGCGCTCGAAGTAGCCATCCTCAATTACCCATGGCCAATCTCTCGGGCAAGCACGGTCTCATCGTCGGCGTCGCAAACAAGCGGTCGATTTCGTGGGCGATTGCCCAGGCCGCGCAGGCCGCCGGCGCGCGAATCGCGCTGACGTATCCGAGCGAGCGGCTCGAAGAGAACGTTCGCGAGCTCGCAGCGAAGCTCGACAACCCGCTGGTCATGCCGTGCGATGTCAGCAGCGATCAGCAGATCGCCGACGCGGCCGCGACGCTCGATCGCGAATTCGGCGGACTGGACTTTCTGGTGCACGGCGCCGGTTTTGCGCCGTCGGATGCCCTGCACAACCCGTTCGCCGAGACCTCCCGGGAAAGCTTTCGGATCGCGCTCGACGTCAGCGCCTACTCGTTGATCGGACTGACGCGCGCGGTCACGCCGTTGATGGAAAAGCGCGGTGGCGGGAGCGTCCTGACGCTGACGTTCCTGGGCAGCGACCGCGTATTCACCAACTACAACGTGATGGGCGTCGCAAAGGCCGCGCTCGAATCGTCGGTGCGCTACCTCGCCTCGGATCTGGGACCCAAGAACATCCGCGTCAACGCAATCTCCGCCGGCGCCATCAAGACGCTCGCCTCGGCCGGCATCTCAGGGCTCTCGACGATGCTGCAGGCGTACCGGGAACGGTCGCCGTTGCGCCGGGGTGTCGAAACCGCGGAAGTCGCAGACGCCGCCATGTTCCTCCTCGGCCCCGACTCCCGCGCCGTCACCGGCGAAGTCCTGATGGTGGACTCGGGCTTCCACGTCATGGGCGTCTGACGCGCTCTGGTCACACCCATTCTTCAATCCTGATTCGCGACCGCGGGATGCCCATATCCTCGAGCAGGCGGGGCATCTCATCGACGAGGGCCCGCGGCCCGCATACGAAGCACAACGTTGCCGGATCGTGGACGAGTTCGGCGAGCGCCTCACGAGTCAGCCGTCCGCGCGCGCCGCTCCAGCCGGCATCGTCGCTCACCCTGGTGACCGTTTGTCGCAGCTCGATCGCGCCGTCCGCGGCAAGTTTCCGCAGCTCGCGCTCGTAGGCGAAATCGTCCGGCGTGCGTGCACTGTAGAACAGGCCGATGTTCCGGTGCGGCAACCGGAGGGCGTGTCGCAGCATCGCCCGCAGCGGCGAGATGCCGGTGCCGCCGGCGATGAAGACGAACCGTCGCTCTTCGGGCGCCGGCGGAAAGGTGAACGAGCCGAGCGGCCCATCGATGTCGACCAGTTGTCCGGGATTGAGCGTGAGATGCGCGCCGGGGCTGCCGTCGGCGTCCACTCCAACCAGCAATTCGAGGCAGCGATCGCGCTGGGCATCCTCCGGCGCCGCGGCGATCGAGTACGGCCGGAGCTTTTCGTAGCCCCGGTCGGCAATGAGCAGCGCCTGGCCCGCAGCGTATGGGAAATCGTGGCCATCGAGATCGATCCGGACGCCGCGGGCGCGAGGCGTGGCGGCGATCACGTCGCGAATCGGCAGCGTGAGCGGCACGGCAGACTATGCTATCTCACAGATGGCGCTCCGACGTCTCCGCGGCGCACTCCTCAGACTCGTTCGACGCCGGGCGGCGGCGATGACGGTCGGTCTCGCGCTGGTGTTGCCGTCAGCCTGGGTGGAGTTCAGCGGTCGCTACGGCAGCTGGTGGGCGTCCGGTTTGGCGTTGATCGTCGGCGCGACCGGTCTTGCGATCTTCTGGACGGGGCTCACCGGTGGCAGTCCGGATTGGGTGGATAGTGACTAATTTGGTGCGGGGTGCTTCGTGCGAGGTGCGTCAGAGGACTCCCACTGCGGCCCTCTTAAGCTCCGTGTCTGAGATCGACCGAATCGTCGGTCGAAACGCCGGTAGGTTGATACGTTCGGTCGTGGCCCGCTCGCGCTTGCGGCGGGTCTTGTCCTGGTACATCCGGCCATCGGCTGTCGCCAGCAGCGTTTCGTAGGCGCTGCCGTCGTGCGGGAAAATCGACGCGCCCACACTGATGGCGATCTGCAGCCGTTCGCCGGGCCGCGCCTCGAACTCCATGCTGTCCACGGCGACCTGCAGCTCCAGGCGCTTGCTTTCCGCTTCCTCGCCGCTGCATGCGGATAAGACGACGATGAACTCGTCGCCGGCGTAGCGGGCGCAGATGTCGTAAGGCCGGATTCCGACGCGTAGAACCGCCGCCACCTCGCGCAGCGCCCGATCGCCGACGTGATGTCCGTAGGTATCGTTGATGTCCTTGAAGTTATCGAGGTCCATCACCATCAGCGACACTTCAGTCTTGAGGCGTTCGGCACGCGCCAGCTCGCGCTTGAGGTGCATGTACATGAAGCGCGTGTTCGGCAGGGACGTCAGCGGATCGGTCAGCGAGTCTTCCTGCGTTTGTTCGAACACGATCGAGTTGTAGATCACGGCAGCCGCCTGCTCGGAGATGCGGTCGAGCAGCCGGCGATGATCGTCGGTGTAGACCGATGGTTCGGTGTGGTACACGGCGATCGTGCCGATGAAGCGCTCGTTGAACTGCAGCGGGCAAACCAGGGCCGCGTGCAGCGCCGTTCGATCGGCGGGATATCCCGCCGCCTCGAGGTCGGCGCTCGGCCGTGCGTTGACCAGCGGCCGCCGGTTGCGCGCGACCCAGCCGGTCAGGCCGTGACCGCTGCGGATCGTGAGCTGCTGGATGATCTCGGACTCGATGCCGGTGGCGAACCGGCAGCGCAGCGTGTCGGTCTCGTCGTTGTGCAGGAACAACGCGCAGCACGAAAACGGGACGATATTGCTCAGTTTCGAGGAGATCAGCGCCATCGTGTCCGACACCCCGAGGCTGCTACCCATCGCCTGCGCGATCTCGTAGAGCGCATAGATTTCGCGATGCGCCAGCGCGATGTCCTGGAAGACGTTGGTGCGGACCGGCGACGATTCGTGGACCAGACCGACCGCCGGCGCAGCGGTCGGCGCGTAAGTCGGTACCCGCGTCAGCTTGCGTGACGGCTCCTGGCTCGCTTCCGCCTCGGCGGTCAGCGTCGGGAACATGGCGATGAAGGTTTCGACCACGTTCGGATCGAGCGCCTTGCCGCTTTCCTGGCGCAGCAGACCGAGCGCGGCGTCGAGGCTCATCGCTTTGTGATACGGGCGCTCCGACATCAGCGCGTCGAAGTAGTCGACCACCGACAGAATTCGGGCGCCGAGTGGAATTTCGTCCTCCCGCAGCCCTGCCGGATAGCCTTTGCCGTCCCACCGCTCGTGATGACTGAGAATGAGCGGCGCCACCGGATATGGAAACGGCACGCCGCTGATGATCTCGGCGCCGACCTGCGGATGGATGCGGATCTTCTGAAACTCTTCCTGCGTCAGCGGACCCGGCTTCGACAGGATGTGCTCGGGCACCGCGAGCTTACCGATGTCGTGCAGCAGCGCCGCGGTTTTCACGCCCTGAATCTCGGTGTCCATCATGCCGAGCGAACGCGCCAGACCGGCCGCGTACACCTGGACTCGTCGGATGTGGCTCTGGGCGGTCTGATCCTTGGCGTCGATGGCCAGCGCCAGCGCCTCGATCGTCGCCAGATGCAGGTCCGAGACCTGGGCGACGTGACGCTGCTGATCCTGGATCCGCCCCATGTAGACCTTGTAGGTGTGGTAGGTGAGGTAGACCGGCGCCGCGAGCAGCGAAGCCATCCAGTAGCCGCCGCGGTCGAGAATCGTCGCGCCGAACGCGGCCACCAGCGCGCCGACGAAATAGCTGGGCGCGCTCCACACGAAGTTCTCGTTCCACACCCGTCCAATCGACTGACGCGTGGACAGGCCGATCGCCGTGGCAACCAGCAGCGTGTTGCAGACGAAGTACATGGTGGCGGCGCCCACCAGCGGCTTGGGCAGCGTCACGATCGAGAACTGGTCCGGCGACGTCGGGCCGCCGAGCCACGCGTAAGCGAAGCCGGTCGCCTTCACGGTCAGGACCAGCGACGCCATGCTGAACAGCGTGCGGTAGGGTGCCGACCGTCCCTTCGTCCGGAAGGTGCACTGACTGGCTGCGCTGGCTGCGCCGACCAGCATGGTCTCGTTCGCGCCGAGCAGCAGCAATGCCGCGAAATCGACCGCGTACGACACCGACATCGTCGAGCCGCTGGCGGCGAGCGGGAGGCTGACTTTCAGTGCTGACGCCACAGACGAGCAGGCGAGGAGTGCGAAGAACAGTGCCGGGTGCGCGATCGTGTGCGGGCCGAACACTACCAGCACCACGGCGCCGGCGGCGAGCACCGCGCCCACGAACAACCGCGCCGCAACCGGCAGATCGTTCATGCTACGTCTCGGTGTCGCGCGCGCGCCGGCCCGCCGTCCTCGGCTCAGGCTCGAGCTGGAATTCGACGATTTTCCTATACAGCGTGCCGCGGCTGATATCGAGCACGCGCGCCGCTTCCTTCTTATTCCACTGCACCGCTTCCAAAACCCGGACGATGTGGGTGCGCTCGGCATCGGCGAGCGACGGCAGATGGTCGCTCGCAATCGGAGTGGCGACAGCGCCGGCGTGCAGGAACTCGATGTCGGATGCTCGAATCGAACGGCCCGGCGCAGACAGCGCCGCTCGCGACACAGTGCTTTCGAGCTCGCGGATGTTGCCCGGCCACGGATAATGGCACAGCGCGTCGATTGCCTCGCGCGAGAAACCCTTGCTCTCGAGCGGTAGTCCCTGCGCGGCGCAGTAGCGCGCCAGGAAGCGCTGCGCCAGGACCGGGATGTCCACCTGGCGCTCACGGAGCGACGGCAAGCGGATGGCGAACGCGTTGATGCGGTAGTAGAGGTCTTCGCGGAAGCGGCCGTCCCGCACGAATTGCTCGAGCGGGCGGTTGGTTGCCGAGATCAGCCGGAAGTCGACCGAGATCGATTTTTGGCCGCCGAGCCGCTCGAAGCGTCTCTCCTCGAGCACGCGCAACAGCTTGGCCTGCGCCACCAGCGATGTGTCGGCGATCTCGTCGAGGAACAGGGTCCCTTCGTTCGCGAGCTCGAGGCGGCCCGGCTTGCGGTCATGGGCGCCGGTGAACGCGCCTTTTTCGTAGCCGAAGATTTCCGACTCGAACAGCGTATCGGGCAGCGCCGCGCAATTGACCGCCTGAAACTTGGCCACGGTGCGGCGGCTCAACTCGTGGATCATGCGGGCAACGACTTCCTTGCCCGATCCGGTCGGTCCGAGAATCAGGACCGAGATGTCCGACTTCGCCGCGGTGCGGATCCACTCGAAGACGATCAGCATCTTCTCGTCGCGGCCGATCATCTCGCGGAAGCGCTGGACCGACGGCGACTGATCCTCGGTGCTGACCTGGGCGCGGCGCTCGAGGAAATGATCGAGCTGGTCGCCGAGCGCGTCGGTGGCCGGCCGCTCCGCCATGTAACGCGGCGGGTTGCCGGGGATGGCGATGGCGACGCCGAAGTCGACCAGCTCCTTGACGCAGTTCTCGACGTCCAGACGCAGGCGTCCGAAGGTCTGCATCAACGACTCGACGTCGAAGCTCTCGTCGGGCCGCGAGTTCAGATAGCGGATCAACCCGGCGCGCAAAGGCGACTGGACCAGCGATCGGAAGCGGGATTCCGGGTCCGACGGTTCAGTCGTTTTGGCTGACGCCCCGGCACTCGCCCGGCGGGCGTTGAATAGCAGGTCGTCCATGTAACCGCTGGGGTTATCGGTCGGTACCCCCGGGAGCCTTACTGGGCCCCTGTCCGGCCCGGTAGTAGTCGGTCTGGTAGCGCTCGATCAGGTCCTTTATCCGGGTGGCGTCGGCCTTGGGGTGGCCATGGCAGGCGATTGGGTCGCTGCCGCCGCTGGTCTCGATGAGGACGTTCGACAGCAGCAGCCCGGTCTGGATCTTCACCGAGGCCACATGCGCCAGATGAATCGTCTCTTCCCGGCGTCCGACCCACTGCGGCGTAAACTGGACGACGCTGCTGGGCGTGATGAGGACCTGGGTCGGAAACAGGTGGTTGCCTGCGCTCAGGCGGCTCGCCCGGAACACGTCTCCGGTCGCGAAAGGACGGTTCTTGAACCAGATCCATGCGATCAGGAGCACGAGAAATGCGACCACACCGGCGATTGGCCACCACAGCCACGCGTATTCTCCCGTCACAAGCGTCGATGTTAAGCTAAACCCGCCTCCGATGGGAACGCTATCGACCGAGCTGGCGCCGCACGCCGAGCGTCTGTCGCCCCGGCCGCGAATCTACGCTGACGCCAACGTCCCCGCCGGCATCGTCGCGCACATGCGTGACACGCTCGGGTGGGATGTGCTGTTCGTGCTCGAAGAGGCCGATCTGCGCCGGGCGCCGGACGTGAAGCACTACCATCTCGCCCGGCAGCTGCGCCGGACGATTGTGACGCTCGACCGCGACTACCTCGACGATCGCCGCTTTCCGATCGAGCGCAGCGGCGGCGTGCTGGTGATTCAAGGCCCCGGCGAAACCCAGCTCTCGTCGCTGCTCGACCGGATCGATCGATCGTTGTTCCATCCCCAGGACTCGATTGATCCGGTACCGCTCCCGCTCGAAGGGCGCAAGCTGCAGGTCAACACCGATTGGGGTCGCGAATGAGCTCGGAGATGCGATGATCGTCCTGTCGGGCGCCGCCCTGGTATTGCCCGACCGCATCCTGTCACCCGGAACGCTGGTCATCGACGAGGGCGTGATTGTCGAAGTGCGGCCGGACCCCCCGGCCGGCGGCCACGGCCAGTCGCCGTTCGCCTTTCACGGCCACTACATCGTTCCCGGCTTCATCGACGTCCACGTCCACGGTGTTGACGGCGTCGACACGCTCGACGCCAGGCCCGAAGGCGACGCGATCGCATCGATTGCAGCGCGGCTGCCGCGATACGGCGTCACCGCGTTCTGTCCGACCACGGTCGCGTGCGCGCCGGAGCGCCTTCGCTCGGTGCTCGATCAGGTGCGCCGGGCTCGCGAGATGGCGTCTCCTCGCGCGGCACGGGTATTGGCCGCTCATCTCGAGAGCAATTTCATCAATCCGGACTATCGAGGCGCGCAACCACAGACATGTTTGCGTAGCCCGCGTCTGGCGCTTGCCGGCGACGCAGACGATGAATCAAAGCGATCCCGTCGGCGGCGAGGTGATGACACTGAGTTCGATGGCGCCGAAATCCTGGCTGAAATCGAGCGTGCGTCCCCGGATGTCGGCATCGTGACGCTCGCTCCTGAACTCGACGGCGGACTCGACCTGATTCGATGGCTGGTCGCGCGCGGTCATCGGGTGTCGCTCGGTCACTCGGCGGCCAGCTACGACGAGGCGGTGGAGGCGATTGCCGCCGGCGCACGCCACGCCACCCATTTGTTCAATCGCATGCCGCCGCTCGGCCACCGCGCTCCGGGCATCGCTGGGGCCGTGCTGCACTCCGACGAAATCGCGGCGGAAATCATCTGCGACGGCGTGCACGTGCATCCGGCGATGGTGCGCGCAGCGATCGCCGCCAAGCGGCCGTCGCGCGTCCTCGCCATCACTGACGCCACGGCCGCCGCCGGCCTGCCGCGTGGCTCACGGGCAAGCCTCGGCGGCCAGCCGATCATCGCCGGCGAGTCGACCGCCCATCTCGAAGACGGCACGATGGCGGGCAGCGTGCTGACGATGGATCGGGCGTTCCAGATTCTGGTCAGTCGCGTCGGGTTGTCGCTGGTCGACGCGGCCACTGTGTGCGCGACGACGGCGGCGCGAGAGCTCGGCCTGGTGGGGCACGGCGTGCTGGCCCAGGGCGCGATCGCGGACCTGACGATTCTCGACGCCAACTTCTCGGTGGTCCACACCTACATCGGCGGCCAACTGGTCTACGCTCGAAACACCCCGGCCACCCTTTCCGTCTAAGCCAACCGGAGGGCCCTCATGACGTTTTCGTCAACCACGACTGTCGCTGCCGGGACGATCGCGGCATTGCTCGCCACGTCCGGGTGCATCGATATCGCCGGCACCGACCTCGGCAAATACGTCGAGCGCGAGGAAAAGCACTTCGTGGTGGAAGGAAGGCCGGACATCTCGTTGACGACGTTCAACGGGTCGATCGAGATTCGGCCCTGGGACAAGCCCGAAGTGAACATCGTCATCGAAAAGCGCGGCCACAACAAGGAGGCGACCGATGCGATCGAGGTGAACGCCGAAGCGAACGGCAATCGCGTCGACATCCGCGTCACCGCGCCAAAAACCGCCGGCGGTTTCGGTTTTCACCTGGGTGATTCGCGATCCGCGAAGCTCATCGTCTCGGTGCCGGCCTCGGCCGATCTCAAGGCGAGCAGCGGCGACGGATCGATTGACATCGCACGCGTGGCCGGGACGCTCGAGCTCCGCTCCGGCGACGGCAGCATTCATGGGACCGGCCTCGACGGCGCCGTCACGGCTCACACCGGCGACGGATCGATCAGACTCGACGGCGTCACCGGTTCGCTGAACGTGGACACCGGCGATGGCAGTATCACGGTGGCCGGGGCTCTGACTGAGGTCAAGGCGCGATCCGGCGACGGCAGCGTGACGATTCGCGCCGGTTCGGGGAGCGTCGCGAAGAGTGACTGGGACATCAACACCGGCGATGGCTCCGTCACGGTGACGCTGCCGGAGGGCTTTGGCGGCGAGCTCGACGCGCGCAGCGGCGACGGCAACGTCCGCATGACCGACATCACACTGTCGAACGTCACGGGGGAAATCGGCAAGCGTAGTGTCACGGGCACGCTGGGCTCGGGCGGCGCCAGGGTGCGCATCCGCACCGGCGACGGCTCGATCACGCTGAAGCGATCCTGAAGCGGCGCTATTTCACCATGCGGCCGGCGGTCAGGAATCGCCGGTAATCGGAAAACACCTGACGGTTGCGCATCGACTGGAGACTGCCGCGGATGATGAATACGGTCTCGATCGACTCGGGCAGCAGCATCGCTTCGTCGGGATCGTTGAAGGGCACCGTCTTGTAGCGGATGATCGTGTCTTGACGCTCGACCACCATGCTGTTCTCGAAGTTGTGGGCACGCTGCAGCTTCCACGGCACGCTGACGTCGGCGTATCCGGCCAGGCCCTTTTCGATCCGAACCACCTGGTAGCTGACCGCATCGATCCAGATGCGTCCCTTTTCGACGACCGGCGAGGTCCACGAGTAGCAGTCGTCGCGACCGCTCTCGGACTCGGACAGCTCGCCATTGCCCTCCGGCTTCCGCGCCTTGAATTCGATGACGAAGGTGTTCCGGTCCTTGCCTTTTCCCGATCCCGCGGCCGCGAAGGTGTAGTCGTCACGGTGTGAAGGGAGCAGGAAGGCCAGCGGTTCGGGCGACAGCGGATTTCCGTCCGTGCATCCATCGCGCCGCTTGCCGTCTTTTTCGCGCGGCGGCTTGCCGTTGACACGCACCAGCTCGCGGACCACCTTGGCCTCTGTCGATTCGCCGCCGGCGTCCGCCTCCACGTGCAACTCGTATTCGGTGATGCGCGCCATTCCCGACGGCATGTAGTCGCGGCTGACCGGCTGCATCGTCTGTTTTTCGGTGCAGACCACGTTCTGTGCGCGGGCGTAGTACTCCGCGATTCGCTGGCCGACCCGGGCGAGGAGCGTCTCGAGATCGGGCGGCGCCTGCGCCGTGACCGTTGTCGCCGCCGCCGCAAGCGCGGCCGCCAGAACCCATCGCACGCCGGGGAAGATACTCGGAGGTTAGAAAGCCGTCAATCTAAGAATTTGAGGGTCTAAGTTCCTAAGATTTCGTGTGCGTGTGGTCAGCGTAGCTCGTCAGGTCGGCGATGTTGTCTTCGATGAAGGCGTGGTGCCGCTCGCGGCACTTGCTGCAGAGGCCGCAGTGCAGCGGCAGCGCTGCCGACAGTTGCGGGTTCATGCACGACAAGGTCAGTTCGAACGGCACGCCGAGCCCGATGCCGCGGCGGATGACTTCCGCCTTGCTGACGCCGGCGTACGGCGCCTCGATCTCGATCGGGTAAGCGAGGCCGAGCGACAAGGCGCGAGCCATCGCGCTCCGGAACTCCGGCGTCGCGTCGGGGAACGGGTTGTGAGCGAGGGTGCCCAGCACCAGTCGATCCAGTTGCGCCGCGGCGCAATAGACGCCGGCCTTGCCAAGCAGGATGATGTTTCTTCCCGGAAGGTAGACCTCTTCGTCGGCGGTGTTATATCCCGGCGGACGGCCCTCGACCGCCCAGTGGCCGGCCGCGTAGACGTCGCGCATGTCGACAGTCAGCGTCACCAGCGGCCGGACCCGACCGGCGAACGCGTGGCTTGCGAGCAGCGCCGACACCATCGCGCGCTCGGCGTCCTCCCAGGCCAGGCCGACGCTGACGTAAATCGGCTGGACCTCGGCGCGCGCCGCTTCCTCCGCGACGAGCACCGCGCTATCGAGGCCGCCTGAGAGCAGGACCGCAGTGGGCATGATGAAATTGGTGGTGGGAGGGTGATTTGGTGTTTTGATGGTTTGGTGATTTGATCAGCGAAAGCATAGATCGCCAACCCGCCCGGTCAGTGATTGCATTATGTACTCTGTTACCAAGCGTATCGAATTCTGTTACGGCCATCGTCTGCTCGACTACGACGGCGTGTGCAAACACCCGCACGGTCACAATGCCGCCGCCGAGATCGAAGTGCGGACCGGCACGCTCGACAACCGCAACATGGTCTGCGATTTCAGCGACATCAAGCGGATCGTCAAGGGCTGGATCGACCGCGAGCTCGATCACAAGATGCTGCTGCGCCACGACGATCCGCTGGTCGCGCCGCTACAACAGCTCGGCGAACCGGTGTTCCTGCTCGACAGCAATCCCACCGTCGAGCGGATCGCCAAGCTGATTTTCGACCAGGCCGTCGAACACGGCCTGCCGGTTGTGCGCGTCACCGTGTGGGAAACACCCACCTCGTTCTGCGAGTACAGAGAAGAAAACGGACGGTGAGGATCGACGGACTCTAAGCGGCGTTCTCAAATCCTCAAATCCTTAAGTCCTCAGATCCTAAGATGTCATTTAATCTCATCGTCTTTGATTTGGACGGCACCCTGGTCGACTCGCGACGCGACCTCGCCGACGCTGCGAATGCCGTGCTCGTCGAATGCGGCGCGAGTCCGCTGACCGAAGAGCGGATCGGTCGCATGGTCGGCGATGGTGCGGCGACGCTGGTCGCCAGAGCCTTTGCCGCGTGCAATCTTGCGCAACCGGCCGACGCGCTCGAACGATTCCTTGCGGTCTATAACCACCAGTTGCTGCATCACACCAGGCCGTATCCCGAAATGGCGCGGGTGCTGGCGACGCTCGAGCAGCGCGCGGCTCTGGCCGTGCTCACGAACAAGCCGCTGGCCGCGACGCGGGAAATTCTGACCGGGCTCGATCTCGCGACCTACTTTCCCGAGACTGCTGTTTTCGGCGGCGATGGTCCGTTCGCGCGCAAGCCGGATCCGTCCGGCTTGCAGCGGCTGATGGCGATGGCCGGCGCCGCTCCGCACGAGACGCTCGTGGTTGGCGACTCAATCGTCGACTGGCGGACGGCGCGCGCGGCGAAGTCGGCGATGTGTCTCGCGCGATACGGATTCGGCTTCGAGACGTTTCCGCTTGAGCAAATTGAGCCGACCGATCGGCTGATCGACGTGCCGATCGATCTCCTGGCGCTGTAGGGAATCTGTACGTTCCTATGGCTGTTCCTGTTGGGCTACGATGCAGCCTGGATCGCGTCTCACCAAATTCCCGTCGATTCCGCTGGCATCTGCATTGCTGACTCTCGACCGTCCTACAACCAGCGACGCGGCGCAGTTTGCGAAAGCTCGTAGAATACCCAACCTATGCCGACGTCATTGATTGAAGGGCAGGGACGTTCCACCGGACTGGTCGACGTCCTCGACCGCGTGCTCGACAAGGGCCTCGTCGTCGCGGGCGACATCAAGGTGTCGCTCGCCGAAGTCGAGCTGCTGACGATTCGGATTCGACTGCTGATCTGCTCGATCGACAAGGCGGAACAGATTGGTTTGGACTGGTGGAAATACGATCACCATTTGTCGCCCGGGAAGCAGGCGTTGTCGGCCGAGAACGAGGACCTGCGCAAACAGGTCCGCGCCCTCGAACGGCAGATCGCGTCGCTGACGCGCCGCCGCTCGCCGCCCTCGATGAGATGACGAGCCGTCGCGCCCGGGGATGACGGTCCAAGGAGTGTTCGATGCCCGTTGAACGAGTCACAGGTGGTACCAGCCTCATCGACGTTCTTGATCGCGTCCTCGACAAGGGAATCGTGATCGACGCGTGGGTGCGGGTGTCACTGGTTGGTATCGACCTGATCACGGTCGAAGCCCGCATTGTCGTCGCCTCGATCGATACCTACTTGAAATACTCCGAAGCGGTCGGCCAGGTTGGGCCCGTGTCCAAGCCGGCGATGGACGGCAAGGGGTACGAGGAAGTCATTGCAGAAAACGCCGCACTCCGCGCTCAGCTCAACGCCGCGCCCACGACCCGCGCTCGTGGCCGTCGGCGGACAGCGTCGAGCCGCCGCTAAGCGGGACGAGTCGGCGGCGCCCCACGCCGGCGGGCCCCATATAGCGGGGGCGGCCGGCAGTCGCATCGGCGAGCCTGACGCAGCGCTGACGGCGCGGCTGCGGCTGCTCGAAGGCTTCGTCGGACGGGCCGAGCTGGTCGATTCTGCGCAGCTCGCGCTCCAATGGCTTGGCGACGAACTCGGCATTGTCCGGAGCGTGTGTCTGGTGCGGCGGGCCGGCGAACACGCCCTGGCCGTCGCCGGCTGGCACGGCGTGCCGAGCGCGGCGATTTCCGGTTTCAGGATTTCGCTCGACGATTGGGGAAATCCCCTTGTTCCCGCGCTCACCGATCGCACACCACTGTTCTTCTCCGCCGCGAAATCCGCGTCCGATCGCCGCCGGCGGCCGGTCACACCACTCGAAGACCACGCGTTTCACGTCCTGCCGCTCGGCGTCTCCGGGTTCTCCGCAGGAGCGTTCGGCCTGCTGTTGGTCGGACAGACGGCAACGCCCGGCGCCGAGCTGCAATGGTTCATGACCGTTTTCAGCCAGAAGCTGGACCAGATTGTCCGCCAGCAGTCGCTGACTGACGGCGACAAGGAGCATGGCCGGGAACGCACGCTGCTCTACAGCATCATCAACGCCGTCAGCGATCCGATTCTGCTCACCGACCCGGAAGGCCGCCTGCTCATCGCCAATGCCCGCGCCCTGGCTTTGTTCACGGCCGCCGAGGAAGAGAGTGAAGGACGCCGCGGCGCGGTGCGGATGAACAACATGCTGCTGTCGTCGGCGCTGTCGAGCAAGGCAATCGAAGAGACTGGCGCCGCCCGTCGCGAACTGCTGCTCGTGAACCCGACCGATGGATCGGATCTGGTGTTCGAGCTGTTGAGCACGGTCGCCGAGGACTCCAGGCACGGCAGCGGGGTCGTGTCGATTCTGCGCAATGTCACCGATTTGCGACGAGCCAGCGAGGAGATCGAGGACAACTATCGCAAGATGCGCGTCGCCGAGGTTCTGGCGCGCGCCGAGAGCGATCGACTCAACCTCATCATCGACTCGGTCGCGGATCCGATTGTCGTCACCGACGCCGGCGGCGGGACGTCGTTGATGAATGCGCCGGCTGAGCGGCTGTTCACTCTCCCGCGCGGCGCCAGCGGCAGCGAGCAGCGCGCGGTGCAGGCCAACGACGCGCATTTTTCGTCGTTCATCGCCGGCATGCTTGTCAGCGCCGATCAGCGGCGCGTCGGTCAGATTGGTCTCAACGACCCCAGGACAGGAGAGGCCATGCCGGTCGAAGCGATCGCCGGCAAGATTCTGTCCGAGCACGGTGAGCTGACCGCAGTGGTCACGATCCTGCACGATCAGCGTGAAGCGATCGAGCGGGCGTTGCTGTACGAACAGCTCAAACAGGCGTCGGACGAGCTCGAACGAAAAGTCCATGCCGCGACCGCCGACATCGCGCACCAGAACGAGCTGCTGCGACGCCAGGCGGTCGAGCTCGAACAGGCTTCGGCGCTGAAGTCGCAGTTTCTTCAGAACATGTCGCACGAGTTCCGGACGCCGCTGAACGCGATGCTCGGCTACACCTCGATGCTGCTCCAGGGCGTCGCAGGCGAGGTTCAGCCGCCAGTGCGGCGCCACCTCGGGCGCGTGGAGTCCAACGGCCGCCACCTTCTGATGATCATCAACGAGATCCTCGACATTTCGCGCATCGAAGCCGGACGCATGCCGCTGCAGGTGTCCACGTTCAAGATCGCCGATCTGATTGCCGAGGTGCGGGCCGAGCTCGAGCCGATTATCATACGGTCGAAGCTGTCGATCACGGTCAGGCTCGCGCGCGATCTCACGCCGGTTTCGAGCGATCGTCAGAAGGTGAAACAGATCCTCTTGAATCTGCTCAGTAACTCGTTGAAGTTCACCCATCAGGGCGGCATCACCATCCGGGCGCGGCGCAACCGCAAGGAGCGGGAGACGACGCTGTCGGTCGCCGATACGGGTATCGGCATCGACCCCAACGAACACGACAAGATCTTCGAGGACTTCCGACAGCTCGATAACTCGCCGACTCGCGCCTACGGGGGCACCGGCCTCGGCCTCTCGATCTGCCGTCGGCTCGCCCAGATGCTCGACGGCCGCATCTCGGTGCAAAGCCGGCCCGGCGCCGGATCGACGTTCACGCTGACCCTTCCCATCAGGGGACGTTCATGACCACCAAACTGGATCGCCCGCGCGTTCTGCTCGTTGATGACTATCCGGATGCACGCGAGATGTACACGGAGTATCTGGAGTTTTCGGGATTCGACGTCGTGCAGGCCGGCAATGGCATCGAAGCATTGCAGCGTGCGGCCGATACGGCTCCGGATATCATCCTGATGGATCTGTCGCTGCCCGTGATGGACGGCTGGGAGGCGACCCGTCGGCTGAAAGCCGACGCGCGAACGGCGGCGATTCCGGTCGTCGCACTCACTGGACACGCGCTGGCCGGCATCTCGGAGGGCGCCAGGAACGCCGGCTGCGATGCCTTTGTCACCAAGCCGTGCCTGCCGGAAGACCTGGTGAACGAGATCCGGCGGATCCTCGACCATCCGTCAGACGACTCCAGGAAGACCCGCAGGAGCGGCAAGTATGCCAAGACGAACGGCTGACGCGCGCCAGACACGTTCGACCGCCGCCCGGCGCACGCCGGCTGCCCGCTCGCGCGTCACCCGGCCGAAGCCCGCGCCGAAGAGCAAGCCTGCCGCAAAGCCCCGCGTCGTGGAACGGGCCGCTAGGCGGCCCAGGATTCAGGACGCGATCGCCGCGTCGGTCCCGACCCTTTCCCCCAGCGCCAGCCGCGGGAAATACGTGTACTGCATCATCGAATCGAGCGAGCCGCTGCGGTTTGGCCCAATCGGCATCGGCGGCGACCCGTCCGATGTCTACAGCGTGCACTACAGGACGCTTGCCGCGGTTGTCTCGGACGCCCCGCTCGAAGTGCTCGATTCGACGCGCGAGAACGTGCTGGCTCACGAAAAGGTCAACGAAACGGTGATGCGCGAGCACACGGTGATCCCGATGTCGTTCGGCACCATCTTCAAAACCCGCGAGGACATCGTCGAGCTGTTGCGATCCGCGGCGGAGGCGTTCGGCGACGTGCTGAACAAAATGCAGAACAAGCTCGAGTTCGGACTGAAGGTGTTGTGGGATCGCGATCAGGCGATCCGTCAGGTCGAACACGAGGACGAAGACATCGGCCGCCTGAAGGCGGAGATCTCGGGTCAGAACGGCCCGACCTACTTCGCCCGCATGCAGTACGGACGGCTGATCGATACGGCGCTGCAGGCGCGGTCGGAACGCTACGTCTCCGGAATCCTCGAGCAGTTGCGCGAAGTGTCGGTCGCGTCGCGCATCAACAAGCCGATTGGCGACAAGATGATCATGAACGCCGCGTTCCTGATCTCGCGCGACCAGGAGGCCGCGTTCGACAACAAGGTCAAGTCGATCGCCGGCCAGTTCGACAAGCTGACGTTCAAGTACACGGGCCCCTGGCCGCCGTACAACTTCGTCAATATCAGGTTGAAGCTTGAGCGGGCGTAGCAGGCTGCCGCACCGCGCACGCAGCACCTAGCACCCGCACCCAGCACCATCTTGAAAAATGTTCATCCTGGACTCTCTCCTGATCGGCAGCCTGCGGTTCGTCCTCGACAAGGTGGTGGCTGCCGCTGAAGCGGAGGCGCAGGACGATTCGGCGCTGCGCGATCGCCTGTTGGAGGCGCAGATGCAGCTCGAGCTCGGCGAAATCTCGGACGAGGAGTTCGTCGTGATCGAGCGCGACGTCATCGAGGGCATTCGCCGGATCAAGGGCGGCAGCCAGCGCGCGATCTCGATCGCGCCGCAGGATAACGTAGTCGGCGTCGAGATCGAGAGCTTCGAAACTGACATCCGGAAGTAAGCGCCGACGCTTTGTGTTTTACGGCGGAAAAGGCGGAGTAGGCAAAACCACCTGCGCCTCCGCTTATGCGCTGGCAGCCAGCGGCCGTGACCGCCTTCGCGTCCTGCTCGTCTCCACCGATCCGGCCCACTCCCTGGGTGACGCGCTTGGCGTCAAGTTATCGGGCACGCCGGCACGCATCGGTCCGTTGCTCGACGCCGTCGAGCTGGATGCGACCCGGGCGTTTGCACGATGGCTCGACGAGCATCGCCGTGCGCTCGGCGACGTCCTCGAACACGGCACCTGGCTCGACGCCGAAGACGTCGATTCCCTGCTCGATCTCGCGATCCCCGGCGTCGACGAACTGGTCGGCCTTCTCGAAATCGAGAGAATGGCGAACCGGCCCTCATCAAGCAGGAGCGGACGAGGATACGACCTAGTCGTCACCGACACCGCGCCCACCGGACACACGCTACGCCTCCTTGCTGCGCCGGAAACGGTCGCGGCCGTGGCCGAAGTCTTCGACACCCTCCAGCAGGAGCATCGACTGATTCGACGTCAGCTGGCGCGCGTCAACCGTCCCGAAGCGGCGGATCTGCTGATCGCGCAGCTTACAGAACAGGCGCACGACACCGCGAAGCGGCTTCGCGATCCGGGGCAGACCGCGCTGCACTGGGTGACGCTGGCCGAGGCGCTGTCGCTGGCCGAGACCGAGGACGCGGTTCGCATGCTGGACGAGGCCGGCCTCCGCGTGACGGACATCATCGTCAACCGCGTGACCAAGGTCAGCGACGAGTGCCGACTGTGCGAGCGCCGCCGGGAGGAAGAACGAAGCGTGATCGCCGGCCTGCGACGGCGGCTGGGCCGTGGTCGCCGAGTGCGGCTGATTTCTGCGGCGACGCGCGAACCGGTCGGGGTCGCAGCGCTCACCGCGCTTGCGGATGGAGCGGCCAAACGCCGCAATGACACCGCGGCGCCAGATGACAGCCCTGCCCGAGATCGTGGGTCGGCTTTTTCAGCGGCTCGTGGAGCGGCCCTTTCAGGGCCGCCTGAACGCTCCCATTCCGACCAGCCCGAGAGTCCGCGGTTCGACGCCGACGTGTTCCGCGGCGCATCGCTGCTGTTTTTCGGCGGCAAGGGAGGCGTTGGGAAAACCACGGTCGCGGCGGCTACCGCCGTGAAGTTGGCGCAGGGACGTCCCGCGCAGCGTTTCCTCTTGCTGTCCACCGACCCCGCACACTCCTTGTTGGATGTGTTCGGAGAGCGCGCTGGTCCGATCGACCCAGATCAACCGCACACGGTGACCGGTGCGCCCGCCAATCTCTACGTCCGCGAGCTGGACGCGCCCCGCGCGTTGGAAGTGCGGAGGGCCAGCCTCGAAAGCGCGCTCGACGACATCGCGGTCGCGGTGGGAACGCTGGGCGAAATGGGCGGCGGCATCGCTGACAACGCCGCGTTGCACAGCCTGATGCGCCTGGCCCCGCCTGGCATCGACGAGCTGTTTGGCATTCTTGCCGTGATCGATGCGCGCGCGGCCTACGATGTGGTCCTGGTCGACACAGCGCCGACCGGCCATGCGCTGCGACTGCTCGAGATGCCGGACGCGGCGCGCGAGTGGACGCAGCTGCTGTTGCGCATGTTGATGAAGTACCGCGCACTGGTTCGTCCCGGACGGCTGGCCGCGGAACTCGTGGACCTCTCGAGGTCGATTCGTGAGTTGCAGGCCGTCCTCCGCGACCACGCGTGCAGCCGATTCATCCTCGTGACCAGGGCGGCGGAGCTCGCTCGGGTCGAAACGACGCGCCTCCTGACGCGATTGCGCCGGCTGTCGCTCGCCGTTCCGGCGATTGTCGTCAATGCGCGGACGCTGGCGCCGGAACGATGCCGGCGCTGCCGCGCGACGGCAGACGATGAGGAGCGGGAGGTGGAACGGCTGGTTGGGAAACTCGGGCGCTCGGGCAGGGGACGAGAACGGTGCGCTATTATCCAGGCTCCGATATCAGCTCCGCCGCCGCGTGGTGCGAAAGCCCTCGGTCGATGGGCCGATCGTTGGATCTTTGCCGATGGCAACTGACACCCTCACTTACGTCTACTGCGTCGTCGCCGCGAAGCGGCGTCCGGCGTTGGCCCGCAACCTGAAGGGCCTGCCCGGAACGGGCCGAGTGCGTCTGCTCGACGTGGATGCCGGACTGTTCGCGGTGGTTGCGGACGCTCCACGGGTCCGCTACAGCGAGGCGGCGATTCGTCGGGGCCTTGCCGATCTCGAGTGGGTGTCGCGGGCGGCGGTCGGTCACGAGCGGGTCGTCGAGTCGTTCATCGGCGAGCGCGCCGTGCTGCCGATGAAGCTGTTCACGATTTTCACCGATGACGCGCGCGCGATTGACCATGTTCGCTCCGAGCGTGCACGGATTCACGCGTTCGTGAAGCGGGTCGCCAACCAGCAGGAATGGGGTGTCCGTGTGACCCTGGACCGCAACCGCGCTCTGACTGCTGCATCCGGCGCCGCCGGCGCAGAAGTGTCCGGCGCGGCGTATCTGGTTCGCAAGAAGAAGCACCGGGACGCGGCGATCGAACTGGTGGAGCATGGACGCGAGACGGTCGCCGATCTCTACGATCGACTGGCGGCCCGGTCACGTCTCGCCAAACGCCGTCCCGCCAGCGACGTGGCGGCGCAGGACGGTCCGATGCTGCTCGACGCGGCGTTCCTCGTTCCACGCGCCAGGTCAACATCCTTTCGTGCACTCGTCGTTCGCGAAGCACGCGCGCTCAGCCGCAGCGGGTACGGCTTGACCATCAGCGGCCCATGGCCGCCGTACACGTTTGTGCAGGATTAACCGATGGCCCGCCCCCGCGATGCGAAGACGACCACATCCGTCGCCGACGTGGTTCTCGAGACGCCCGATTCATCCCTCCTGGACCTGCTTGATCACCTGTTGAACAAGGGCGTCATGGCGACCGGCGACATCATGCTCGGCGTCGCCGGCATCGACCTCATTTATCTCCGGCTGTCCACGCTTCTGTGTGCCGCCGATCGTGTGTTGCCTTCCCGGCCTGGCGCCAAGCGGCGTACGCGAGGGCGCAGGCCCAGGACGATCAAGCGCAAGTCGTGAAAAGCCCAACCAGGCGATCGAAGAAACGAGCGCCGGCGAAATCGGTTCGCCGAGCCACGCGGCGCTCGACCCGGTCGCGCGCTGTCGCCGCCGTGCCGGTCACCGCTGCCGATCTTCGTGCGCTGAAATCCGAGCTCGAGCGGCGCCTCAATACGCCGACCGCCGTTCGCGTCGGCAAGCAACGCACGGCGGCCGCCAAAAAGAGCACCACCGGTCTTCGCTGGAACCCGGAGCCCGAAGACGTGCAGAAATCGGTCGCGCAGCTGGTGTTGACGATCGTCGAATTCCTGCGTCGCTTGATGGAACGACAGGCGATTCGGCGCATGGAGCAGAAGACGCTCACGCGTAAGGAAGTTGAAGCGATCGGTGTCGCCCTCATGACACTCGAAGACACGGTGCGTGACATCGGACGCAGATTTGGCCTGACGCCTGAAGATCTCAACCTTGATCTGGGTCCGCTCGGAAAATTGATGTGAACCGTCTTGGCCCTGGCACCGGATCACCGCTACCATAGAAGTGGAATGACGGGACGGGCTGGCAGACGATCGTGCGTGGCGCTGCTCGCGGCGCTCTTCAGCCTCGTGCTGGCGCCGGTCCGCCACTATTCGGTCAGCCTGTACAACACGGTTTCCGATCGACCGACCTTCGATTCGACCGCACTGATCGCTGCGTTGCCGCCGGTGTTGTCGCCGCCGGTGCTGAAGCCCGGCTCGCGTCTGGTGTCGATGATTGCCGAGGACATCGACGCCGACGGCGACCTCGACGTCGTCGCCAACGACGGCTCCCTCAACCTCATTGTCTGGACCAACGATGGCAGCGGGCGGCTCAGCCCCAGGCAGAGCCATGACGTCGCCGGCTTGCAATCGGAGCCCGCCCAGCCAACCGTCTCGCACCAGTCAGACCGGCTCGATTCGCTGGTTCCGTCCTCGTTCGCCTCGCTCGACACCGGCGCGCGGATGGTCAATCTCACGCGGACGAGGTCGCTGCTGCTGACGCCGGCAGGCGGCGGCGCACCACTCCCGGTTCTGGCCTCCAGCCGCTCGCCTCGCGGTCCCCCGCCCGTTCTTCTTCTCAGCTGATTCGTTCGCGCGTCCGCCTTTCGCGGCTGGCGGTGGCCATGCGCCATCTGTCGGCTGGTGTATCCCGTGATGCGCGAGTTTTATTGCGGGCGTATGAGGGATTCATGATCCGAGGAAGAACATTTATTGCGGCGGCATTTGTCGTGACCGCCGCAGCTGCGTCAGTTCGTGCGCAGACCGACGTGATCACGATCACGATCGAGCAGGCGGTCAGCGAGGCGCTCGACCACAATCTGAGCCTGCTCGCGGAGCGGTTCAACATCCAGGTCGCGGACGCCGCGATACTGACCGCGTCGCTCAAGCCGAATCCGGTCCTGACATTCAACGTGATGCGTCCGGACCGCGTGCTGGTGGACGCCGGGCTCGCTCAGTACGAAGAAGTAGCCCGGGGCGACTACGTGTTCGAGCGCGGCGACAAGCGTGATCGACGAGTGGACCAGGCGACGCTCGCGAAGTCGGTCGCCGAGCTGCAGTTGTTGAACACCACGCGCAGCCTCGTGCTCGATGTCGAGAGCGCCTTTACCGACGTGCAGCTCGCCAAGTTGAACCTCGCGCTGGCACGCGACAACCTCACCGCCTTCAACAACGTCGTCACCATCAACACCGAGCGGGTCAGGACCGGCGATTTGTCGCAGGTCGAGCTGTCGCGATCCCGTCTCGCGGCGCTGCAGTTTCAAAACGACGTTCGGCAGCAGGAGAACAAGTTGCAGGTCGCGCGCACGCACCTCAGCACCCTGATTGGCCGCGGCCCGAACGGATCGACGCTGGAGGTTGCCGGCGATCTTCGCAAGGATGCCCAACCGGCCAACTACGAGGCGCTTCGCGCGATGGCGCTCGAGGCGCGTCCTGACCTGCGCGCCGCCCGCGCCGATCAGACGCGGTCGGTCAGCGATCTCAAACTCCAGCTGGCCAACGGCAAGATCGATTACACCGTCAGCGGCGAGTACCACCGGATGCAGGGTGAGTCCATCAGCGCGAACTCCTACGGTGTCTACTTCAGCACGCCACTGCCGATTTTCAACCGCAATCAGGGCGAGATTGCCCGCGCCCAGGTGCAGCAGCAGCAGCTCGAAACCAGAACGCGCGCGCTCGAAACCGACGTCGCCAGCGAAGTCGCCAACGCCTACGCCGAGTACGAGGCGGCGCGCGAAATCGTCGACACCATCGAAGGGCAGATGCTGACGCAGGCGCAGGACGTCCGCACCACCACCGAGTATTCTTACCGCCGCGGCGAAGCGAGCTTCGTCGAGTTCCTTGATGCCGTTCGGGCGTTCAACGACACCACTCAGAGTTACAACCAGGCGCGCGCCGACTATGCGCGCAGCCTTTACACGCTGGATTCCATCGCCGGCAAGGTGCACCCATGAAGTCTGTCCTCACGATCGCGGCCGCGCTGTTACTGTGCGCGGGCTGTTCAAGCAAGGCCGAGGTGTCGGCGGCGGCGACGCCGGCAGGCGGAGCGGTCGATCCCGGAACCGTCACCATCGCGGCGGATTCGCCGATGCTGAAGCAGATCAAGCGCGAAACGGCGACGACAGAGGACCTGCCGACCGACGAGGTGGTGGCTCCCGGCAAGATCGAGGCAAATCCGAATCGCGTGTCGAAGGTCGTGCTGCCGGTCACCGGCCGCGTCACCAGCGTCATGGTCAAGGTCGGCGACGCCGTTCGCAAGGACCAGCCGTTGCTGGCGATTCAAAGTCCTGACGCCGATGCGGCGATGTCGGCGTGCCTGTCGGCCCAGGCCGGGGTGATGCAGTCCCGCGCCGCGCTCGTCAAGGCGCAATCGGACTTCGATCGTTCGTCGGATCTCTTCGAACACAACGCGGTCGCCAAAAAGGATGTGCTCGCGGCGGAAAGCGCGCTGGCGCAGGCGAAGGCAGGCCTCGAACAGGCGCAGGCCTCGCAGGATCAGGCCACGCGGCGCTTGGCAGTGCTCGGCTTGAAGCCGGGCGACGCCGTTCAGGAGGTGGTGCTGCGTTCGCCGCTCGCCGGCAAGGTGCTGGAGTTGAGTGTCGTGCCCGGCGAGTTCCGCAACGACACCAGCGCCAGCGTGATGACAATTGCCGACCTGAGCAGCGTCTGGGTCACGTCTCAAGTGCCCGAGAGCTACATCAGGTTCGTCCAGATCGGCGAGCGTGTCGAGATCAGCCTGGTCGCGTATCCGGGAGAGAAATTCGAAGGACGCGTCTCGCGCATCGCGGACACCGTCGATCCACAGACCCGCACCGTCAAGGTGCAGGCCGAGATGGACAACCGCGAAGGGCGCTTCCGTCCGGAGATGTATGGCAGCATCCATCACGTCGAGTCCACCGCGCCGATGACGGTGATTCCGTACGCCGCAGTCGTGCAGGACGGCAACCGCGCAGTCGTGTTCGTCGAGCAGACGCCTGGACAGTTTCAAGAACGAACCGTGTCGATCGGCAAGCGGGCCGGCGATGTGGTCCGAGTGGTAAGCGGCGTCAAGCCGGGCGATGCAGTGGTCGTTGACGGCGTGATGCTGCTCAAGGGCCTGCTGAAGCGGACGTAGCCCTGTGATTGCCACACTGCTTCGTCTGGCGCTTCGGCAGCGCTTTCTGTCCATCGTGCTCGGTCTGGCGTTGGTCGGCGTCGGCCTGTGGGCTTTCAATCAGCTCAGTATCGAAGCCTATCCGGATATCTCCGACACCCAGGTGGTCGTGATCACCCTGTATCCCGGTCATGCCGCCGAGGAGATCGAACAACAGGTATCGGTGCCGATTGAACGCTCGTTGAACAGCGTCCCCAACGTGATCGCGCGCCGCTCCCGCACCATCTTCGGACTCTCCGTCGTCGAACTGACCTTCGAGTACGGCACCAACGACTACTTTGCGCGGCAGGTCGTGCTAGAGAAACTGCGCGACGCCACGTTGCCGGACGGCGTGACGCCGACACTCGGGCCGATGTCCACTCCGATCGGCGAACTCTACAAATACACGCTTGAAGGTGCCGGCTACGATTCGCGCCAGCTACGCGAAATCGAAGACTGGGTGATCGAGCCACGCCTGCTCCAGGTACCAGGCGTCACCGACATCACGCCGTTTGGCGGCGTGATCAAGCAGTACCAAATCGAAGTCGACCCGGTCGCGCTGACCCGCTACAACCTCGCCATTCGCGACATCGCGCAGGCGGTTGATTCCAACAACCAGAACGCCGGCGGCGCGCTGCTCGACAACCAGCAGCAGGGGCTGGTGGTTCGTGGTGTCGGCTTGATTCAGTCCATCGAGGACGTCGAGAACGTGGTCGTGACCGCGGCCAACGGCGTGCCGGTGTTCGTGCGGGATGTCGGGAAGGTGCACATCGGCTCGGCGCCGCGCACGGGCATCTTCGCGATCGGCGACAAAGCCGATCGCGTCGAAGGCATCGTGCTGATGCGCCGCGGCGAAAACCCCTCGGCGGTGCTGGCCGGCGTCCACGAAGCGGTGGACGAGCTCAACGCGACCGGCTTGCCGTCGGGCGTCAAGATGGTGCCGATCTACGACCGTACCGATCTGGTGAACAACACCCTTCACACCGTCACCCACACGCTGCTCGAGGGCCTGGTGATTGTGCTGGCGGTGCTGTTTCTGTTCCTCGGCAGCGCCCGCGCCGCGCTGCTGACCGCGATCACCATCCCGCTGTCGCTGCTGTTCGCGTTCATCTGCATGCACTTCAGCGGCATCCCCGCCAATCTCCTCAGCCTCGGCGCGCTCGACTTCGGCATCATCGTCGACGGCACGCTGGTGATGGTCGAACATATCGTCCACGCGCTCGAGGTCCGGCGGTCGCAGGAACATCAGGACACCGTCATCGACACGATTCGCAACGCGGCGCTCGAAGTGGAGCGGCCCATCTTCTTTTCGCTGCTGATCATCGTGTCAGCCTACATTCCGCTGTTCACGCTCGAGCGGGTCGAACGCCGCCTCTTCACACCGATGGCGTTCACCGTCTGTTACGCCCTGCTCGGCTCGATGCTGCTGGCGCTGACCCTGATTCCGGTGCTGGCGACCTACTTGTTTCGGAATGCGCCGACTTCCTGGGAGAATCCGGTCCTGACCTGGCTGTCCGAGAAGTATCAGCGCGCGTTGTCAGCGACGGTCGCGTACCCGGGACGCGTCGTCGCCGCGGCCGCGTTCGTGGTGCTGGCGTCTTGCAGCGTCGGCGCGTTGCTCGGATCCGAGTTTCTGCCTCAGCTCGACGAGGGCGTGGTCTGGATCCGCGCCAATTTCCCGGCCGGGATCTCTCTGACCAAGTCCGCCGAGCTCGCGGCAGAAATCCGGCGTCTCGTCAAGGAGTCACCAGAAGTGCGCGAGGTCGCCTCGCAGACCGGACGGAATGACGATGGCACTGATCCGTATGGACCGAATCGAAACGAGTTGTTCGTTTCGTTGAAACCCTATGACGAGTGGGCCCACGGCAAGGTGAAGGCCGATCTCGTCGACGAATTGTCCAAGAGGCTCAAGAACGCCATCCCTGGAGGGTTCTTCAGCTTCACCCAGCCGATCATCGACAACGTCACCGAGGCGGTGACCGGATCGCCCGCGGATCTTGCGGTGATCATCACCGGCTCCGACCTCGCCGAGCTCCGACGTCTCGGCAACCAGACGCTCGAGGTTCTTCGTCAGGTGCCCGGCGCAGCCGACACCGGGATCGAGCAGGAAGAGGATCAGTCGCAGCTGAGGATTCGCCTCGATCGCCAGTCGCTGGCGCGCTACGGCCTGAACGTGCGCGACGTCCAGGACGTGATCGAGCTGGCGATCGGCGGCCGCACCGTCAGTACGTTCTTCGAAGGTGAGCGGCGCTTCGACATCACCGTGCGCTATGTGCCGGAAGCGCGCACCGATCCGTCGGCGATTGGCACCATCCTGGTCACGACCCGGGACGGCGGGCGGGTGCCGTTGTCGCAGCTTGCCGAGATCGAGGTGGCGTCAGGCGCCAGCATCATCGCGCGCCGTGAGAATCGCCGGCAGATCTCGGTCCGCACCAACATTCGCGGGCGCGATCAGGGCGGCTTCGTCGCCGATGCGCAGCAGCGGTTCGACCGCGAGGTCAAGCTGCCGCAGGGTTACACCGTCGACTGGGGCGGACAGTTCGAGAATCTCGCCCGGGCGCGGCGGCGGCTGGCGTTCATCCTGCCGGTGACGATCGGGGTGATCTTCGCGCTGCTGTTCTTCACGTTCGGAAACGCGACCTACGCCGGACTGGTGCTGCTCAATGTCCCGTTCTCGCTGGTTGGCGGAATCCTGGCGTTGTACCTGCGCGGCATCAACCTCAGCGTGTCGGCCGCCGTCGGCTTCATTTCCCTGTTCGGCGTGGCGGTGATGAGCGGTGTGCTCGTGGTGTCCGAGATCAACCGTCGCCGGGAAGAGAGCGGCGCCGATGCGCGAACCGCGGTGATTCAGGGCGCGCTCGCCCAGATGCGGCCGGTGTTGATGATGATCGTGGTTGCGATGCTTGGCATGGTGCCGGCCGCGCGCGCGACCGGCATCGGCTCGGACGTGCAGCGTCCGCTGGCAACGGTCGTGGTCGGCGGATTGCTCTCGACGCTGGTGCTGACGCTGTTCGCGCTGCCGGCTCTCTATTGGCTGGTCGCCTGCCGCAACCGGAAGGATCACGACGCATGATCGAACCAGTCAAGATGCTGTTGATGTTCGTCAACGAGACCGATCGCTGGAATGACGCGCCGCTGTATCAGGCGATCGTCATGCGGTTGCGTCAGCTGAACATCGCCGGCGCCACCGCGCAGACCGGGATCATCGGATTCGGTCACCATCACGTGCTGCATCACAAGGGCTTGTTCGGCATTTCCGACGATCGTCCGGTCACCATCACGGTGGTTGACGATGAGAGCAAGATACGCGCGGTGCTGCCGGAACTGAGAACGATGGTGCGCGAGGGCCTGATCCTGCTCGTCGATGCGGAGCTGGTCGCGGACCAGCCAACCCCATCCCCGTAGGGGCGGAGCTTGCTCGCCTATCGACGCCGAATTGGTCGCGAACGAGCGAATCCCATCACCGTAGCGGCGGAGCTTGCTCCGCCTATTTCGGACGTCCGGCGTGGGCGGCAGCCCGCTGTTGTTCGTTGCGTTGCCGCGCGTGAACGCCGTGGTTGCCGAGGATGTCGCCGACGATCACGGTCAGGCCGCCGAATGCCGCGAAGACCGGCGTGTTGCGATTGAGGCCGAACTGCACGCCGCCATCGAGCGCGAACCGCGCGCCGATTTCGTAAATCGCGCCGGTGTCGAGTGCCACCGTCGCACCGACATCGGTCGAATCGCGCGAAAACCAGAACGTTTCGACGTAAGGGTTCCAGTTGTCGCTAGCGGCGACGCTGGTCGAGATCGACACCAGTTGCTGGAAGAAGTGGGGGAGCCCTGGGGCCACTCCGATCGCGCCGACGCCATAGTTCACATCCACGTGCCAGCGGCGGCCGATGTCGGTGCCGGTCAGGACCGCTACGGTGTAGTCCGCCGCGCCCGACCCAAGTCCTTTGTCGGTGCTCGCGGTGGGAATGTTGATGGTCGGGAGGATTCCGAGGACCGGAACGCCGCCAGGGTCCGCCCACAAACGGAGTTTGGCGCCGATCTGCAGGTTGCCGACACCCTCGACCAGCCCGGTCCCATCCTGTTGCAGCAGCAGGCCGTCGGTGCCGACGCGCGCCTCGAGCCACTCGAACAGTCCGACCCGCGCGGTGAACGGCGTCCCGAACGAGTGCTGTCCGGTGGCAGGTCTTGTGTAAATCCCGCCGACTTCGATCTGCAGCAGGCCGACATCGACGATATGCGTGCTGTTGGTGACGTCAGGACGATCGGGATCGATGCCCTCGGTGGGCGGAATCGGTGGCTGAATCGGCGGCTGGTTGACCGGCTGCGCCGCTGCCGTCGCGGTCAGCGTCACCACGCAGAGGCACACCTGGATTGCGCGCCAGATCATCGACGCTCGACTTCTTCGGCCAGTTCGATCGCGGTTTCGACGAGCAGTTTCGACGCCGCTCTCGCGCCGATGGTCAGCGATCGATCAGCGCGGCGCAGCAGCACCGAGTCTGCGGCGGCGTCGCGTGCTTCGACCTGCACCGTCGTACCCGGCTTGAGGTCGTTGTCCTCGATGAAGCGCAGGAACGCGGGATCCTGATCGGCGATGCGCGTGACGATCAGCGGTGTGCCCACACCGCAGGTCATCAGGCTCTCCAGGTGCCTGGCGGCAATCGATCCGTCCGTGCCGGGAATCGGATCGCCGTGCGGGTCGTGGGTCGGGCGTCCAAGCATCTGATCGATGCGTTCGATCAGCCGCTCGGAAACGACGTGCTCGAGCTGCTCTGCCTCGTCGTGCACTTCAGCCCAGCTCATGCCCATGACCTGCACGAGAAAGAGTTCGACCAGCCGATGACGCCGCAACACGAGGCCGGCCAGTTTCTCGCCTGACGCGCTGAGCCGGACGCCGCTGTACGGCTCGTAGTCCACCAACCCTGATTCGGCGAGCGCCTTCACCATGGTCGTCGCCGTTCCCGGTGTGACGTTCAGCGAGGAGGCGACCTGGCCCATCGGCACCAGGCGCTGTTCGCGCCCCGGCGCGGACTGGCCCAGGTAAATCGCCTTCAGGTAGTTCTCGACGGTGCTCGACGGGAACATGCCACGATAATATCCGAGTATGTCCGTCACCGACCGCATCGCGACGCCCGAGGGCAAGCGCCGTTACGTGCGGACGCTGTTCTCGACCATCGCCGATCGCTACGATTTCATCACGGTGATGCTGTCGTACGGCCAGGATCGCCGTTGGAAGCGGAGGCTCATTTCGCTGGCGGCACCGACTCCGGAGTCGCGGGTGCTGGATCTCGCAACCGGTACCGGAGACATTGCGTTCGCTCTCGCCCGACACGGCTCCCGTGTCGTCGGCCTCGATCTGACGTTCCGGATGATCCAGCTGGCGAGAGCCAAGCTCGCTTCCGGGCCGGCGGTGGAGTTCCTGGTCGGCGACATGCTCGCGCTACCGTTTGCCGCGGACTCGTTCGACATCGTGACCACCGGCTACGGACTGCGCAACGTGCCGAATCTGGCAGCAGCAATCGACGAAATCGATCGCGTGCTGACGCCCAGTGGACAAGTGCTGTCGCTCGATTTCAACCGGCCGGCGAACACCGCCGTGCGCGCGGCCTACCTCGCGTATTTGACCGTGGTCGGCGCGGTGCTCGGGTGGGTTCTGCATCGAGACCCCGACACCTACCGATATATCCCTGCCTCGATCCGTCAGTATCCCGGGGCCGAGGCTGTCGCACAGATGTTCGAGTCACGCGGTTTCGGCCGCGTTCGCTGTTATCGGGTCCTGGGAGGGTTGATGACCATTCACCATGCCAGCCGAAATTGA
>DASXGC010000212.1:0-2745 GCA_036489235.1 Vicinamibacterales bacterium
GGCCTGCTCGCGACCGGCGGGGCGCCGGCCGGCGTCGCGTCGATGATCGATCACACGCTGCTGAAACCGGATGCGACGCGCGCAAACATCGAGGATCTGTGCCGCGAGGCCGCGCAGTTCAAGTTCGCCACCGTCTGCGTCAACCCGACCTGGGTCGCGCTGGCCGCGCGCCTGCTCGCGGGCAGCGGCGTCGGCGTCTGCTCGGTGGTCGGATTTCCGCTCGGGGCGACGACCGGCGACGTGAAGGGATACGAGACCCGGCGCGCGATTTTCGACGGCGCACGCGAAATCGACATGGTGATCAACATCGGGGCGCTCAAGTCCGGCGATCTCGCGACCGTCGAACACGACATTGCCTGCGTCTCTACGCCGTGCCGCGAAGCCGGCGCGCTCAGCAAAGTGATCATCGAGGCGGCGCTGCTGACCGACGATGAGAAGGTGACGGCCTGCACGCTCGCCAAAGCTGCCGGCGCGGACTATGTCAAGACGTCAACCGGCTTCGCCAGTGGTGGTGCGACCGCTGCCGACGTGGCGCTGATGCGTCGCGTGGTCGGCGCCGAAATGGGCGTGAAAGCCGCCGGCGGTGTGCGCGATCTCGAAGGAATGCAGGCGATGATCGCCGCCGGCGCCACGCGTGTCGGGGCCAGCGCCGGCGTCAAGATCGTCCAGCAGTCACGCGGCGAGAAGTCCGACGCGTCCCTTCGAACCGGCTATTGACCCGCCTTTACTCTGAGTTCACAGCGGTTTACGATGGCTCTCGGGCAACGTATTGACCAGCCCGGTCAATTAGTTGGCCCTTGGAGGATCCGTGGCCGACCTGACTCGCGTGGAAATTCATCATCTGGCATTGCTCGGAGCGAAGGCGCGTCTCGAAGAACTGCGGCGCGAGCAGGCCGCCATCCTGAAGGCCTTTCCCGGTTTATTGAGCGGGCGCAACGCGCATCAGATTGCGGCCGCCGTGCCAGAGGTGAAGCGCCGCCGAAAGGCGATGTCGGCCGCGGCGCGCAAGGAAGTGTCGGCGCGGATGAAGAAATACTGGGCGGCGCGACGAAAAGAGACGGCCAAACCGGCGAAGTAGCCGGTTCGGCACCGTCCGCCACAGCGGTGTGGCGTTTGTGTGAAAAGGTTGTCGCAGGGCCTGGGCGCCCCTTGAATCGGCGCCCAGACTCCTATAATCAAACCGTGAAGTGGATTAAGTGCGTCGCGGCGGGCCTCACGGTCGGGCTTGTCGTCGGGGTATTGCGTCTCTTCTCGGTCAGCAGCGCCGGCGTCGCCGCGCCGCTCCTCCTCCTCGTCGTCGTCGTGGCCGCGCGGCTGTGGGGAACGGTGCCGGCCCTGCTCGCGGCGGCCTCCGGCGCCGCCGCCTATTCGTATTACTTCCTTCCGCCCGAAGGGTTCGGCATCGAGGACCCTGAGGATTGGATCGCCTTCGTCATCTTCATCATCACCGCGGTGATCGCCGGCGAACTGGCGTCCCGCGCCGAGCGCCGGGCCGCCGAAGCGCAGGCCGGCCGCCAGGAGATCGAGCGTCTATATCAGGAACTTCAGGCGGCGTTCGAACGGGCGAGCGAGGCGGAGGCGGCGCGCCGCAACGAACAGCTCAAGGCGGCGCTGCTCGACGCGCTCACGCACAACCTTCGCACGCCGCTGACCTCAATCAAGGCTGCGGTCACCGCTCTGCTGCACCGCGGCATCTGGAGTCCGAAGTCCGAGCTGTCGATGGAGGGACGCGGCGAACTCCTGCAGGTGATTGACGAAGAGTCCGATCGCCTCAATCGTTTCATCGAAGGGTTGTCGACCTCGGATCGAGCCGAGCCGACGCAGGTGTCGCAGTTTCGATCGGTGGACGTCGACACGGTGATTCGTTCGAGCCTGGCCCGTGCGGGCACGCTCACGCGCGACCATCGGGTGGCCCTCGAGATCGATGATGGGCTGCCGCCGCTCGGTGTCGATCCCGCCTCGGTCACCGAGGCGATTTACATCCTCGTCGACAACGCCAGCAAGTACTCGCCGGCGGGTACGACGATCAGCCTGAAAGCGACGCTGCACGACGACCGCCACGTCCGGATCATCGTCACGGACGAAGGCCCGGGTATTCCCAAGGCACTTCGCGAGCGGGTCTTCGAGAAGTTCTTTCGCGTCCCGGCGCGCGAATCGCACGATCCCCGTCGCGGCGGCGTCGGTCTCGGGCTCCCGATCGGGCGCCGGCTGGTCGAGACCCAGGCCGGGCGGATCTGGATCGATACGCCGGCCTCAGGCCGCGGCACCGCCGTGATGATGACCCTGCCGATCGCGATCGAGACGCCGGAGGCTGAAAAGACGGTGGTCATGAGTCGGTAGGTGCGAGGTGCTTCGTGCGAGGTGCGGGGTGCTGGTGCTTGGTGCGAAGTGCGGAATCTAAATCGGAACTGAGAAGAGAAATTCAGATAGATAGGAGAGCGAAATGATGGCGACAGCAACAACCGACAAATCGCGAGTGCTGGTGGTGGACGATGAGCCGCAGATTACGAGGGTGCTGCGGACCGTGCTGAGCAGTCAGGGGTATCAGGTGCGCACTGCGGCCGAGGGTGAGGCGGCGCTGTCCAACTTCGCCGAGTTCCGGCCCGAGCTGGTGATCACGGATCTCTACATGCCGCATATGGACGGCGTGGAGTTGTGCAAGCGTATCCGTGCGATCTCGGCGGTGCCGATCATCGTGCTCTCGGTCAAGGGCGAGGAGCGGACGAAGGTGGAAGCGCTCGACTC
>DASXGC010000243.1:0-10409 GCA_036489235.1 Vicinamibacterales bacterium
TACTGTGGAAGCAGCGAGTCCGGCGTTGCTCGAGAAGGTGCGGTCAGCGACCACAGACGGTTCGGGCCAGTTCAAGATCACCTCTCTCCGGACCGGCATCTACACAGTCACCTTCACGCTCCCCGGTTTCAGCGTCGTCAAACGCGAGAACGTCGAACTCACCTCGGACTTCACGGCCACCATCAACGCGGATCTCAAAGTCGGCGCGGTTGAAGAGACGATTACCGTCTCGGCGCAATCGCCGATCGTCGATACGCAAAGCATCACCACCCGCACGGTGATGACACGCGAAGTCATGGACGCGATTCCGACCGGCAAGAACATTCAAGCCGTCGGCATCATGATTCCGGGCACGTCGATTTCGGTCGGCGGCGGCGGCGCGCTGTCACGCGACGTCGGCGGTTCCGGCGGCCTGCAGCAGTCACCCTTGCAGTATCGCGGCTCGGCCGACACCGTGCAGACCATCGAAGGAATGCGTCTCAACAATCTCTGCGCCAATGGCGCCTACAGCGGCGTCTACTGGAACGACGGGAGCTTCCAGGAATTCAGCTACGTGACCGGCGCGGACTCGGCCGAAATGGGGCAGGGCGGGATGCGCGTCAACATGGTGCCGAAGGACGGCGGCAACTCGTTCCACGGCACGGTCGTCGGCAACTACACGCCGTCGAACTGGGCCTCGGACAATTGCGGCGCGAGCGCCGTCGGCCAGCCGTGCACGAGCAGCAACCTCACCGGCGATACCACCTTCAACAAGACCAACAACTACCTGACCAACGTCAGCAAGCTGACGTCGAACTACGATTTCAATCCGAGCTTTGGCGGGCCGATCGTCCGTGACCGGGCCTGGTTCTTCACCGCCTTCCGCTATCTCGGCGTCAACAAGACGGTGGTGGACAGCTTCTACAATCAGAGCTCGTCGCCGTTCATCTATGTTGCCGACCCGTCGAGGCCCGGAATCGACGATGGGCACATCCGCAGCATCACGGCACGAGTCAACGTGCAGGTGACCAGCAAGGACAAGATCTCGTACTACCACGACGATCAGGACAAGGTGCGCGGACACTGGGGGATCGCGTCGAACGTTCCGCCGGAAGCGTCCGCAATCCAGGCGACGCCGACCAGCTTCGTGTCGGTGACGAAATGGACCCGCACGCAGTCGAACAAGCTGCTGTTCGACGCCGGTTTCGCCGTCTACGACCAGGAGTATCAGGAGAACTACCAGCCGGGCGTGCTCTCGGCCACCCCGCACCTCGTGACCATCTTCGACAATTCCACGGCGAAGTACGCCAACGCGTGGAACAATCCGGCGGACCATTTCTCCAAGCTGTTTACCGAGCAGTTCGCCGCCAACTACATCACCGGTTCCCACTCCATTCGCGGCGGGCTGGTGGTCAGCCAGGCACAATGGCGACTGGCGCAGCAGTACACGGCCGACGTGATGCCGGTCACCTACAACGCCGGCGTGCCGGTTTCGGTGTCGTTGAAGATTCCGACCGACCGCAGCAACGCGATCAACGAAGATCTCGGCCTGTTCGTGCAGGACAAATACACCATCAAGCGCGCGACCATCAATGCCGGCCTGCGCTTCGACAAGTTCGTCGGTTCGACCTCTCCTGAAACATTGCCCGCCGGCACCTTCAACCAGGCGATAACCTTCGCGGATTGTCCCGATGGCCAGAACAACCTGAACGCGGGCTGCACCGGACGGGTGACCAACTGGAAAGACATCAACCCACGCCTCGGCGTGGCGTTCGACGTGTTCGGCGACGGCAAAACCGCGGTCAAAGCGAGCGTGGCCCGCTACGTCGCCGGCACCGGCCTTGCCGCCGGCGGCACGGTGGACAACAACAACCCGGAGACGACGGTCGGACTCACCGATACGCGGGCGTGGACCGACCTCGATCACAACGGATCGCCGTTCAATTCGGCCGGCGCGATCCAGTTGAACGAACTGACCAACTCCACCGCGACGCCGTCCTTCGGCAAGAACATTCCTTCGTCGACACTGACCGATCCGGCCGTGTTGAGTGGCTGGGGCGCGCGCGGCTACAACTGGGAGTACACCATCAGCGGCCAGCATCAGCTGGCGCAGGGCGTATCGGTGAGCGGTGGCTGGTATCGCCGGAAGTTCGGTAACCAGACGGTGACCGCCGACAACCGCTACAGCTTCGCAAAGAACAGCTACGACGGTCCGTTCTGCGCGAATGCGCCTGCCGATCCCAATCTGCCCGGCGGTGGCAACTACCAGGTGTGCGGCCTCTACGATCTGAAGCCGTCGGTCATCGCCCAGGCGCTGCCGCCGAGCAGCACGATTCAGTTCTCGTCCAACTTCGGCGGGGAGACGAACATCTACGAAGGCTTCGATCTGACGGGCGTCGGCCGCTTCAGCCACGGCGCTTTCGTTTCGGCCGGTATCAACGCGCAGAAGCGCATCTTCGACCAGTGCAACCTGGTCAACGCTGGGATTCTGTCGGCGGTCGTCACGGCAGCGACCGAGGTGGCCGAGATCTTCCCGGACGGCAGCAAGGCCTGCCATCAGGACCTGCCTTATCGCCCGGACTTGAAGCTGCTCGGTTCCTACACCGTGCCGTACGACATTCAGTTGAGTGCCACTTTCCAGTTCACCCGCGGCGTTCAGAACGGCGGCGCTGCCCCGAGCGTCCTCGCGACCTGGACGGCAACACCGGCCTCGGCGACGACGCTGGGGCGGCCGTACTCGGCAGGCCTGACCACCAAGACCGTGAACCTGATGGCGGTGGGCCAGAACTACGGCAACGACAACCTGACGCAGCTGGACCTGCGTGCGTCGAAGCGGTTCCGCATCGATCGCTATCGCATCCGCCTCGATCTCGATGCCTACAACATCACCAACAGCGACTGGCCGTACACGGTCAACACCACGTTCTCGACCGCGGCGACCAGCAACTACCTGCGGCCAACCAACGTGCTGCAGGCGCGGTTCTACAAGGTCGGCGCCTCGTTCGAGTTCTGATCGACGCGGGAATTACAGATGGGCGGCGCGGGCTTCGGCCCCGCCGCCTTTTTCTTTGAGTACACTCGGCGTGTTGTGCTGATGTTGATCATGGCCGCGGCGCTGGCGGGACAGGACGCGCACGTGCATGCGGCGCCGTCCGCGCCGTCCACGGCGACCGCGCTGAAACTGGCCGAACGTCCGTTGACGCTGCGGACCGGCACCGGCTCCGAACACGACGGCGTTTCCAGCGCGTCGAAGCAGGCGCAGGCGTTCTACGACCAGGGCCTCGCGTACATGCATTCTTACGTGTGGGTCGAGGCGGCGCGATCGTTTCATCAGGCGCTGCGGATCGATCCAGCGCTGGCGCTGGCACACCTCGGCCTGACCATCGCGCTCACTGAACTGAACGCGCGCGACGAGGCGAAAGCAGAGCTCGAACGAGCGAAGGCGCTGGCGAAAAGCGATCACGAGCGGCGTCACGTCAACGCGCGCGCGTTGCAGATGGCCGCAGAAGAGGCGCCTGGCGATGCCGCGAGGCTGACGGCCTTTCGGGCGGCGCTCGACTCGGCGCTGCTGGCGTTTCCGCTCGACGAGCAATTCTGGCTGCAGCGAGGACAGGCGGAGTCGCCGGATGCGGCCGAACGCGGGCAGGGCAGCGTCGCCGGCTCGATCGCCTTTTACGAAAAGGCGCGGGATCTGGCGCCGTCGCGTTTTGCCGCGCATCACTACCTGACCCACGCCTACGAGAACACCGGACACGTTGACCAGGCGCTGACCGAAGCACAGGTCTATGCCAAGATGGCGCCCGCGATTCCGCACGCGCGCCACATGTTCGGCCACGATTTGCGGCGGGTCGGCCGGATCACCGATGCGATCGCGGAGTTTCGGGCGGCGGACGCGCTCGAAATGGACTATCTGAAGGTCGAGAAGATCCCGGTTGAATACGACTGGCATTACCAGCACAATCTCGACCTGCTGGCGACGTCGTATCAGTACATCGGCCAGATGCGGCAGGCCGAAGCGTTGATGAAAACGTCGTTCGCCATTGCCTCGTCTCTGGTGGTGCAGGAGTTCAATAAGCGCGAGTGGCCGGTGTTTCTGCTCGGCCGCGGGCGCGCAACGGAAGCGCTCGCCGCTGCAAATGTCATGGCCGGACACCGATCGGCGATCGTCAGCGCCGCCGGGCATGTCGAAGCCGGACGTGCCCGTCTCGCGCTCGGGCAGTTCAAGGAAGCGGCAGACGAGGGCAACACCGCGCTGCGGTTGATGCGCGGAACCGAAGGCGCCGGGCTGGTGGCCAACGCGTTGCAATCGATGCAGGGCGAGTTCCTGCTGAGGACCGGGCAGCGCGAGAAAGCGCACCAGATGCTCGAGGATGTGGTGCGGAAGGAGCGTGCGGCGCCAGGGCCCGACGCCTGGACCCAGACGCTGTTTTCGATCGAAGCGATCGCCAGTGCCGCGCGCGAGGCGGGCGACTGGGACTTCGCCGGGTGGGCGGCCGGACAGATGCGCGAGCACGACTCGAATTACGCTGGGACCCACTACGCAGTGGGCCTGGTGGCTCAGCATCGCGGCGATCGCGCGACCATGGCCGCCGAGTTTGCGCTGGCGGTGAAAGGGTGGGGCCAGGCCGATGCCGGGCTCCCGGAACTGAACGTCATTCGTCAACGATAGGAGTCAGGCATGAGAACCATCATCAGTCGTGTATCGTCTGTCGTCGCGATGTCCGCGATCGCGTTGCTGTGCGCATCGTTCGTCTTCGCCGGACAGGCCAAGGTGGATCTCACCGGCAAGTGGCTGTTCACCGTCGAAACCGGGGCGGGTTCAGGAACGCCGACAATCACATTGAAACAGGACGGCGAGAAGCTGACCGGCCACTATTCGGGGCAACTGGGCGAGGCTGACGTCACCGGCACCGCCAAGGGGAACGACGTGCAGTTGAAGTTCACCGTCGACGTGCAGGGCACGGCGCTCAATTGCATCTACACCGGTGGCGTGGACGCCAAGGACTCGATGAAGGGCAAAGTCGAGATCGTCGGACTCGGCGAGGGGACGTTCACGGCGAAGAAGCAGTGAGAGCGGTGCTCGGTGCGGGGTGTGTAGTGCTCGCCGCGATGGTAGTGTCCGGCTTCAGCCGGACCGGCTCCGGTGTAGTGTCCGGCTTTAGCCGGACTGCCTCCGCCGTAGTGTCCGGCTTCAGCCGGACGGTCTCCGCTCAAGGCACCGATCCGGCCACCGCCTATCAGAACAACTGCGCCAACTGTCACGATCAGCCGACCGGACGGACGCCGCCGAAGGCCGCACTTCGGGAGCGGACGCCCGAATCGATTCTCGCGACCATCACCACCGGCAGCATGGCGGTGATGGCGATTCAGGTCAGTCCGGCTGAAAAACGCGCGCTGGCCGAGTACCTGTCCGGCAAGCCGTTGATGACGATGGCTGATCCGGCGGACGCGGGGCTGTGCACGGCCAAGCCCGCCGCGATTGCGGTGAATTCCAAAGCGCAGTGGAACGGTTTCGGCGTCGACTCGAGCAACTCCCGCTACCAGCCGAAGCCGGGGATGACCGCCGAGGACGTGCCGAAGCTGCAGCTCAAATGGGCGTTTGGATTTCCTGGCGGAACCCAGGCCTACGGCAACCCGGTGATCGTCGCCGGACGTGTCTTCGTCGGCAGCGACGCCGGCACTGTCTACGCCCTCGACGCGGCGACCGGCTGCACCTACTGGTCGTTCAAGGCTGACGGCGGTGTTCGTGCGGCGCCAATCGTCGGCCGCGCCGGCTCGCGCGTCGCGTTGTTCATCGGCGATCAAAAAGCCAATGCCTACGCGCTCGACGCGAACACCGGCCAGGTGATCTGGAAGAAGAAGGTCGATCCGCACACGTTTGCACGCGTGACCGGTACGCCGACGCTGCACAACGGCCGCCTTTACGTGCCGGTTTCCTCGATCGAGGAAGTGCCGGCGGCTCAGCCGAAATACGAATGCTGCACGTTCCGTGGCAGCGTGGTCTCGCTCGACGCGACCACCGGCGATCAAATCTGGAAGAGCTACACCATCAAGGAACAGCCGCAGCAGACCGGCAAGAACAGCGCGGGCACACCGCTGTTTGGCCCGGCGGGCGCTTCGGTGTGGAATTCGCCCACGATCGACGAGAAGCGCGGCGCGCTCTATATCGGGACGGGCAACTCGTACACCGGTCCGGCCGTCCCGACCAGCGATTCGGTCATGGCGATGGACCTCAAGACCGGCAAGATCCTCTGGTGGAATCAGGCGACCTCGGCGGACGCGTACCTGGTCGGGTGCCGGCCGGACAACGAGAACTGCCCGAAGGAACTCGGTCCGGATTTCGACTTCGGCAACTCGCCGATCCTGCGGACGCTCGCCGGCGGCAAGCGCATCCTGGTCACGGGGCAGAAGTCGGGCATCGTCTGGGGCATGGATCCCGACCGCGAAGGCGCGACGGTCTGGCAGTACAAGGCGGGCAGGGGCGGGGCGCTGGGAGGCATCGAGTGGGGATCCGCGGCTGACGACAAGGCGGCCTACATCCCGGTCTCAGACGTGCTCGCGGCTGCGAACGAATCGGGCGGACTGTTCGCGTTGAAGCTCGAAACCGGCGAGCAGATCTGGAAGGCGCCGCCGCCGAAGCTGGATTGCAATAGCGGGCGCGGCTGCTCGGGCGCGCAGTCGGCACCGGTGTCGGTCATCCCCGGCGTGGTGTTTTCGGGCTCGGTGGACGGCCACATGCGCGCGTTCTCGACCGCCGACGGCAGCATCATCTGGGACTACAACACCGCGCACGACTACGAGACCGTCAACCACGTGCCGGCCAAGGGCGGTTCGATCGACGCCGCCGGGCCGGCGATCGCCGACGGGCTGCTCATCACCAATTCCGGCTACTCGCTGTGGAAGGGGATGGCGGGAAACGTCCTGCTGGCGTTTTCGGCGAAGTAAACTTGCGGGATGCCCGAGCCGAAGCTCCGCGTCTCCGCAGTCATGGGCGACATCGATCAGGACGTGAGGTCACGGCTCAGGCGTCACCTGATCAAGCGCGGCGGCGCCGCCGACTACCAGGACGAGCAGGTCTTCGAGTCGGTCCGCGCCCTGCTTGGCCGCGCGGTTGATGAGCGGAATCTCGACGCGCTGCTGCTGCCGGAACTACTCGACGCCGACGTCGACTGGCAGCTCCGCACCGATCTCGCGCTCTCCAGCCATCGTCCACAGGCCGGACGCTTCATCCTGGCGATCAAGCGCAGGATCCTGCTGCCGATGACACGCTGGTTGTTCGAGTACAGCCAGGACAACTTCAGACGCCAGCAGCACCTCAATCGCGTCCTGTTCGCGTGCATCGAGGAGCTCGCGCTCGACAACGCCCGCCTCCGCCGCGAGCGATCGGAGCGGGGCTAAGATTGGTCCTTGGTCCTTGGTCCGCGCACCATGGACCTTGGACGAAGGACGGACCAGGGACCTGGTACGGACCAAGCCCCAAGAACCCAAGCCCCAAGAACCCAAGCCCCAAGGACTCATCTCTCCCAACATGAAAATCGCCTGCGTAATTCATCGATTCGGGGCGGACATCGCCGGCGGTTCTGAGGGGCACTGTCGGCTGATTGCCGACCACCTGGCCGGACGTCACGACGTCACGATTCTCACGACCTGCGCGAAGGATCACATTACCTGGAAGAATCATTATCCAGTGGGAGAGTCGCGGGTCGGCGCGTTGCGTGTGGTGCGCTTTCCGGTGGATCAGCCTCGTCACCTCCACCGCTTCATGGACATCAGCGATCGTGTGTTCGCCGATCGCGCCACGCTGGAGGAGCAGGAGCAGTGGTTCCGCGAGAATGGACCTGATGTTCCGGCGCTGCTCGAGCATCTGCGCCATCATGGCGACGATTACGACCGCGTCTTGTTCTGGTCGTATCGCTACTACGACGCCTACTTCGGTCTGCCGATCGTCGCCGGCCGCGCCATCCTGGTGCCGACGGCGGAGGAGGATCCGCTGATCCATGTGGACGTCCTCGAGCGTTACTTCGCGCTGCCGCGCGGATTGCTGTACCTGACACCCGAAGAGCAGGAACTGGTGGAGATGCGGCTGCCGCCCGGAAAGCCGTCGGAAATCATCGGCTGCGGGCTCGATGCGGTCGTGGATGCGCCGGATCGTGCGTGCCTCGATCCGCTGGGGCTGACCGATCCGTTTGTGCTGTATCTCGGTCGGATCGATCCCAATAAAGGGTGCGACGCACTGGTCCGGCATTTCCTCCGCTACGTCGAAGGCGGCGGCCGTGCGGTGCAGTTGGTGATCGCGGGCCCTTCGTCGATGCCGATTCCCGATCATCCGTCGATTCGCGCGCTCGGCTTCGTCGAGCACGAGGTGCGCGAAGCGCTGCTGTCGCGCGCGCGTGCGCTGATGATGCCGTCGCCGTTCGAGAGCCTGAGTATGGTCCTGCTCGAGGCCTGGAATCACGGGCTGCCGGCGCTGGTGAACGCGCGGTGCAAGGTGCTGCGCGGCCAGGTCGAGCGCGCCGACGGCGGCTTGTACTATGGCAATGCGATCGAGTTCTCGGCGGCGCTCGACTACCTGCTCGATCACCCGGACGCGGCCGCCGAACTCGGCCGTCAGGGCCTCGCCTACGTGGATCGCGAATACCGCTGGCCCACCGTGATGGAAAAGATCGAGCGGCTGCTCGCCGTCTAAATGGTCCACACTGAGTTCTCTCGAGTCATTACCACGGAGACACGGGGACATTGAGTCGCGCGCCTCGATTCGACGGGCCGCCGCATAGCGCTTCACTTGCTCCCACGGCCAGCCGTCTGGCAGTGGCCGTCGAATCGTTCGAAGTCAACGGCGCTGCTCGCGGAGCGACCGCCGCACGTGAACCGAGCGCCGGACACGAGTCGGCGGTGGAGCAAATGGGGTTGGAACCTCTTGTGACTCCGTGTCTCCGTGGTTTTGTGGGGCGTAACACTCGCTCGATCGTCTGAGCCACGCTAAACTGCACCCAGTGGCGGTCCGCCTGCTCGCTTTGCTCGGCGCGCTGATGCTGGCGATCGTGTCGCTGCACGGTCAGTCGCGGCCAGCGTCTGCGGCTCTGCCGCCCGACCTCACCGCCGTGTGGAGCTTCGCGACGCTGACGCCATTCGAGCGGCCCGCGGATCTGGTCACCCAGGCGTTCTTCACCGACGCTCAGGCGGCGGCATTCGAGGCCGATCAGATTGGCCGCAACGATCGCGACCGCCGCGATGGCGGCGCCGCGGTTGATGCGGCTCGCGGCGTCGCCGAATTCTGGTTCGAGCGGGGCACCCGCGTCGGCACGCTCGACGGAAAGAAGCCGACCTCGTGGGTGATCGATCCGGCGGACGGCCGCGTCCCGCCGCTGACGGCTGGCGCCCGCGCCAGAAACGCGGCGCGGAACGCCGACCAGCGCGATCATCCCGCGGATGGACCGGAGAATCGGTCGCTACAGGAACGCTGCCTCGCCTTCAACGCCGGACCGCCGATCGCGCTCGGTCCCTACAACAACTACTTGCAGATATTCCAGACGCGCGATGCGGTGGTCGTGTACACCGAAATGATTCACGACGCCAGGGTCATACCGACCGATGGCCGTCCACACCTGCCGGCGGCGATTCGTCAATGGCTCGGTGATTCACGCGGGCGCTGGGAAGGTGACACGCTGATCGTGGACACCACCAACTTCACCGACAAGACGAACTTCCGCGGCACCGGAGTGGCGCTGCATCTGGTCGAACGCTTCAGGCGCGTCAATCCGACCACACTGCGATACGAATTTACGGTGGACGACCCGGAGACGTTCACGCGGCCGTGGACCGCGGCGATCGAGATGTCGAAGACCGACGATCGGATCTTCGAGTACGCTTGCCACGAGGGGAATCACGCGCTGCCGAACATCCTGCAAGGGGCGCGGTTCGAGGAACGGAAGTGACGCGGGCCTGAAAGACCCGCGCCGCCATCCGGACTACTTCTGCAGCGTGAACTTCTGGACCCGGCGCCCGGTCGAGGCTTCGCCGACATAGAGATTGCCCTGATTGTCGATGCTCATCCCGTGCGGGCGGAGCATCTGCCCGACCTGGCGGCCGCCGCGACCAAAACTCCCGACGATCTCGAGATCCGAACGGCGCAGGATCCAGACTTTGTGATTGGTGCCGTCGGCCACGTACAGCCACTGTTGCTGTGGATCGGGCGAGAGTACCGGTACGAAGGCCGAGCCCGATGACAGCGTGGCAGGCGCGATGACTTTTTCGGCGAGGAACTTGCCGGCGTGATCGAACACCTGGACGCGATTGCCGCGGCGATCCGCGACGTAAATCTTCCCGTCCTTCGAACCGGTGATGCCGTGCGGCGTTGAAAACTGCTGCGGCAGCGCACCGTTCACCATCGTCTTCGGGTCGAACCGCTCGGTATCGTCCGGCACCTTGCC
>DASXGC010000354.1:0-11959 GCA_036489235.1 Vicinamibacterales bacterium
ATGAAGAGTTTCATAGCGCTTTCCCCTGCAATCTAATTGAGGACGCAAAACCCACGCCTATTCGTTCTCCACGGGGTTGGTGAGATCGCCCACCCCTTCGACGCGAACCGTCACAACATCGCCGGCGTGTAACGGCCCGACGCCCGAGGGAGTGCCTGTCGAGATAATGTCGCCAGGCTCGAGCGTCATGACGAAGGTGATGTATTCGACGAGGTGGTCGATCGGAAAAATCAGGTGACCGGTGCTCGACCCCTGCCGGCGCTCACCATTGACCCAGCCTTCGACTGACCGCGCGTCGCTGCCGAGACCGGTCGCGATGCATGGCCCCACCGGCGCGAAGGTGTCGAAGCCCTTGCAGCGTGTGTACTGCGCCTCCTTCTTCTGCATGTCGCGTGCGGTGACGTCGTTCATGCAGGTGATCCCCAGAATGTATTGCCACGCCTCGGCGCGCGACACGCGATGCGCGCGGCGACCGATCACCACCGCCAGCTCGGCTTCGTGGTCGACGCGGCCGACACCGGGCGGCAGGCGGATCGGATCGTCGGGACCGATGACGGCGCTCGACGGCTTCAGGAACAGCAGCGGTTCTGGCGGAAGCGGCTTGCCGGATTCGGCCGCGTGATCCTTGTAGTTGAGGCCGACGCAGACAATCTTCGATGGACGCACCGGCGCGAGCACCCGCAGCCCCGATGCCTTCAGCCCGCCGGCGATGACGTCGCCCGGCGCGTAGGCGCCGAAGATATCGCCCGACACCGCGTAGAGCACGCCATCGCGCTCGACGGCGTACTGGGCGCGGCCTTGATAGTCGATCCGATACAGGCGATCCATGGACGGAAATTCTAGATCATTACCGCGCCGATTCCTCGACGCGGTCGGAGATCCCACTGACGTTGCCGGACTTGTCCACTGCCTTGACCGCGTAGACGTAGCGCACGCCCGCCGGCACGGCGTCCTTGAATGACGCGTCGGTGATCGGCTCCTTCGTGATCGGCTGCAGGTCCTGGTTCGGCGCCGTGGCGCGCAGGACGATGTAGCCGGCGAGATCCTTCTCGGCACTCGGTTCCCAGATCAGCGTGATCACACCTTCGCTCGGCACGGCGTTCAGCGACTTGGGCGGCGCCGGCGGAAACGTATCTTTGAACGTGTCGCACGATTGCGCCGACGCGTCGCTTTCGATCCCGACCGCGCTGACGGTTTCGGCGGTACGAACGACGTAGCAGCGCTTCTCGCCGAACACCACGCGCGGGTCGGTGAACGTCGGCTCGGCGATTGGCGTCGCGGTCAGCTTGACGCTGTCAGGTCCGGACACGTCGTACACGTTGTAGGCAATGGTCGGAGTCGCGGCGTTGAGCACGGTCGACGCCAGGGTGCCTTGTGCCGCGGGTGGTGCGGTCACGGGAGCGGCGACCGGCGTCCATTTCAACGTGACCGCCTTCTCGTCGTACGCGAGGCTGACTGCCGTCGGTGGCGGGGGCGGCGGCACCAGCGGCACGGTCACGCGTTTCGACAGCGGCCCTTTCTTGCCCTGCGTCGAGATGCCGACGAATGCGTAGGTGCGGAGCGTCGGTGTCGGCGGCGAACCGGCAAGCGGCAGCAGGCGATTCGCGACCGCCGCGGCCTTCTTGTCCTTCGGAATCTCGGCCGGCGTCATCATCGCCGGCGTCAGCGTCTCGTGCACCTGCGCGGGGGCACCCTGATCGAGTCCCTTGCCTTCGAGCGGATCCGTCAGCTCGTCGGGTTCGTCGTCGTCAACGGTCGCATTCGGATCAGCGGGTGCCTTCACATCGAGGCTGGCAACCTTGGTCGCCATCTTCAGCAGCTGTGCTTCGCTCAGCGGCGCCGCCGTCAGCGGCAGGGTGACCGCGTAAACGTCGATGCTGGCGATGTTCGCCGGCCGCGAACCGTCGGTGTTCGTGGACGGCACCGTCAGGGAAACGTCCACACGATCGCCTCGCCGTTCGGCGCGCATTTCTCCGGGCGGCGCCGGCAACTTGACGAGCGGCGGCAGCGGCGGCCCCTTCTTGCCGCACGCGATGCAAAGCAGACTGACGAGGATCGCCGTGTTCTGCGCCGTCCGTCGTCGTCTCACAGAATGTACCGCGACAGATCTTCGTCCTTGACGATGTCCGCGAGCATCCGGACGACGTAGGCCTCGTCGATGGTGACGGACTTATCGGGGAGATCGGAGCCCTCGAACGACACCTCGTCGAGCAGCTTCTCGAGCACGGTGTGCAGGCGCCGCGCGCCGATGTTCTCGGTCCGCTCGTTGACCGTTGTCGCGAAATCGGCAATGCGGTGAATCGCATCGTCGGTGAAGCTGAGCGTGACGCCTTCGGTGTCCATCAGCGCGACGTACTGCTTGATCAACGCGTTGCGCGGTTCGGTCAGGATGCGCACGAACTCGTCCTTGCCCAGGGCCTCGAGCTCGACCCGGATCGGAAAGCGCCCCTGCAGCTCCGGAATCAGGTCGGACGGTTTCGACACATGGAACGCGCCGGCGGCGATGAACAGGATGTGATCGGTCCGCACCATGCCGTACTTGGTGTTGACGGTCGTGCCCTCGACGATCGGCAGGATGTCGCGCTGCACGCCCTCGCGACTGACCTCCGGACCATGCGAGCCTTCGCGGCCCGCGATCTTGTCGATCTCGTCCAGGAAAATGATGCCGGCCTGCTCGACGCGCTGCACGGCGGCTCGCGCAACGCTGTCCATGTCGATGAGCTTTTGTTCCTCTTCGGTGGTCAGGTACTCGAGTGCTTCTGGCACCTTCAGCTTGCGCTTCTTGTTTTTCCCCTGGAACAGCCCCGGCAGCATGTCTTTCAGGTTGACATCAACTTCCTCGACCGACGAGCCGCTGATGATTTCGAGCGATGGAAACGACTTCTCTCGCACGTCGATCTCGACCACGCGAGCGTCGAGCCGGCCGGCGCGCAGCTGTTCGCGAAAGCGTTCGCGGGTCTGCGATTGCGCCTCGCGGGCCGCGGCCTGGTCCTCGTCCGGAGCGATCGGCCGTGCCGGCGGCAGCAGGATGTCGAGCAGGCGATCCTCGGCGTTCTGCTTCGCTTTCCCCTTCACTTCCTCGATACGTTCCTCGCGCACCATGTCGACGGCCAGTTCGGCGAGGTCGCGGATCATCGACTCCACGTCGCGGCCGACGTAGCCGACTTCGGTGAACTTCGACGCTTCGATCTTCAGGAACGGGGACTGTGCGAGCTTGGCCAGACGACGGGCGATCTCGGTCTTGCCGACGCCGGTCGGACCGATCATCAGGATGTTCTTCGGCGCGATCTCTTCGGCGAGGTCGGGGGAAAGTTTCTGGCGGCGCATCCGGTTGCGCAGGGCGATGGCGACGGCGCGTTTCGCCGCTGCCTGTCCGATGACGTGCTTATCGAGCTCGGCGACGATTTGTCGCGGCGTCAACGACGCGGTCGACGTTGCGGTGGCAGCGGGAAGCAGGATGGCCACTACAGCTCTTCGACCACGAGCTGACCGTTGGTGTAGATGCAGATTTCGCCGGCAATCGTCATCGCTTTCTCGGCGATCGATCGGGCGTCCAATTGTGTGTTGGCGGCCAGTGCCTTGGCCGCGGCCAGCGCGTACGGTCCGCCCGATCCGATCGCGACGATCCCATCGTCCGGCTCAATCAGATCGCCGTTGCCGGAAAGGAGGAACGTCGAGGCCTTGTCGAGGACGATCAGCATCGCTTCCAGACGGCGGAGGATGCGATCGCTGCGCCAATCCTTGGCGAGTTCGACGGCGGAGCGCTCGAGATTGCCGCGATATTGCTCCAGCTTCGATTCGAACCGGGCAAACAGCGCGAACGAGTCGGCCGCCGAACCGGCGAAGCCGGCCAGGATGTTGTTGTTATAGAGCCGTCGAATCTTCCTGGCCTTCTGCTTGACGACGGTCTGACCGAAGGTGACCTGGCCATCGCCGGCCAGCACGGCGCGGTCGTGATGGCGGACGGCGAGGATGGTTGTGCTGTGAAACATCGATTTTTCTGACTGTATCGGCCGGGGGATCAGGGTGTCAAGAAAACGGGACGGATGGCCTCTACGACGGACAAACGGCGCCGCTTCGTACGTGCAAATGCAACGTTTTAGGCGAATACTCTAGGCACCCTCGGCGGCCTGATTGGCAGCGGTGTTGCTGCTTTCCTTACAAAGAGGGCGAGGTCATGAGCAGCAACCCGCGGATCTTTGGCGTCGCAGTTCTGGCAATTGCCACGACGCTCTGGTTGGCGAGCTCGTCGGTCGCGAGCGCCGAGCAGGCGAAGGCTGCGCCTGCCGCCTCATCAGCGGGATCGAGCGGTGGCGGACATTCTGGCGGCGGCTCGTCGGGTGGCGGCCAGGCCGGCGGTTCGTCGGGCGGCGGCCACGCGAGTGGCGGCGGCGCTTCGGGCGGTGGCGCACACTCGGGTGGAGGCTCCGCTGGTGGCGGCGGATCGAATGGTGGCGGACACGCCAGCAGCGGCGCGTCTAGTGGCGGCGGCGGACACACCGGTGGTCCAGCCGGCGGACAGGGCAGCGCGGCTGCGACTCCACGCGCAGGCGCGGGCGGCGACAACGGCTCATCGCGCGGCAGTCACTCGGGCGCGAACGGTGGCGCGCGCAGCGGCGAGACCGCGGTTTCTCGCAACGGTGGCGGCTCGGTCTCCACGACGCCCGCGGCGTCAACCGAGACAGGCACGGCGCAGACAAACGGCAACGGGACGCCGATACGGCGAGGCGCACCTAATCGCGACACCACGAACGCTGCCGGTGGCGCCAGCACCCCCGCCTACCGCCGCCCTAGTGACGGTTACCCGGTGGGCACGGCTGTTCCGAAAGGGACAAAGCCGCCGGTTAACGGCGGGTACTACGGAGGCGGGTACTACGGTGGCGGGTATTACGGCGGGTACTACTATCCGTGGTGGCTGGGTGTCGGATACGGCGCGGCCTACGCCGGCAGCTACTACGGTGGCTATTACGGTGGCTACTACGATCCCTGGTACGGCGGCGACCCTGATAGCGGCGGCTATGGCGGCGGGGGACAATCCAGCTATTCGTCGAACGAAGAGGGATCGCTGCACCTGAAGATCAAGCCTCGCGAAGCCGAGGTCTACGTCGATGGCTACTACGTCGGTCTCGTGGACGACTTCGACGGCATGTTTCAGAAACTGCACATCGTCTCCGGTCCGCATCACGTGGAAGTTCGCGCAGAGGGGTATGAGCCGATGGTGTTCGAGGTCCGCATCACCGCGGGTCAGGGCACGACGTATCAGGGTGAGCTGAAGAAAATCCAGTAGTGGAATCAGCTATCAGCAACGCCCGACTACGGACGATCGCCGCGGTGTCCGGCCTCTATGACTGCCTGGTCGGCATCGCCATGCTGGCCGCGAGGCCGCTGCTTGCGCAACTCTTCGGCGTCCCGCTGCCCCAGCCTCCCATCCATGCAGATCTGAATGGCCTTTTTCTGCTGGGTATCGCTGGCGGGTATCTCATTCCGTACCGCGATCCCGGATCGCGTGGCGGTCGCACCTATCTCTGGGCGATGAATGTGTTGCTCAAAGGAGCGGGCGCGGTGCTGTTCCTGGTCGACCACTATCTACGGCAGTCGCCGGCGTCATTCCTGCTTTTCGCCGCGAGCGACGGAGCACTCGCCCTGATCACGCTTTGGGCGCTACTTCTGGAGTAGCTGGCGGGTAATCGGATAGGTTCCGACTTTGACCCACTGCGACGGCCCGTACTTCACCAGCAGATCGACTTTGGCATCGACGAAGTGTGAGTTCTGCAGCATGTCAGTCCGCGACTGATCGCTGCCGGTGTAACCGAGCTGCGACTTGATGGTGATGGCGCCGGTCGTCTCGCCTGCGCTCAACTCTTTCGATCCGACGATCACGAAGCCATTGCCCCACTCGTCGTTTTCGGTGACGCGCCGGAATAGCGCCTGCGCCTGCAACGCATAGAGCTTCTGGGTGGTCAGGTTTTTCAGCGTGAAGGTGACCGAGGGAACCAGCTTGTTCTGTCCGCTGTTGATGCCGGCGTCGAGCCAGCCCGAGGTGACGATTTCCACCTCGAGTCCCTTGGTCAGATCGACCGGTGGACTGCAGGCGGCGCAAAACACGGCGAACAGCAGGCAGACGAGCGCGCGCATGCGCGTATTCTAGAACACCCGCACCTCAATCCGCTGCAGGGCGTCTTCGCGGGACATCTTGCCGGCCAGAAAGTCGGCGAGATCCGAGCCGCGCAAGCGCAGGACGCGGGTGCCCGAGCCGGTGTCGGCCGGAGCGAGACGCGAGCGGTCATCGTTGCCCTTTGCGGCGATCGTCAACCACTCGTTGGCGCCGATGCCGAGCGAGCTGCTGTAGGCCAGCATCGCGTCCTTGAGCGCCTGGGTCACCTCAGTCCGGTACGCTTCGGCTGGATCGGTCAGGATCGGGTCGTCTGACGGTACGCGCTTTTCGATCGTCGCGGCCGCCGAACCGGTCGCATTGCGCGCGCCGCTGGTGTCAGGCACCGAGCTGCGCGCGAGCACGGCTGGATTGACCTGGAGTTCGACGCGCTTGAGCGCCTGCTCGAGATTCGGATCGCCGGCGGTCTGGATGTGCGACTGCAACGTGCGCAACGCGCTGTCGAGACCGAGGTCGGCGTTGTCGAGCGTGCGCAGACTCCACGTCCAGGTGGTTTCGAACGACGGGACCACCACGTCGAAAAACACGCCGTAGCCTTCGAGTCGGAACCCGCGGACGTGGGCGTTGTCGCTGACCAGCGTATCGGGCTGCGCCTGCGCCAGAGCCTGGACGCGATCGCGCGTCACCGCCAGACCGTGCTCCACCGCGCCCTCGAGGACGCGCTCCATCTGACCGATTTGGTAGCGCTGCTCGGCCGCGGCGCGCGCGGCTGCCGCCGACGCCGCGGACTGCGCATATGCCGAGCCGCTCGCCGCGACCGTTCCCGCCATGACCATTGATGCGAGCCGTTTCACGATGCCCCCTGACGTCACTGTTTCTGAGATGCGCGGTACAGCAGGTTCAATGATTGCCGCTGCTTCATGACCTCGACGCCGAGGTTGTTCTGAACGGCGCCGAGGCTGCGGTCGATCTTCACGAGATCCGCCTGCCGCTGCGAGCTGACGTCGCGCAGCACTTCCGCGACCCGCAGCGCCAGTTCGGTCTGCTGCCGTTTTTCGCTTTCGTCGACGAGCGCGCGGACGCGCCGAATCAGATCCGCGTCGCTGGCCGAGACCGCACGCGGCGCAGCCGCCAGCGATGCGTGCATCTCGCTCTTCATCTGCTGTTCGAGCGCCGCCAGATCGGCGCGCCACGGCGCCGGATCGACAGGCGCTGGCGCGGCCGCCGGAACAACTGTCGTATTCGGCGCAACCTGACCGGCCGCGGCCACCCGCCGATCGGACGCCGGCGTCAGCCATCCGGTCCGCACGCTCAAACCACTGGCGTCATACCGGATGTCGATATTCGCAATGCCGGCTGACACACCCAAAAACAGCAACGCCGCGGCGACCTGCGCCCACACCGGTACCTGCCGCCAGGCCGAGCCTTGCAGAACGGTTGATGGCTGATTGCCGGCAGTGGATTCGGGACTGACGACTTGCGGTTGGCGGCCGATGACGCCGAAGCTCGGCTCGGGCGGAGCCCATCGCGACAGCTGCGCCCGCACACCGCGGAGCGTGTCGATTTCGTCGCGGCACGACTGGCACCCTGCCATGTGCGCCTCGAACGCCGAGAGCTTCACCGGATCGCCATCGTCGTAGAGTGCCGCGATCAGCGCTTCGTCGCGATCGCCCGGATATGAACAGATGGATGCAGTCATAACGTTGCTTTGGCGTTCTTCGCCAGTTCCCGGCGCAAGACAGTGAGCCCCTGATAGAGGCGGGTTTTTACCGTACTCAGCGGGCAGTTCGCCAGATCCGCGATCTCCTGGAACGTCAGCCCGTGATATTCCTTCAACACAATCGCGGTTCGCTGCTCTTCAGGCAGCAGTGTCATCGCACGCTCGACCAGCCGCGACAGGTCCTTGCGCGCCACCAGTTCCTCGATCGATTCCGACGGCTCGGCGGCTGCCGCGAGCTCCATCAGATCGACGTCTTCCGGCGGTTGCACCACCGGCGTGCGACGCTCGCGCCGCATCCAGTCGCGGCACAGATTGAGCGCAATCCGATAGAGCCAGGACGAGAATTTCGCCTGCCCTCGAAACCCCGGCAGCGCGCGGAACGCCCGGAGAAACGTCTCCTGGCAGACGTCGCGTGCATCCTCTTCGCGGCCGATGGTTCGGTACGCAAGGGCATAGATGGGCCGTTCCCATCGGAGGACCAGTTGGTTGAAGCTCTCAGCGTCGCCGCCTATCGATTTGGCGACGAGCTCCTCGTCCGTCCACGTCATGCGGGGCGGGAAGGCCTCTCTCGGGGATGACCGCGGCCGGTATGCGGCCGGCCACTTCGATCCCTCGCGTACTAAGACGGTGGATGACCGTCGGCAGTCGGGTCGCCTGCCCGTCTTTGAATTATATTCCGGGCGTCGGCCTAACCGGCTGATACCACACGTCTTGCGCTAAGAGCCGCGGCTCGGCCCAACCGTTCGTGTGGTTGGATCAGCTCGTTCGATTCGCTGTAGAATCGCCCGACGCGGCCCGGTCCGGCCCCCACCAACCCTGAATGTCCCGAGACACCCCAGCCAGGCGAGCGACGCGTCCGGACGCCGGCACGGCTGACGGCGTGTCGGTCACGCGCCAGACCCTCGTTTCGCTGCTGGCGCACACCGGCAACGCGCACGATCTCCTGCCGCATCTGCATCAGCACGCACTGGACGTGACGGGCGGCTCGTGTTCGCTGCTGTTTCAGGTCAACCCACGAGACGGGATCCTGCAGGCAACCTCGGGGTTTGCGCTCGACACGCTACGCACCGAGCCATTCCTGCCGGGAGCCGAGGAGGCCGGCAGCGTTGGCGGCGCGTTCGACCGCGGCGCGCCGACGCTGATTGCGGACGCAGGCCGTCAAACGCCGGACCTTGCCACGCGCCTGGGCACGCCGATCGCGCTGCTGTTGCCGCTGGTGCGAGGCGGTGAGCGGCTGGGCCTGCTCGCCGTCGGCTTCGCGATGCCGCCGGCCGCATCTGACATCGGCGACACCGTTGAAATCGGCGACGCCTTCGTCACCGCGCTCGAGTTGATGCGCCTGCGTCAGACCGCCGACCTGCAGCGTGACGTCCGCGAATTGCTCGGCGAGTTCTCCGCCAGTCTGTCCGCGACGTTGAACCTCGCCGCCGGCCTCGACATCTTCTGTCACGGCGCCAACCGGCTGTTCGCCGCCGACCGCACCTCGGTATGGATTCACGATCGCCGGGCGCGGCACCTGATGCTGCGTGCCTCGTCTGATCCGACCAGCGTGTCGCGCGGCGTCCGGATCAGCAGCGAGGACGCCACCGCGCCGGCAGCCACGGCCATGCGCGGCGCGCGGGCGGAGATCACCGCCACTGCAACCGAAGCGACCGCGCTCGTCACCGTGCCGCTGCGCGGCACCCGCCGCGCGCTCGGCGCCGTCGTGTTCGAAGGCGTCCGCGGCGAGACCGGCGGTGAGCTCGATCTGCTGAATCGCGCGGATGAGCTCGGCCGGCAGCTCTCGAGCGCGATCGAGAACATGCAGCTGCTCGACGATGTGATCAGGTCGCGGCGGGAGCTGGAGAACGTCTTCGACTCGATTTCACACCTGGTCGCCGTCTCCGACATGCGCGGCCGCATCGTCCACGTCAACGCGGCGTTCGCGGCGCGGCTCGGCAGGCAGCGCGACGAGTTGATCGACCAGCCGCTGGCCGATCACATCGGCGCGGAGCTCGCCGGCTGGATCGAACGGCACCGATCGTCGCCCAACCGGTCGGCCAGCGACGCAGCGATTACCCGGGAGGTGCACGACCCGGCGCTCAAGGGACCGTTCACAGTGACAGTCACAGATCTGTTGAATCAGGATCGCGAGCTTGTGGGCAGCGTGCTGGTCGCCCGCGACATGACGCCGCAAACTCAGCTCGAGGCGGAGCGCGAGGAATTACGCAAGCGGCTGACCCAGACCGAAAAGCTGGCCGGCCTGGGACAGTTTGTCGCGGGAATTGCCCACGAACTGAACAATCCGCTGCAGGGCGTCCTCGGGCATCTGGAGCTGTTGCGAACCACCGGCGCGTTCCCCAAGCAGATCAGGCGCGAGGTCCAGACCATCTATCGCGAAGCCGACCGTGCCGCGAAAATCGTCCGCAACCTGTTGGTCTTTGCAGGATCGCGTCGGCTGGCACGCCGCTCTGTAAGTTTGAACGTCGTCCTGCAGAAGGTGCTGGCGCTGCGGGCGCCCGCGCAGCGTGCCTGCGACATCGAAGTCGTGCGACACTATGATGAGAAACTGCCGCGCGTGCAGAGCGACCCGCTGCTGCTGCACCAGGTGTTCCTCAACATGATCATGAACGCGGAGCACGCCATCACCGCGACCGGCCGGCCCGGACGCATCGAAATCACGACGTCGACGCCGCCGTCGCGGGATCGGATCGTGGCGACTGTGCGCGACACCGGCGTCGGAATTTCGGAGGGCACCCTGTCCCGTATCTTCGAGCCGTTCTACACCACGAAGGAAGTCGGCCAGGGCACCGGCCTCGGATTGGCCATTGCGTACGGAATCGTGCAAGAGCACGGCGGTCAGATCGTCGCCGCTAATCACCCAGAGGGCGGCGCCGTGTTCACCGTGGAACTGCCGACCGCATCATCGCCGGGGCGCGAAGCATGATTGACGAAACGTTTCTGACAACAGAAGAGGTCCTGGAGTATCTCCAGGTCAATCTGCGAACCGTCTATCGGCTGATCAAAGCCGGCAAGATTCCTGCGGTTCGCGTCGGCCGCCAATGGCGGTTCCGCAAGCGCGACATCGACGCGTGGCTCGACAGCCAGCGTCCTCGCGCCGGCGGCGGCCGCACCGCACCGACGGCGCCAACGCGTCCGGCGACCGGTACCGCGCGTCCCCGCGTGCTGGTGGTGGACGACGAGGCGAGCATTCGAGATCTGCTGGGCAAGACGCTGGCGCTGGCGGAATACGATGTTGACGTGGCGCCGGACGGCCGTTCTGCGCTCGAGCGGATGCGGCTCTACCCCTACGATCTGCTGATCGCGGATCTGAAGATGCCGGGCATGGACGGCCTGACGGTCATCCGGGAAGCGAAGCGCTACAAGGCGGACCTGCCGGTCATCATCATCACCGGCTTCTCCACCGAATCGAGCGCGATCGAAGCGGTCAACCTCGGCGTTGCGGGTTACCTCACCAAGCCGTTCCGCGTGCCGCAGGTGCTCGCCGCGGCGGCGAAAGCGCTCGGAGAATAACGCGCTTTCGATATCATGGCTGAGGGCGCAGATGGCTCATGGCTGATGGCTCATGGCTGACGGTCATGGTGGATGGTGTCGTGACCATCAACCATAGCCATTAGCCTTTAGCCATCAGCCATTGACATGATTCAACTCTCAGACCTCACCAAGACCTTCGGCGATCGCGTCCTGTTCGATCACGTGACGTGGCAGATCACCGACCGCGAACGCGTCGGGCTGTGCGGCCCAAACGGCGCCGGCAAGACCACGCTCCTCAAGATGATGGCCGGCATCGACGAACCCGACTCGGGCGCCGTGCTGAAGCCCAACGCGCTCACCGTCGGCTATCTCCCGCAGGATGGCCTGAATCATTCAGGTCACACCGTCTTCGAGGAGGCGTCGGGTGCGTTCGCCGACCTGATCGCGATGAAGGCGGAGATGCACGCCATCGAGGATCAGCTGGGGAACCCGGAGATTCCTGAAGACCAACACGACGCGATGCTGCATCGCTACAGCGACCTTCAGGACAGCTTTCGGCTCCGTGACGGCTACAGCATCGAACTGAAGACGGCGACGGTGCTCGGCGGTCTCGGCTTCAAGACGGCTGACTTCGAACGGCCGACCGAAACGTT